>JBAQIV010000077.1:0-2545 GCA_049289035.1 Saccharimonadales bacterium (SeqCode) | reverse complement strand
CTCCATTACTGGCCGTAACGCCACCAAGATATTTGAGCTCAGCATGCAAATCCACGACCGTCGCCAACAACAGATTAAAACGACCGAACTTAACCGCATTTTGCAGCGCTGTGTGCATGCGCATCCGCCCGCTGGACTCAAAAATACCTACCCCAAACTGCGCTATATGGTACAAACCGACACCGCGCCACCGTGGTTTGTCATATTTGGCGGTAATCTCAAACTGTTGCACTGGTCATACAAACGCTACCTCGAGCGCCAACTCCGTGAAGAATTTGACTTCACCGGCACGCCCATCATGTTTAGTTTTCGCCAAGAAGCCAAGAAAGAGTCGTGATCACCCCACTTACGAGACACTAGTATATCTCGTCAACTATACGCTACCTGAGTTATACACTGCCTAAGTTTTTATGTGTGTGATTTTTTGCACACCTCTCATACTCATGTTGTGTCAAAATATGTCCGATCAGACACAATATGACACAATACAAAACACAAAATTACTTTTGCTCCATAAAAAGGTAAGAGCCCCGCGCCGGTGAGGGAGCGGGGCTCTTACCTCATGGCGGGGGGCTCGGGCTTACAGTGTCGGCTAGGCGACTGGACAGCCGGATTGCAGCCGCTGCGCGACGGGCTGCCACATCGTGACAAGTGTGGGGTTGTCTAGTGAGAACTGCCAGCAGCCCTGGTCACGCGGATTGCCTAGCAGCTCGAGATAGTCAAAGACGCTCTCGAAGAGTTTCCCACGCAGACGGCGCCGCGTCAGGAAGTGTCCGAATTGGCGTGCAGCCCGAAGAACTTCCTTTGGGCGTCCCACCAGATACACGCGACGTTGCTGACCGCGCCAGATCAGGACGCATGTCAAGATGACCCGATCCTCTTGCACACCGCTTCGCTCGATCACAGAAAACCACACAGCGGGCTTCGTTTTCGTCATTGCTGCTCCTTAAGAGTTGCGTACTGCGACAAATCGACAAGCTTCTGCCATATTATACCCTATAAATCCATCTTTGCTATCAGTATTGGCATTTTTTAACTACTTCCGCACATTGTCGTTACCACATAAAAAGCGAAAGGCTCCCGTGTGTCTACCACGAGAGCCCGACGCTCCTACTGTTTATCGCCCAGTCCAGATGTACTTCAATAGCTGAGCGAGAGACACGACCTGACGTGGCTGGGGGTTGCCCGACAGATACCTCATGACCCGTAGCCGGGTCTGGCGGCACGGTTCATACTGCAACTCGTACCTCAATTCGTCTCCACACATGATCTCGTACCAGCTAAATGGTCGACGAAACCAGCGCGAGTGGGCCAGGATATGTTGGATGCCGAGCAGTACCGCCATCGTCAGCCCTGCGAGTATCACGGACATCAGTATCCGAAACATCAGCAGTCCGTGAACGACGGTGAAGTCTGAGATCCTCTGATACTCTTCACCGAATAGGTACCAGTGCAGAGCGGCCGACCCAATATACATACTCACCACCACTTTGAGATGGTGATCAAACGTCTTAGGGGTTGCGGCAATGATGACGCCTGGCGCCAGCAGAGGTGAAAACCATATGACAATACCAACCACAGAGGGATGCAGCCCACCTGCCATGCAGACGGCTACCACTGACCACCCCATGGCAACCAGTATAAGCCCTGATCCGTACCAGCGGCGCCACCGTATGAGTGCAATAGCGGCCAGGCCAACAAGCCAGGCAATGATCGCACCACGCGAACCATCGAAGGCGCTGCGTAGTGAAGACCACGCCATGAGCAATGGCCCGGCAGCGCTAACGAATAGCGAACGCAGCATGTGTGGGTGCCATATGCCGAACAGCTTGTAGCCGTCAACACCTCTTACGAGAGTCGTCATCGCAATGGCGTATAAGACCAGCAGCACCCACAGCATTGCAACCTCGATAGGCACATCAAACTGGTGTGACATAGATTTTCACCTCCGTCCAGAGGAGTAGTAGGAGCGGTCACGGGTGTGACATAGTATATATTTTATCACAATTTTACTACTATGTCTATGTGTACGATGTAATGATTGGAGTATTTTTGCAATTTTTGAGCTATCAGCTACACTGGTAAGTATGAAACTCATCGTCGGACTCGGTAACCCAGACGCGCAGTACCGCGGCACTCGGCACAATGTCGGGTTTTGGTGTGTTGAAGAGTTTGCGAAGGCCCGCAGCCTTCAATTTGTCCTCAAAGACAAGTTTAAAGCTCGCATCGCAGGGTTTGGGGCAGGTGACGCAAAAGTTATCATCGCTCAGCCAACCACCTACTACAACCTGTCTGGCGAGGCCGTGCGCATTATCGCCGATTTTTACCGCATATCACCGCGCGATATCTTGCTTGTTTATGACGACATGGCGCTGCCGTTTGGTACCCTGCGCACACGTTGGGGCGGCAGCGACGCCGGCAACAACGGGGTGAAGTCGGTCACAGACCATATAGGACAAGACACTGCCCGACTACGCATAGGCACCGCCAATGAACTCCGCGACCGCATAGACGATGCCGACTTTGTGCTGAGTCGCTTTTCAGT
>JBAQIV010000076.1:0-5410 GCA_049289035.1 Saccharimonadales bacterium (SeqCode) | reverse complement strand
GTATTGTCTTCGGTATTGATAGGCGAGAGCTTGTCGAGTCTACAACTTGGCGGCGGACTGTTGTTGATGGTGAGCATTTACCTCATATTTTCTACCAAACAAACGCCCAAACATCACCACAATTTTGTTTTAGCAAGTACCCTCAGTGTTATTGCGAGCGTCTGTTTTGGACTTGCTATAACAGGTGAAAAATACCTGCTAAACAACATCGGCGCTCCCACGTATGCAATAGTCGGCATAGGTCTGCAGTTTGTCCCGTTACTTTTGCTTGCTGTGTACTATAATCGAGGTGAATTTAAGCATTTTTATAAATCAGATTTTAGGAATCGAGTATTTGTAATGGGGCTTGTCCGTGGCGGTGCTGGTCTGTTGTTTATCCTCTCTCTCGTGGGAGCAAATAATGCGTCGCTTATCGGCGCGTTGAGCGGCTTCAAGGTTATACTGACGACACTACTGGCTGCTATACTATTAAAAGAACTAACGTTTATTAAAAAGAAGCTACTTGCGTCATGTGTCGCATGTATAGGGGTGGGTATGATGCTATGGTGAAATATACCTTGGTTGATGATTTAACTTCACTGAAAGAAGATTCGTTGCGAGCTGGTTTCGGGCGTGGGCTTAAGCGGGCGGGGGACGAAGACGCCAGCGTGGTGGCGCTGTGTGCTGATTTGACGGAGAGCACTCAGATGCACCTCTTTAAAGAAGCGCATCCGGAGCGATTTGTCGAGATCGGTGTGGCCGAACAAAACCTCGTGACCGTCGCGGCTGGTATGAGTGCCATGGGCAAAAAACCATTTGCCAGCAGCTATGCGGCATTTAGTCCGGGACGCAACTGGGAACAAATTCGTACGACGATATGCCTCAATGAACGCTTTGTGTGTGTGGTGGGGTCGCACGCTGGTATCTCGGTTGGGCCAGACGGCGCAACGCATCAGATGCTCGAAGATATTGCGCTGATGCGCGTGCTGCCGCATATGATTGTGATTGCACCGGGTGATAGTAAAGAGGCCGAAAAAGCCACGCTGGCAATTGCCCGCCAAGCCACGCCCGCCTACTTGCGACTGGCACGCGAAGCCACGCCAGTCTTTACAACCGACGACACACCGTTTGAGATAGGCAAAGCCTATGTGCTGCGCGAAGGCACCGATGTGGCGCTACTCGGCACCGGCACCATGACGTATCAATGCCTGGTAGCCGCGGAAGAACTTGCGCACCGCGGCATACACGCCGAAGTTGTACACGTACCGACAGTCAAACCACTCGACGACGAGACCATACTCGCTAGCCTGAGAAAATGCGGTCGTGCTGTGACCGTCGAAGAGGCGCAAATTGCTGGCGGATTTGGCAGTGCTGTCTGTGAACTTTCAACCGAGCGACTACCTGTGCCAATTCATCGTATGGGCATGCAAGATCGGTTTGGTGAGTCAGGTAAACCGGAGCAGCTACTCGAGCATTTTGGTCTGACTGGCGCCGCCATTGCCACGACAACGAAAAAATTTATACAACATAACCCACAATATCACCAAGGAGTATAGCTATGCCCAGCGAGCCCAAAGACGTCAACGATACCCCCTACGCGATCGATGTTATTTCGGTCGGCGACACCGTCATAGACGATTTTATACGACTATTCGAAGACCAGGGTCGTGTCACCGACGAAGGCCAGGGCCAGCGCTGGCTTGGCGTGCCGTACGGCATGAAAGTGCCATTTGAAAAATCAACCGTCATCTACGGTGTCGGCAATGCCGCCAATGCCGCGGTGAACTTTGCCAAACTTGGTCTCAATAGTGCGCTCGCCACCAACCTCGGCAACGACCAACGCGGTCGTCAAGTCGTGACCGAACTGCAAAAAAAAGGCGTCGACACGTTTCTGATTAAGCTACAACACGGTAAAAATACCAACTACCACTATGTGCTGTGGTACAAAGATGATCGCACGATACTTATTAATCACGAGCACTATGATTACCACTGGCCGCACCTCCACAAAAGCGAGGTGCCCAAGTGGCTGTACTTTAGCTCAATTGCCGAAAATGCTGTCGACATGCACGACGACATAATGGAATGGCTGGAGCGTCACCCCGAAGTGAAACTGGCGTTTCAACCTGGGACGTACCAGATAAAATTTGGCAAAGAGCGTCTCAAGCATGTCTATCAGCGTAGCGACGTCGTGGCGCTCAACCGCGAAGAGGCGGTACAGGTGACAGGCGGTAGCTATGACAATCTGCACGAACTGATTGACAAGCTGCATGAGCTCGGCCCCAAAATCGTGTTGATTTCTGACGGTCACAACGGGAGCTATGCCAGCGATGGCAATCAACGACTGTATATGCCAATTTACCCAGACGTGGCGCCGCCAGTCGAACGGACTGGTTGTGGTGACGCTTACACCAGTACCTTTGTGGGTGCACTCATTAAAGGCTACAGTCTGGAAGGTGCCTTACAATTGGCGCCGATTACGCCAGCCAGCGTAGTGCTGTACCCTGGAGCACAGCAAGGCCTGCTGACTGCGCGCGAGCTCAAAGAATGGCTCGAAAAAGCCCCTGCTAGCTATAAAGCAGAAAGGATGAAATAATATGTCACTTTCTATCCCGGAAATTCGTAACCGCTGCCTCAAGGCGCGGCATCTTATGCAGCGCAGTCGCCAACAGCATTTTGCGGTGGGGGCGTTTAATATCGACAACCAAGAGACGCTCATCGCCATTGCACGGGCAGCACAGGCCAAAAATGCGCCAGTGCTGGTCGAAGTCAGCGACGGTGAAGTCAAAGCTTTGGGGCTCGAAAATATTCGCGATATGGTTGACAACTACCGTGAAGAATACGGTGTCGAGATGTACGTCAACCTCGACCACAGCCCCAGTGTCGAAGATTGCAAGCGAGCGATTGACATTGGGTTTGAGTTTATTCATATCGACATAAGCCAGGCTAACCACGAGGCAAGTGAAGAAGAGATCGTGGCCAAAACGCGCGAGGTCGTGGAGTATGCGCGATTTACGGGGGCACTTGTCGAAAGCGAGCCGCATTATTTTGGTGGGTCATCGAACCTGCATGAGGAAGATATCAACTATGACGAGATCAAAAAGACCTTTAGCACGCCCGAAAGTGCGAAGGCTTTCGTGGAGGCGACTGGTATCGACACATTTGCGGCGGCCATAGGCAACCTACACGGTAAGTACCCGGTGCCAAAGCAGCTTGACCTCGAACTATTGCAGCGCATTCGTGATGCAATCGGCTGCCAAATAAGCCTGCATGGTGGCAGTGGCACACCGTTACACTTTTTTGAAGAAGCGGCGCGTATTGGTGTGAGCAAGATCAATATCAACAGCGACATGCGCTACGTTTTCCGCACCACGCTCGAAAAAGTGCTCAAAGACAACCCCAAAGAATACGCCATCGTCAAACTCATGCCGGTTGTCTACGACGCAGTGCAGCGCGTGGTCGAAGAAAAAATTGAAGCCTTTGGCAGTGCCAACAAAGCCGTGAGGTAGGCGCTAGTATGTCGCGAATTATTAGCGATATATTGGGCTACGAACCGACATATTTTGCCAATGTGCTGGCGCAGCTGGAGCGGTCGGTCGATGGCAACGCGATCGACGTTGCACTCATTGGCGAGCTGGCTAGTCGTTCGGCGGCTATGCATCGCTGTCTCAACCTCGACCCAGCAGATACCACGCCCCATGAGCTTTATATGGTACTACGCAGCCGTGTGGTTGACGACAATCAGCGCCTAGCCGGTGCACTTGGCGGTACCCATCCCAATGCGGTCAGCGAAATGACCCCACTCATTATGAAGGCGATCCGTACTCACGTAGGCAGGCGTGAATGCTGGGCTATGAAACCGGCAGTTGCCAAATCACTCCTGCGTGCGCATCCACCAAAATCCGTCATGGCAGCCCTGGGCTATCGCTCGGTGGCGAGTCTACTCAAACACGAACCAGTCTCGCATATCATGGTAGCGGCACGGTATGTCGAATCATCGGCCTGGAATCAATCACTGACTAAACTGTATGACCGTCTAACGCCACGTGATTTTGAGTCGCGGCCGATCGAAGTCGGCGTACTCGACAAGGCCGTCTATGTACAGCCGCTCATGGCGACACATCGTCGTCACCACTTGGTACTGCATAGTAAAGAAATGGGCTGCGTGCTCGTTGCGCCAACGCGTGAAAAGGTAGTGCGGGGCTACACGCTACGGACCGTGGCACTGCTATTACACTACGTTGCCGAGATATCCATGATGAGTAGTTTGCTTAAATACCGTCACGCTGGCAGCGACTATGGCGCAGCGGTGATCGATGCGTTGATCGGCGATACGACTGGCCATATACAGCTAGCGGATCACCCAGTGCATTGGCGTAGTTTGCATCGTCATGTGGCGGTTGCCGGCCACGATCTCGGGCCACATATGCAAGACAGCGATTGGCACTATGAGTCAACCAATGATGCGCTCGCTCGCCTGATTGAAACCATGGTACTATGGGCCAATCTCGGCCATGTCGCTACACACGACACACAGCCAGTTGGCTATAACCTGGTTGATCTCGCGATCGATGCCTCGCATGACGTGCCGTTTGCAGAGCGTTCGCTGCGCTACTTGCGCCGTGAGCTCGAGACCGAACTGTTTCGCCGCTATCTCACCATTGCGCCACTACGGCACCTGACACTGCGACGATTCAACATAGACTAGGGTTATGTTTGGTAGTCGGCATTGATGATCTCGCATATTTCGTCGATATCGTCTGTGATTGTGTAGATCTTTTCTTCGCCAGGCGATATCATACCAGTTTCCATCATACTTTTCTTTATAAAACGGTCGACATCGTGCCAGTAATCTTTGCCCACTAAAATAATCGGTGCTACCGGCATCTTTTTCGTTTGCATCATGTTGAGCACCTCAAACAGCTCATCAAATGTGCCAAAACCTCCCGGAAAATAAACGTATGCATGGGCATAAAATACCATCATGACTTTTCGTGTAAAGTAATAATGGAACTCAAGTCGATCTGTCGTGTAGGGGTTTAGTTTTTGCTCTCGTGGCAATACAATATTAAAACCTATCGAACCGCCTCCGGCCTTGTGCGCGCCACGATTGGCCGCTTCCATGATGCCCGGTCCGCCACCGCTGACGATTGCGTAACCTTGTCGCGATAATGCGTAACAGACTTCGACGGCTAATTTGTAATATTTGTCGCTTGCTGGTGTTCTGGCTGAGCCAAAAACAGTGATTCGCTGTGGGTATTTTTTGAGGATGCGAAAGGCTCGCTCAAATTCATCGTCGCTACTGCGAAGATTTTCAGTTGATTCGGCGATTGCCTTGACGAGATGCGCGTCAGGTAGCCAAACTCTTTTTTCGTGTTTGTGTGTATGAGCCATGCCACTAGTATACCGTATTTTGTATACCGTATAATAC
>JBAQIV010000075.1:0-6003 GCA_049289035.1 Saccharimonadales bacterium (SeqCode) | reverse complement strand
GTATTGTGTTGAAAAATACGGCAAAGAACGCGTCGCGAACATTACGACATTTGGTAAGATGGCAGCCCGGGCAGCCGTACGTGATGTCGCGCGCGTGTTGCAAGTGCCCTATGCCGAAGCTGACAAGCTTGCCAAGCTTATTCCGCCGCCGATACAGGGGCGTCATATACCACTCAGCACATGTATCACAACCGACCCCGACCTTAAAAAAGAATACGAAACCAACCCAACTGCGACGCGCGTCATTGACTACGCGATGCGGCTCGAGGGCACAATTCGTAGTCACGGGGTGCATGCTGCCGGGGTAGTAATTGCCCCTGAAGCGATTGTGAACTATGCGCCGCTTGAAATGGCACAAAAAGGCGTTGTGGCGACTCAATACCCTATGGGACCTATTGAGGACTTGGGTCTCCTGAAGATGGATTTTTTGGGTCTCAGTAACCTTACGATTATCAACAATGCACTGCGTATCATTCGTAAAGTCTACCATGACACTATAAACCTTAGTGAAATTCCGCTGGACGACCCGAAGACCTATGAACTGTTTCAGCGCGGTGATACCACGGGAGTATTTCAGCTGGAGTCATCTGGTATGAAACGTTATCTCAAAGACCTCAAGCCGACTGAATTTAGCGATATCATTGCGATGTGTGCGCTGTATCGACCAGGCCCGCTCGGTGCCGGACTGACCGATTCATTTGTAGCGCGCAAAAACGGACTCGAGAAAGTAACCTACGAACACGAGCTCACTAAAAATGCTTTGCAATCGACCTATGGCGTCATTGTCTACCAAGAACAAGTCATGCAGATGAGCAAAGAAATGTCAGGCTTTACTGGTGGTGAAGCCGATACGCTGCGTAAAGGTATTGGTAAAAAAATCCCCGAAGTCATGAAAAAAATGGGCGACAAATTTATCGAGGGAGCGATTGAGCATGGCGTGCCTCGGGCAACCGTTGAAAAGATTTGGCGCGATATACTAGGTTTTGCCGACTACGCATTTAACAAATCGCACTCAGCGTGTTACGCCCTCATCGCCTATTGGACGGCATATCTCAAGGCTCACTACCCCGATGCGTTTATGGCGGCGCTCATGACCAGTGACCGCGATGACATCGATCGACTTGCGATTGAAATTGCGGAGTGCAAACACATGGGGATTGGCGTATTGCCGCCCGACATCAACCTCAGCTACAAAGAATTTGCTGTTGTACCAGGTAAAAATGAGATTCGTTTCGGCATGGTTGCGGTTAAGGGTGTCGGTGAAAATGCGGTTGAGGAACTCATCCGAACACGCGATGAAGATGGGCCATTTATGGGTATTGGAGACTTTGCTCGTCGTGTTGCTACCAGCAAATTTAACCGTCGCGCCTGGGAATCACTCATCAAGTCTGGTGCGTATGACAGTTACGGCACGCGCTCTGACCTGCTGTTTAACCTCGACACCATTACCGGCTATGCTAGTAAAGTCCAGCGTGATGCAGCGAGTAACCAAGCTGATTTATTTGGTGGGATGGGCGATGTTGTCACTATACCAGATATAACCCTCGAACAAGCCCCGGCCCAGCATCACGAAAGAGAAATGCTACAGTGGGAACGCGAGCTGCTAGGGCTTTACCTCAGTGCACACCCGCTCGATAAGTATGATGATTATTTTGCCGAGCAAACCGTTGCGCTTGCTGAGATCACCGAAAACCATGACAAAAAGGCTGTGGTGGTTGGAGGAGTGATTTCGAGTGTGCGCACTATTCTTACAAAAAACGGTAGTAAAATGGCATTTGTTGCGCTCGAAGACAAGTCGGGCGCTGGCGAGGTCATTGTGTTTCCAAAAACATTTGAAGAAGTTGGCGAGCAGCTGGTACAGGATGCTGTCATCAAAGTAAGCGGTAAAATTAGTAGTACAGATCGTGAGGGCAAGTCACTGGGCGCAGCAAAAATTATTGCCGACGAAGTTACCTTTGTGACAAATCAAGAACTTGACGACTATAAGAGTACCGGCAAAAAAATGAAAGTGCCCAGGCCAAAGAAGCCGGCCGCATCGACTGAGCCGGTCGCGTCGATACCACATGTCGAATACGTACCAGTTGACGAAACGCCGCGCAAAATCTATGTCAAGGTGTCGGACCCAAATGATCAACAAGCACTACTTGCGCTTAAAAAGATATTCAATGATTTCCCAGGTCAAAGCGAGATCATCTTAGTACTTGGCGAAAAGAAAGATTCGGCCATACGTTTGCCGTTTCGAGCCGAACCGTCACCCGAGCTTGCACAACGAATTGGTCAGTTGCTTGGTAGCGAAAGCATAAAGATAAAATAACCGAGTCGCATTATTTCAACAACGCACAGCCGACGAATCTTACTGCAGCCGTGCAACCGTTGACGACAATATAAGTGCGACGGCCAGCGTGAGTGCGAGCGCGTCAAACGTTGGGTGAGCCACGACGAAATGCTCGCTGGTGGCCAGAGCGTGCTGCATGAGGCGTCGATGCGTCAGAGCATAACCGAGACCAACCGCAAGAGTAACGCCGAGGCTGATGGCTGCCATGGGCGGGATACTGCCGATACTGAGTGATTCAAATACCGAGACATTTTTGGCAGCCCCAACTGCAACTGGGGCTGGAGTGGAGGGGTTTTCACTTGGTTTTGATGCCTTGCTTTCGGTTGGAGCGGGCGTAGATGGTGCTGCGGGTGTTTCGGGAGCTGTTACTGGAGTAGTGGCTGGTGACGGTGCCGAAGTGGGGGCTGGCGTAGTATTTGATTTTGGTGCAGACGCGACGGGAGCCGGTGCCGGTGCGGGTACCGTGTT
Source organism: Saccharimonadales bacterium (SeqCode) (assembly GCA_049289035.1). Taxonomy (GTDB): domain Bacteria; phylum Patescibacteriota; class Saccharimonadia; order Saccharimonadales; family Saccharimonadaceae; genus JAPUDQ01. The sequence continues at coordinate 3,200 of JBAQIV010000075.1, read as the reverse complement.
ACTGGCAGTTGGCGCTGGCTTAGCTGGTGCGGTGTATGACAGCGGTTTGCCGTAATGCGCCACAACAATCGTGTACTCACCACCCTGAAAGTTGGGTGCATTGACAAAACCAAAACCGACATCGGCGTAATCACCCAGAATATTTGCTTTATGACCCGGGCTGTTCATCCAGCCTTGATTGACAGCAAACGATGTATCAAATCCATAGGCGAGATTTTCACCTGCTCCTTGATAGCTATAGCCAGCGGCTTCAAAGAAATACCACGGTTGCGTACCGTCAGGTGCAACGTGCGCCCAGTAGTTATTGTCGGCCATGTTTTGGGCTTTGGCCTGAGCTGAGTTATTAAGCTGGGAGTTGAGTGTCATGGCGCCGAGCCCGTTTGCCGCTCTTGAGGCATTATTTTCAGCCAGGAGTGCCGCGCGACTAATCGAGGATGAATAGGCGAGGACGGCCTGGTTTGGGTGTGTGTTGGTTGCGACACGCGGCAAGGCATGACTATTGACGCGTACGAGCGCAACGGCAATAAGCAACACGCCAAAGAGGATAACCCTAACCGAATGAAGATGGTGTGTGTGTTTTTTCATAAGCACTATCTTAAATTTAGTATACTACATCATACGGAGATGATACAAGGCAATCCCAGCCGCGATTGAGACATTAAACGACTCCTTGCGCCCAAACATCGGTATTTCAAGCGCGTCATCACACTCGGCGAGTAGGTTGGCTGCTACACCGTCAACTTCTTCACCGAGCAGCAAAGCTATTTTGTCTGGCGGTGCATAATTTGGCAGCAGTATAGACGTAGGTGACTGTTCAAGGGCAACAATACGGTAGCCAGCGTCACGCAAGGCTTGCCAGTCGACTTGATTAGTTTGCGAGAATGGCACCAGTGTTTCTGCACCCAGTGCAGTCTTATGAATTTGTGCAGTGATTTTCTGAGCAATATGTGGCAGACGTACATCGTTCACTAGCTGAGGATACGGCGTGTAGCCGCTGAGTATAATCTGTTCAACCCCAAAACCTTCACAGGTCCGAAAGATACTGCCAACATTGTGGCAGGAGCGTATATTGTGAGCGATGACGATGACTGAGCGCATATAGCTACTATACCAGGTGAAAGTGATTACGCTTTTCTGCTACAATAAAACCAATGAACGATGACAAGCAACAATCTCGCTTCCGCGAGCAAGAAGAAAATAGTACGCGTGAACGGGCGGCAATACTTGGTTTGTCATATCTTGATACGCGTGGCATGGCCGAAGCAGCGACACTGGTAACAACAAGTTTGACGATCCCGCAGATGTACCAACAAAAAGTCATCCCGCTTCGTGAGGGTACTGATCAGCATTCGGCAGTTTTTGGTATTACCTCGAGCACGCCACAATCGGTCATGCGAGCGATCGAAAATGATTTTTCTGGTAAGTCGACTGTTGTCGAGTTTGTTCTCATTAGCCTCAGTGGTTTTCGCGAGTACATGTTGCGCTACGACCCGCCCAAAGAAGTTCATTACGACGACGTCACGATTGCTTCCGAAGGTGACAGCGACACAGTAGAAAAAGTATCGCAGACGTTTGAAAATGTGCGAACCGACGATATCGTCGACTACCTCATCGAACAAGCCGATGACCTCGGTGCCAGTGACATACATCTGGAATGCCAACGTGAAAACGTACGAGTACGTATGCGTGTCGACGGTGCGCTGCATACAATTGCCGAGCTGACACCTGAAAAATATCGTATACTTTTTGCTTCTATTGCGTCACGTGCCAATATATCGACGGCTTCACAGGAGCCGCAAAGTGGCCACATGCAACATACCTCAAAAGATAAGCCAGACCGACTGCTCAATATGCGTATCGAAACTGTGCCGACAGGCTATGGTCAAGATGCAGTTATACGACTATTTAACTTCGACGAAGAGCTACTCAAGATTGAGCGGCTCGGTCTAGACGAGCACCGACAAAGTAACCTCGAAGAACTGATTGCTCACCCGCATGGCATGCTCATGGTGGTCGGTCCGACGGGTTCTGGCAAAAGTACTACGCTCTACAGCATACTCAATGCGCTTAATACGCCTGATCGCAAGCTATTGACGCTCGAAGATCCTATCGAGATGAGCATAAACGGTATTAGCCAAATACCAGTTAACACCACCGGTGGCGACAGTTTTGCTGACAAGCTACGTGCTGTGCTGCGACTTGACCCTGATGTAGTCATGGTCGGTGAAATTCGCGACGTCGATACGGCACGTACGGCCATACAAGCGTCTATCACGGGTCATCTGGTGCTCACAACCTTTCACGCTTCCAGTGCGGCTGCGGCGTTTGCTCGTATGATCGATATGATTGGTACTAATCCAATTTTTGCCAATGCTATCCGTATGGTTATCGCCCAGCGTTTGGTGCGTCGTCTCGATGACGAGACGAAGATAGCCTACGACCCAGATGAAACAACCAAAACATGGTTACGCGATAATCTCGGTCGTTTACCAGACGGTGTGGATGCGCCCGATATTGACAATTGCCAGCTCTACAAACCAGGGAAAAGTGACAGCAATCCATTTGGCTACAAGGGGCGAATCATGATCATGGAGCAGCTTCTCGTGACGGAGCGTATCCAAAAGTTCATCCGCGGTGATATCAAAGATGTCAACGTGGCAGCAGTTGAATCAGCCGCCAGCGAAGAGGGTATGCTCACCATGATGCAAGACGGTATACTGAAAGCTCTCCGTGGTGAAACGACACTGGAAGAGATAAATCGAGTGTTATGATATGGTCTAAGTAGAATGAGCTTTACTGGTAATTCTTGATAAGTGTAACGATAAGATTCCAGCTTGCATGGAGGATAATCCCCGGTATGATACTGCCAAGACGCCTGTACATGATTACCGTCCAGATACTGAGGGGTATAGTTATGAGCATTACCATTGGGTCAAGATGTATGATTGCGAATATAAGCGCGGACAATATAATACTTGTCGACAATTTATAACGTCTTATTAAAGCGTTGAACAGTATACCTCGATAGGTTATCTCCTCGATGATCGGTGCACATAGCACCGCGAGAAAAAGTTGCATATGCAGCGGTAATTTCGCGATTGGGTGTGCCAATGTTTCGTGATTTTCTGCAAGGGGTTGGCCTTGTGTAATAAGCAAAACTAAAAGTGATAGTACAAAGAAAAATATTATCCATGCAGCAT
>JBAQIV010000074.1:0-8137 GCA_049289035.1 Saccharimonadales bacterium (SeqCode) | reverse complement strand
GTTCAGAAGGACGGCTGCACGTACCGGCGATAGAGGATCGCCATGTAGTGTGCCGGCGGTTCGTCGGCTGTATTGAACCAGCGCCGCGAGCCGTTTCGACGATGCTTCTCGAGCCAGAGCTCGCGAGCGTCGTGCACTCGACCGAGGAAGTGGTCGGAAATTCGATAGGCGAACTCCGCATCCTGCTCGACCGACAAGCCACTGCCAGCAGCCACACCAACGTCATAAATGACGTCGTTGCCGCCGAGGCCATCAGGGTCTACGACGACACCACAGACACTGTTGCCCCAGGCGAAGTCGCCATTTCCGAGCGCCCAGTTGGCTCCCTTAACGAGTAGGCCGTTCGGGATGCCATGCCGGTCATGCGCGTCAGCCTTGGCCAACGCGTTCGGCAGGTAGCGTTCGGCATCGGGCCCGAGCAGCACTGCCGCCATGACGCGGTCGACAGGCGTGATCTGATCACGCGGCTTGGTCGGATCGAGGATGACGTAGGCATAGGACTCACATCCAGCCTCGACCTCTCCGCGAGCGATCATGTCAATGAGCACTTTGTCGGCTTCGACAGCAGCACTCAGCAACAAGCCAAGCAGTACGTCGTCAGGCACCGTCTCCGACCACGGGTTGTGATAGAGACGGACCTGGGGAGATGGCCTGTCAGCCATGATACCTCCTGATTTCGTGCGCATGTCCTTCGGACCTTCCGAAGTAACTAACACTATTTTATCACAAATGCTTGACTTTGTAAATGCATGTGCTATAATGGGTAAATCTAGTATGGATATCGGGCATTTCTCGCTATTCGTGTAGAAGACAGTGCGCCCGTGAGACGCCCGTCGCCAGATATCAATTCTCATACCAAAAGGAAACGTATGAACAATTATTCAAAGCGCCCGTCAGGGCAGGGCACACCGCGCCCACGTAACAATTTTCGGCCCAAACGTCGAACAACTCCAGAAGACAAGCTATTTGCAACGCTCAATGCAGTAAATGGTACATCTGGTAGTTCTGCATCCCGCACGGACAGCGGATCACGACCGTCGGCCCGCCGTTTTGGCAATGGCCGCCCAGTTGGCGGTAACACTCAAGGTGGTCGGCGCAGCACAGCAGGCGGCAAAAAAGCTCGCGGCCAATACATTCACCCAAGTAAATTCGTCAACAAAGCCGTCGTTGCCCGCGACGAAACACCGTACGTACCGGCACACCAGTTCGTCGACTTTCCCCTTAATCACCGACTCCAAGACAACATTGCCAGCAAAGGCTACGTGACGCCAAGCGCCATCCAAGACCAGACAATCCCGAGTATACTCGAGGGCCGCGACGTCCTGGGTCTCGCAAACACCGGTACCGGCAAAACCGCCGCGTTTTTGATACCGGCTATCCAGAAACTCATGGGTAACCCGGCATATCTTTCGGTCCTGATCATCACGCCAACGCGCGAACTCGCGGCCCAAATCGACGATGAGTTCAAAGCTTTTGCGCGTGACCTGCGTCTCTACAGCGCAGTCGTCGTCGGCGGTATGAGCATACACCGCCAGATACAATCTATCCGCCGTCGTCCTCATGTCGTCATAGGTACACCTGGTCGGCTCAAAGACCTGTTGCAGCAAAATGTACTGCGACTCGACGCCGTCGACATATTGGTACTCGATGAGGCCGATCGCATGTGCGATATGGGCTTTTTGCCCGATATCAAACGTATCATCAGTCTCTGCCCCCCAGCCCGTCAAAACTTGTTTTTTAGCGCTACCATGACCCCGACGATCCATAGCTTGATCAGCGAAATGATGCATGACCCCGTCACAGTCAGTGTGGTCAAAGGTGAGACTAGCGACCACGTCGAACAAGACGTGATTGCCGCCACCGACAAAGCCCACAAAATAGAACTGCTCACCGACATGCTCAGCAACGAAGCGTTTGAGCGCGTGCTGGTGTTTAGCGAAACCAAATACGGGGCACAGCGTCTGAGTGACACGCTCAACAAATCGGGTTTTGCCAGCGAAGCCATTCACGGCAACAAATCGCAGCCGCAGCGCCAACGTGCTCTCGACGCGTTTAAGTCTGGCCGTGCCAAAGTACTGGTCGCGACTGATGTCGCCGCACGCGGTCTCGACATACCCAACGTCAGCCACGTCATCAACTTTGACCAACCCCACACCTACGACGACTACGTGCACCGCATCGGTCGCACCGGTCGCGCCGGCGCCCACGGCAAAGCGTACACATTTGTCGAGCAGAAATAATAATTCCTCCGTATGTGAGACTTTTTTCTCAAGGAAGTTCTTCCCATTTTGCATATTGCATATCCCATATTGCGACTGCCCCTCATTGCTCATTGCCCCTCATTGCTTCTCTTCATATTGCATCCTACCGCCCCTATACTGCATAATAGGCGTATAACCATAAGAGGGTAGGCAACAACTTGTGACACCAGCGACTGTTCGTGAGTTTTGGTATCGTCGCATCACTGAGATCGTGTTAGTGATGTCATTGGTGATTGCCGGTATCTGGGGTATCGGCGTGCTAAGCCCAGGCTTGACACCTGTTACAGGTACGCTTATATCACAGATGGCCGTAATTGCCGCCGGTGTGACGTTTGTTATCACATTGCCACTCTCAATATTTCTAAGAAAAACTGGGGTCAAATGGGCCAGTCTGGCGAGTTTTTTGCTCATGCTCGCAACCATCGCTATCACCATACTCAGCACCGATTATGCTCATTCGCCGTTTGTCGGACTTTGGATGATTCTAGGTTTGTTTGCCGGGCTGTATGGTGCGATTGGTTTTACCGTTATTGCCGTCAGTGACGCCGCGTATATTACCTATTTGTTAACGTCGTCACACAGCAACAACATCGACATGATCACCGTTTTCCTGGGCTACGTTGTGCCGCTTGTCATTAGTTTTATTGTCTGGCGGCAGCATTCCCACGAAGACGAAAAGGGCAGCCAAGCCTACACCGCGCTTGCTCGAGAGCTCAACCAAGTCGCAAACAAATCCGAAATCGTCATCAACGGTATCGCCGACGGTGTAATCGCCATCGACAGCCACGGCACTATCCAGCTGATCAATCCCGCCGCCCAGACGATTATGGGGTGGGGCAAGCAAGACGCCATGGAGCTGGACTATCGTTCGGTATTTAAACTGTTTGACAACAAGGACCAAGCCCTAACTGACGAAAACGACCCCGTACAATCGGTCCTCAAAGGTGCCAAATCGATCACGCGTAACGACCTAAGCCTCGCCACTAGCACCGGCAAAAAAATGATCATATCACTGCTCATATCGCCAGTTGGCCAGACTGGCACTGGCGCTATCATCGTGTTTCGTGATATCACGGGCGACGTCGTGGAAAACCGCCAAAAAGCCGAGTTTATCAGTACTGCCAGCCACGAAATGCGCACGCCGGTCGCCGCTATCGAAGGTTATATTGGCTTAGCGCTCAACCCTGCTACGGCCACAATTGACGACAAAGCTCGGAGCTTTCTCACCAAAGCGCATGAGTCAGCCCAACACCTCGGCCACCTCTTTCAAGACCTGCTCGACGTCAGCAAAGCCGAAGACGGTCGTCTTGGCAACAATCCAGCCACCATCGACGTCGTGTCATTTGCGCGCGATATTGTCAGTGGCCTCATGGCAACTGCCGTCGGCAAGCAACTGACGCTGACATTTACCCCGGACGTTACCCATGCCGGTGCATCGCCGTCTGTCTCGCCCGCGTATTATGTCCATGCCGACCCAAGCCACTACCGCGAGGTACTCGGCAACCTCATAGAAAACGCTATTAAATACACCAAATCAGGTGGCACTATCACTGTCGACGTGACTGGTGACGATAGCCATGTCGTCGTCAGCATTGTAGACAGTGGTATCGGTATACCCAAAGAAGACATACCGCATCTGTTCCAGAAATTTTACCGCGTGGACAACACCGACACGCGTGAGATCGGTGGTACTGGGCTTGGCCTTTATCTATGCCGTCGTTTGACCGAAGCAATGGACGGCCGCATATGGGTAGAAAGCGACTATGGCAAAGGTAGTATGTTCTTTGTTGAACTGGCCCGCATGAGCAGTAGCGATGTCGCCGCGTCACAGACTGTGTCGGCACCGCCGCCACCTCCAGCCACGCCACCGCCCGTTGAACCAACACCGACTGCACCCATAACCCCAGAGACACCGCCGCCGACCACTTCGCCATAACCACTATAGATTTTTTGCTCATAAGTACGTATAGTAGGAGGTAATATGACAAAAATTATGCTCGTTGAAGACGATAAAAGCTTACGCGAAATATATGGCGTACGCTTACTAGCCGAAGGCTACGACATTGTATCGGCAGGCGATGGCGAAGAAGCCCTCGCTATGGCCATAAAAGAACGACCTCAGCTCATCATTAGTGATGTTATGATGCCGAAAATCAGTGGTTTTGATCTACTCGACATCTTGCGATCAACCACCGAGACCAAAAATATCCGCGTCATCATGATGACCGCCCTTTCTTCCGAGGACCAGCGTCAGCGCGGTGAACAACTCGGTGCCGACCGTTACCTCGTGAAGTCACAAGTGGGCATAGAAGATGTCGTGCGGGTCGTCCACGAAGTCTTGGAAGACACGCCAGCACCTGCCGGTGCAACCGTAGCACCTGCGCCGGTTGCCGCCCCGTCTATACCTATGCCAGCTGCTCCAGCCACACCAGCGCCGCAACCCGCACCGACGCCTGTCGCGCCACCACTGCCATCTCAGCCCCCAGCTACACCAGCTCCAGCGCCACAGCCAGTCGCGCAACCAGCACCAGCACCTATGCCAGCAGTTCCCCCTGTATCTGGCGCCGCACCACTGCCTATACCACAACCAGCACCAGCGCCTGTCGCCAAACCGCCACAGGCACGCGCCAAAGTAATTGCCCCCATCAACGATCCATCGGTCGCACAGGTTAACATAAACGACTTACTTGACCGTGAAATCGCTAAAGAAGCTGGTCTTGCCCTCGATGCCACGCCCATTGCTCCAGCCGCAGCACCAGCACCCGAACCGCTGCCTGCGGTGCCAGTTGCTGCTATCGACCAGCAAATTGAAGACTTCCAGCCTATCTCATTGCCGCAACCGACGCCTATCAGTGATATACCGACGGTCGCTGTCGACCCTTCGGGTGTAATTAGTGGCATCGCCACCCAAGACCCTGCGTCGTTACCAACCATGCCACAGCCTAGCGCACCTAGTGCCCCACCGGTAGCACCGACCCCGCCAGTTACCCCACCAACCCAACAACCGCCGGTTGCACCTGCTGCGTAGCGTATACTATCATACGTGGCAACTGACTCTACGAGACTCAACAAATTTATCGCTCACCACGCGGGGCTTAGTCGGCGTGAAGCCGATGCTGCCATAGAACAGGGCAGGGTGAGGGTCAATGCAGCTGTCGCTTCACTGGGACTCCAGGTGCAACCGAGAGATATCGTGGAGCTCGACGGAGTGAAACTGAGCGCTCATCATGTGTATACTTACTTGTTGCTCAACAAGCCCGTCGGCTATGTCTGCTCTCGTCGTGCGCAGGGCGACGCTCCCACGATTTATTCGCTGCTGCCACGCCAGTATCACCATCTAAAAACGGTCGGTCGTCTAGACCGCGACAGCTCAGGGCTGATCATACTGACCGACGACGGCGACCTGGCTCACCGCATGACTCACCCGAAATTCACCAAGACTAAGACGTATCATGTCACGCTCGACCACGCGCTTGAGCCGTTACACATGCAGATGATCAGCGAGTACGGCATTCAACTTGATGATGGAGTTTCTCGATTTATAGTCAGCTCATTACCAGACTCCTGTCAGCAAAGAGGAGGGGACGCCGATCCCCTCATTGCTAACCCCTCATTGCTAACCCCTCATCGTTACGAAGTAACGATGTCCGAGGGTCGTAACCGCCAAATCCGCCGTACCTTTGCCGCGCTCGGCTACACCGTCACCGCGCTTCACCGCATCACTTTTGGTCCGTATACACTTACCAACGAAAAACCAGGTGAATTTCACCTGGTTGAGAACATATAAAAGACCTCGTATAACTTATTCTAGTCCTGTGGATCAACAATATCCCAATAAACACCCTCAGGCATAAGATCGTCATAGCCTTTGGAGTTTCCGCCAAAACCGAATGCAGGCTTATTGTCACCTATTCTTGCGCGTCTAACTGCCGCTCCACCCATATCTTGATGTAATGCCGCATCGACAATACCGGGCTTAGCAGCGGTTTCAGGAGTAGCTTCACTCCCTATGTGCGCCCCATCAATAGGAAGTGCTCCATGGCCTTCAGGTGAAAAATGTGGTTGTGTAGACATATTTACATTATATCATGTTGTATAGTGTTCTGTCAATAGCTGCCCGTAACAGGTATCCCATGGAGAGATGGGCCACGTATCGACACATACCAAGTGAATATCGCATGAGGAGAGCGCGGGGGTATGGGGTGTCGGAGTAGCCCGAGCACCCCATACCCGGTGTCGATCAGGCGGCGAGCACGGTATGGTGCGGCTGTACCGCAAGCCCATCGTGTAGACGATCGAACGTGCCACGGTCGGCCGGATCGATGGTGAACCTTGCGTCACCCCCAACCACCCATTCCAGCGCGTGGGTCAGTCCTGCACGTCTCAGCAGGCCGATGAGCCTGACGATGAACGCATCCCACGCCGCGTTGTCGTTGCTTGTCTTACTGAGCACGAGAGTAACCTGTGCCATGATGCTGCATCTCCTCATGCGTGGGGGACGAAAACCGCCCCCGATCTAAGCCATACGCTGCTTGCGCACAGCTCCTGCTCTCACTGTAGCACGATTTAGTGGTTTGTAAATACACGCATAATGTGGTGTGAGATCTTGTTCTATGCCCACTATATATCATCATATTTATATGTATTGTAAATACTTCTCTCTCTGTTATAATGAAGTATATGTCTCAAGCCCTCCCAACCGTCGCTATTGTCGGCCAAGCCAATGTTGGTAAGTCCAGCTTGTTTAATCGTCTCTACGGCGCACAAGAGGCAATTGTCGCGCGTGAGGCGGGGACGACAAGAGATAATGTGATCCGGCGGATTACGTTACCTCTCGAAGGAGGAAGGAAGGAGGAGGGAAGACCGCAAACCACATCTAAGCGAGTGACAGCGCGCGGGGCGGACCCACATTTCTTCGCGGGCTCTGACGCGAAAAATGCAGGGGCGGACGCGCTGGCAGGCCCTGCGCAAAGCGACCTACGTACCCGACAACAGTCGGGTAAAGACGGGAGCGGGCATATCCGTTCCTTCTGGCTGGTGGATACGGCGGGGCTTAAAAAAGCCGATGACGATTTTGAAGCCAGCATACAAGAACAAATCGAAGAAGCGGCTGACGTGGCCGATGTCATATTGGTCGTCGTGGACGGCTCTCAGTACCCGAGCGACCTCGACCGGACCGTCGCCAAAAAAGCTCTGCGTAGCAAAAAACCTGTCGTACTCGTAATCAATAAAACCGATCTACGAAACGCTCTACCCGACGACGAATTTCGCCGCCTGGGCATCAGCACCATCATCCGCACCAGCGCCGAACACGCCCGTGGCATCCAAAAACTTACCGATGCGATTGTGCAACTTCTCCCGACTCCGAACTCCGGACTCCGGACTCCGGACCAAAATGATCCGTTGCGGATCGCTTTGGTTGGTCGCCCCAACGTCGGCAAAAGCCACCTCTTCAACACACTGGCCGGTAAACAGCAAGCGATTGTCGCCAACATCGCCGGTACCACCCGTGACGTCAACCGCATCAGTCTACGTTACCACGACACCGACATAGAAATCCTCGACACCGCTGGCGTGCGCAAAAGCGGCAAACAAGAGGTAGGCATAGAGAAATTTTCCGTCTTACGTACCATACAGGCTATCGAAGAATCCGACATTTGCTGCTTGCTCATGGACGTCAGCGAATACAACACTGCGCTCGACCAAAAACTCGCTGGCATCATAAAAGAAGCGGGCAAGGGGCTGATCATCGTCGTAACCAAGTGGGACTTACTGGGCGAGGGTGACGAAGATGCTGGTGATCGCATAGCTCGACACGTCACACAGACCTTTGATTTCGTGCCGTGGGCACCGCTATTGTTTACGAGCTCCATTAC
>JBAQIV010000073.1:0-1971 GCA_049289035.1 Saccharimonadales bacterium (SeqCode) | reverse complement strand
TGCCAAAGGTATAGCCGACCTCATAGGCTGGTCGCTGAACTATCTCGTACAGCATTATCTGGCGTTCAATGAAGTTGCTCGTGAGCAGGGCCACAAAAAAGTGCTCAAAAAGTACGTGCCATTCAGTCTCATCAATATCCCCATAGATTACGCCATCGTTGGTGGCCTCAAGTGGCTCGGCGTCACTCCATTCATAGGCCTCTGGCTTGCAGCCGGCTTCTTTACCGTCTGGAAATGGCTCTGGTACAAACACTGGGTCTTCCGGGCAGAAAGCATAAAATTACAATAATTGTAATTTCCATGCTACAATTATTGGTATGGATAAAACTGAAACAGGTCTCACTGGTCCTAAGCCACGCCGTGATTTGCAGGGCTATCTTGATGAAACCGGCCTCCTCAGAACAAAAGATAAGTTTTTTGGACTTGGGCTCATCCTTTCCCCGAACATTAATCAGCTTCATCGTGAACTCATAAATTTTCGTAATCGGGCTCGCTATCACACTGAGTTTAAATTTAGTTCAGTTGGTACGCATAACATACTCTACTACAAGGCCCTTGTGGACGAGTTTTTCAAAGTCCCCCATAATGCCTTCGTGACATATGTATATGACAAAGAGAATATGGATATAGCTACATATTTCAAAGGAGACCACGATAAGGCCTACAATTCGTTTTGTGGTTCATTGATCGCAGAAGCGCTTCCACTTATGGGAGCGGGCTACTCTGATTATGTGACGCTGCTGGCTGACGATGTATCCACGTCTAAAGCGAACCATTTTGAGAGAGATATGAAATCAAAAATTAAACAACTTACCAGGCGTAACGCTGTGAGCAGTATTATCCGGCTCGAATCGCATGCGGTCACAGAAATACAGCTTGTTGATGTTTTGCTTGGCGCCGTAGCATATGCATTTAAGATTGATCAGGGGTTAGTCAAGCCAGATAAGGCAAAGTTACAGCTCGTAAAACACATCCAGAATAAGATACACGTTCCAGCCCTATCGACAGACCTCGATCGCAGGGTGAAGAACGGGGTCAAGTTCAGGGTAAAAGAAATAAAATTCAATAAATAAAAAAGATGGCGCTCTGCACGAATCGGTCAACAAGGACCAGTGCACGCATTCCATCAATGTCCATTATAGAGAGTTTGACGCAGTATGTCAATACATTATTAAATATTTGTCAATCATTTCGATAGATGATTTAATTTTAACTAAAGAAGATTGCGTCCAAGTTACCGCAGGACCCATCGGAACTTGGCGTATACTAGGATCATGAACGAAAAGCAAACAAACCAAGTGAAACCGTCATCTGTTGCAGAGCCATCCCAGGTTAAAGCGGTTCGTCCTACCAAAAAACAAGCCGAGTTGCTTGGGTTTATAGAGCAGTTTATCGCCGAGCACGGCTACAGCCCCAGCTACCGCGAGATCATGGGTGGGCTCGAGTATACTTCTGTCGCTACGGTGGCGCTGCACGTGGGGAATCTCATCAAGCGCGGGCACCTTGTAAAGCGCGACCACAGTGCCCGCTCGCTGGAGGTGGTCAACCCTGCGGCGGAGGCCACAACGCCGTTTCTAACCAACGAAATCAAAGAGTCGGAAGAGAAATGGCTCGTGAGCAAGGTCGAAAAACTCTTCGCCGATGCCGAAGCTCAGGCGGCGCCCACAAAGCAACAGGTAGAGGACATCGCCATTGTGCTCGTGGCTCTCAAAGTCATCGGCCTAGAAGGGGTGGCGCAAAGCCTCGCTGCTCGGCTATCCACCCTGCGCGAGCACCTCCCGCGCGAGTAAGCAGCCCTCTCGCCCCGCGTAAAAATTACTATATCTAGCGTGGTATCGCACATGCTAGACTCTATATAGTCTCTTCAAAGATTAACAACTAAAATCGGAATGGGGTGAAACTTCCCAGCTGTGCCGCAACTGTAAATGTGAAAGAATAATCCTCTCACAAAGCCAGACACGATTTGTAAAG
>JBAQIV010000072.1:0-1796 GCA_049289035.1 Saccharimonadales bacterium (SeqCode) | reverse complement strand
ATTATAATAGGACGATGCTTATTTCCTTCTGAATCTACATACGCCAAATCCATCCGCTCAGGAATTAAGACATCAATCTGTGACGTCGCAATTGAGTCTTCCTTGCCTAGTACATTCCGAGTCTGTACATCCACCTTTGGACCGTAAAAAGCTGCCTCTCCCTCGGCTTCAACATATTTTACACCCAATTCATCCATGGCCTGTCGGATCAAGTCTCCTGACTCTTTCCAGACAGTCATGTCTCCTTCGTACTTATCTTTTTCAAAGTCCGGGAGTGATAGACGATACCAATAATCTTCGATGCCGAAGATGTCGTAGGTATCACGAAACAGCTCAAGCACTTTCTTAAATTCATCTTTCAACTGATCTTTCGTGACATACAGATGAGCGTCGTTTTGCGTTATTGGTCCGCGCACACGTATAAGACCGGTCAGCGTACCCGAAAGTTCGTGACGATATAGCCCAGCATGCTCTGCTAGTCGTAGCGGCAGATCATTATAGCTCTGGACAACTTTGTTATAAATCTGGTGATGGTGCGGGCAATTCATAGGAGAGACGTAGAATTTTTGGCCTTCGGCGTCTTCCATCGAGAACATGTCCTCAGCATAGAACTTTGCATGGCCGGACTTTTGGTAAAGCCGTTCATGGGTGATCACTGGCGTATCAACGTACTGGTAGTCCTGCGCTTCTTCTTGCTGTCGCATGTAGCGGCTTAGTAGATTCTTCACAATTGATCCTCTTGGCATCATGAGCGGCAGGCCCTTGCCGACATCATCGCTAAAGGTAAAAATCTGCAATTCCTCACCTAGTTTTCGGTGATCACGCTTCTTGGCTTCTTCAAGCATCGTGAGATAGCTGTCTAGCTCTTCCTGTGTAGCAAACGCCACGCCGTATAGCCGTTGCATCTGTGGGTTTGTCTCCTTGCCACGCCAATACGCGCCAGCGACTCGCATAAGCTTAAACACACCTACCTTACCGGTACTCTCAGCATGAGGACCGCGACAGAGGTCAGTAAAATCACCATCGGTGTAAAATGACACGTTTTCGACTGCCGCTTCGCCTTCCGCCTGTAGTCCAAGCTCGGCCGCATCGAGATCTTTAGCAATCGTAGTACCGGCACGCTTCAAGTCATTGAGCAGCTCCTCCTTATACGGTTGTTTTGCCTCTTGCGACCAAGATATGGCGTCACCAATCTGCTTTTCACTCCGCTCAAATGCATAGTTCTTGTTGATAATCGAGCGCATTTCTTTTTCGATCTGCTTGAAGTCAGCTTCGGAAATTTTTGTTTCCCCAAGATCAATATCATAATAAAAACCGTTTTCGACTACTGGTCCGACACCAAATTTCGCTTCTGGCCATATATGCTGGACCGCCTGTGCGGTAATGTGCGCCAAGCTATGGCGCATGGCATAGAGTTGATCTTCATTCATAGTGACACTCCTTTTATACAAATAAAAACATGCGATCTATAGATTCTATCGACAGAAAACCTAGTAATCGCATGTCTCGGACCCCTTTGTCTTATTATTAGCGGGGCGGTTCCACCGGACTTCCTGGGCTACACACCCAAGCACTTATATTGCCGCGTTCCGTACGCACAATCCCCCACGGAACTCCAGAGGCGGTTACTCTCCATCGTCGTTCTATACTATAGTACTCTAACTCCCTCTGTTATTGCAACACCGCCCCTGTTTTGCTATGATAATTAATGCTAAGTGAGGGCGATTAGCTCATTTGGCTAGAGCGCGTCATTGACGTTGACGAGGTGATAGGTTCGAATCCTATATCGCCCACCA
>JBAQIV010000071.1:0-26965 GCA_049289035.1 Saccharimonadales bacterium (SeqCode) | reverse complement strand
CTGGCAAACTTTGGTACCGTGTACATTGGGACAACTCCTCTTTACTTGTTAGATTGCTACTACAAGTTTACGGGTTGTTCCGTTTTAGTTTAAAGTGCCGATTATGAGTAAGGCATTGACAAAAAGTAAGGCGTAATATACAATGTAAGGCATGAATAGCTTTACCGTGACAATCACCAGTAAAAATCAGATCACATTACCGGCAAAAATAGTACGGAGCATGAAGCTGAGCCGCGGCCACAAGCTGACGTTGACACAGCGTAATGACAAAATGGTGATCGAAGCTCAGGCTAGCCTTGAAGAGCGTCTGGCGCCAATTCACGAGATCATGGCAAAAAAAATGCGCCACACTGCACCAATCTCCGATGAAGAAATGCGACAGACTATTGTACAGGGAGTATTGCGACGCGTGGAGCGTTCACGATGATCTATGTCGATACGAATATATTTGTTCGTATGATTATGCGCGATGATCACGAAGCTGCTCGGCGCGCATTTGATATGGTGCACGCGAGTCCGGACGATAGTTTGGTGTTGACGGAGGTTGTGGCGCATGAGCTATGCTATGTACTGGCAAATAATTCGCGTTACAATATGTCGCACTACGAAATTGCCACGTCATTACGCGAAATACTCGCATCGCCACAGTTTCGGGCCGAAAAAAATGTCGCTGCAGCGGTTGAGATGTTTGCAAACCATTCAAGCCTGGATTTTGCAGATTGCTTACTGGCTGTGAAAGCTAACCATTCTCGCAGCGGTGTCATGACCTTCGACAGGCCACTCGCCGCCGCGTTGAAATAATAGGTGATATACTTGCTCACATGAGCGACACAATGAAGAACTTCGAAAAACGCATCGCAGCGATTGAAGCACGTAACCGCAAAGTAGAACTCGACAAAGCCTGGGAGACCAGCTGGACGCGGCGAATTGCGATTGCGTTGCTGACGTACGTCGTTGTATGCATGTATCTCGCATTTGTCATCCATATCGACCCGTGGCTCAATGCACTCGTGCCGGTTGTCGGATTTATATTATCGACACTTGCTCTGGAACGGGTAAAGAAAATATGGCAAGAGAAATGATATACTAGGATTATGAACGACGAACAATACATAAAATTGTTTAAATATATCGAGGACTTCCGCAGAGAAGTAAATGATCGATTTGAGCAGACCGCCTCACGCGATGGAGTCGATCGACTCACGAACACCGTCGATAAATTAGCAGGGCTTATACAACATTATGAAATTGAACTCGCAGCTCGTGATAGTAAAATCGATCGGTTGGAAAAATACATACAAGTGCTTGCGAAAAAAGTCGGCGTGGATCTCGATACTATTTCTGTATGAAATGGCTTGCGGTTGTCGGCACTCGTGAAGCGACCGAGGAGATGCAACGGGATATTTCGGAGCGCGTACAAGCAGCCGTGCGTGATGGCTGGGGAATTGTGACAGGCGGAAGTACTGGCGTCGATACTGTCGCTATAATGGTAGCGATGCAGTGCGGTGGCACAGTACGTATTTACTTGCCCATAGCACTCGATGACTACGCGACTAATTTACGCGAAAGAGCGCAGCTCGGCAAATGTCGTGCTGAAGATGCAGCGCTCACGATCGATGCCCTACGCGAGCTTAAGATGTCCAATCCCCAGGCTGTGTTCGAACCTGCTCATACTGGTGAACTCACCCCAGCTGCATTTTATGCGCGCAATGAGTTGGTGCTGCAAACTGCTGACATGGTCGCGGCGTATCACCTGGAGGGCAATACAACCGCTTCGGTTCTGCGTGCCGGAACGCTTTTGACTGTCGATCGTGCACATGAAATCGACCTACCTGTTGAATTACATCAGTATTATGTGTAGTAAATCACGCAACAAAGAAGCTATCACATCGACATGACAAGAAGTATCAACGGTCGACGCAGGGTAAGTCACTACTATCGCACTGCAATATAGCAGCCAGACGATCGAGTTGTTGAAATTTGCCGTAGCGAATGGGTGTACCGTCGGCGTGGTAGAGACGGTAATAGTGATCAAACTCACGCACTTCACCGCGGAAATTTTGAGCGCGCGTCGGCTGGTCGATGCAACGTATGAACCAGCCAGGTGGTTCACTGGAGAGTATGTCGCGTAGCCGCGCGTAGTGGTTAAAGCCTGCCATAGCTATCATAGTAGCACGGGGACCAGTGAGCCCGTCGCAGTCTGGGGCGAGATCACGTATAATCGTAGCTATGTCGTGGTCAAAAAGAGTGCTCGATAGCGTGGGAGTAGTGATTGTCAGTATAGGTATGCTGTGTTTAGGGCTCGCGATAGGGACTCAAATTGCGCCTATACCAACAGCGCTTGGTCTTGCATCGGCCTACCAAGAAGTCGGGCAGTTTGACCTACTCAATGACGGCCTTGTTCGTCAGAAAGTAGCAGCTGCCGAAAAACCCATAGAACCTGATATACGTATACCGCCAGTCGCAGGGGGCAGAGTACCAGTTATACACCGTATAGACACAAAGCAGTCTGTGGTATTTTTGACAATTGACGACGGCAACTACAAAGACCAGTCAGTGATCGCCGCTATGAAACACCATAAACTCAAAGCAACACTTTTCCTGGCCGACTTATTCATAGCGCATAACCCGACATTTTTTAATGCTCTCATCGAACAAGGGTCTGTGGTTGAAAATCATACCGTGGGGCATGATCTAAGCATGATAAAACACCCGTACGGCTACCAACGCAACGAAATTTGTCGTATGAATGACATAGCTGCGAGTTATTACGGTACGCGACCGACACTGTTCCGCCCACCGGGGGGACGATACAATCATGATACCGAACGAGCCGTGGCGGACTGCGGGTTGCGAGCCACCGTTATGTGGACGGCGCGTATTCAAAACGGTGCAATTGAATACCAAGACGGTCGCACGGCATTACGCCCGGGCGACGTCGTGTTGATGCATTTTCGTCCGGAGTTTGTACGTGATATCGAGGCATTTGTAGCAGCAAAAAACGCCGCCCATCTCAAAGTTGATGTATTGGAACGCTGGATACGCTAAGAAGTGTATAGTAGTAGTATATGAAACAACTTGACTACAGTACGCTTGCGCAACCCGTGACGCAGTCGGAGATGGCAGTCGAGCTACCACATTATCGTGCAACAGTGAGTATAAGCGGGGTTTTTGTGGTGCTCGGGTCGGCGATTGCGTATATGGCCGCGCCAGACGCGTGGTATTTTATAGCTGGTTTTCTTTTGCTAGTTAGCGCTCTATTGATCATTGCATTTCGTGTCCAAGCCAAGCGGGTAGCTCGTATCCGTCGCCTGGCTGCTGCAAACGGACTTGGGTTTCGCAACAAAGTGAAAGACCCTGGTTACAAAGGCATAATGTATAGCATTGGGAGAGCTCGTGTACTTGACGAAGTCTTGGTGTTTGCCGATGCACAACCGCCGTATGAAATTGGTACGTATCAGTACACGACAGGGAGCGGCAAAAACACCACTGTGCACTATATCGGGTATGTGAAACTTACATTGCCGCGTGCGTTGCCGCATATTGTGCTCGATGGACGGCGTAATAATTCGTTTGTGGGCTCAAATTTGCCGGTCACATTTGACGCTTCACAGCGATTGTCACTCGAAGGTGGTTTTGATGAGCACTACACGCTCTATGCACCGCGAGAATACAAAACTGACGCGCTGTATCTTTTTACGCCCGATGTCATGGCAGCATTTATGGACTGCGGTATGGCGATTGATGCTGAGATCGTCGACAATGAGATGTACATCTATATACCACTACGCTTGGCACTCGACAAACAAGCTAACATAGAGGCAATCATGCGACTGATCGATGTGCTTGGTGGACAGTTACAAAAACAGGGACGTAATTATCGTGATGAACGAGTTGTAGACCCCAGTGTTGCGGCAATTGCACCCGCAGGCGCAAGACTTAGGCGGACTATCAATGTGTGGGTGTATGTGGCAATGGCACTATACGTTGCGCTCTGCATGGGCATTAGCGCAAACGCGACGGACGTACAGAGCTCTATTGTATTGCTAAGTGGTATAGCAGTTGTTCTTGTTGTTGGCATGTATGTTACGTTGCATGTTCGTGGCAAAGGCAAATAGGCTGTAAGTATCGTATACTAGAAACAGTAAACAGAGCAGGGAGGTTGGATGAAAAAATTTATACAAGCGCATACGTGGCTGCGCATTGCCATACCGGTGGTGCTCGTGTCGCTATGGTTTGCTGTCGCTGGTGTTGGCGGGCCATACTTTGGCCGAATCAGTGAAGTTTCTGACGTTGATCTTACGGCATTTTTACCTGGAAGCGCCGAAGCAACGAAGGTTAACAATGTATTGCCGAAGTTTCGCGATCAAAAAACCATTCCGGCAATTCTTGTCTTTACGCCGCGCGATGGCACGATGGACGACGCCGAAACGTCGGCAGTCAATGCACGGAGCAGTGCACTTGAAAAGTCATACGGTGTGGTCGGCAAGGTATCGCCAATCGTGGTTTCACATGATAAAAAGGCCGGACTGGTTGTCGTGCAAACCGAAAGCGCTCTGAAGATTAAAGACGTGCTAAAGGCTATGCGAAAAGCGCTCGATGAGCCCAAGCTCGACAGTGTCACGTACAAAATTACTGGCCCGGCTGGTTTTGCAGCAGATCTAACAACAGCATTTGGCGGGATTGACGGGGTATTGTTGCTGACCGCGCTGGCAGTCGTGTTTGTCATATTGATTATTGTATATCGCTCCATACTATTACCGATTGTTGTGTTGCTTACTAGTATGTTTGCACTGACGGCTGCCATATTTGTGGTGTGGCTGCTGGCCAAAAACGGTATAGTGCAGATCAACGGGCAAGTGCAAGGCATACTCTTTATATTGGTGATCGGCGCAGCGACTGATTATTCGCTACTTTATATTGCACGCTATCGCGAGGAGTTGTACGCTCATGCTTCGAAGTGGGATGCCACACAGGCGGCATTGCGCGGTGCGTGGGAACCAATTGTGGCGAGTGGTGGGACAGTTATCGTTGGCCTCATGTGCTTACTGCTAAGCGACCTTGCATCAAACAAGGCGCTTGGTCCGGTTGGCTCGATCGGTATCGTCATGGCTATGCTCTCGGCATTGACATTTTTGCCGTCGGTACTCTACGGTCTTGGCCGCAATAGCTTTTGGCCAGTTCGACCCAATGCCGACGCAGCAAGTCGTAAACAGCACGTCGCTAAACTCGAACGCGGCGTGTGGCACCGTGTCGGACAATTCGTGACGCGTTATCCGCGGCCAATCTGGCTTGTATGCGTCATTGTACTTGGGGCCGCATCACTTCATTATTTTCAGCTGCGAGCTGACGGTGTCGAGCAAAGCCGTCTTATAACTGGTTACTCAGAAGCGCGCGCCGGTCAAGACGAATTGGATACGCATTTTCCGGCGGGGTCGGGTAGTCCGGTTTTGATTGTTGCATCTGCACTCGGTCATGAGCAGTTAGCCAGCGAGATTGAAACCGATCGTGGTATCGATAGCGTGTCAGTCACGGCGACCGACTCGCCAAGTGGCGTTAAACCACTCGGCAAACAAGTCGAGTCGATCAAATCGGACATACGAGTAGAAGTGCAAAAGAAATTTGACCAACAGTATGCTGATTTGGCCGCCAAAGAAACTGAGCTAGCGGCGCAATACGGGCCGTACGCGGCGGCGAGCATTGTCGACAATATAAAATCGCAGATACCGTCTGTTGAAAGTGTCGTTGACCAGGCCTATCCGTTTAAAAATGCGGCTGCAAAGACCTATGACGGTACGGTGTTGCTCCAAGCAACACTCAAAGACGCCCCTGATTCACAAGCAGCCAAAGACACAGTGCAGCGTCTTCGTACGCTTGTGCGGAGCCGCGATAGTGCAGCCCTTGTCGGTGGGCCGACGGCAGTACAATACGACACGAACACTGCGTCAATTCATGATCGAAAAACCATCATTCCCATCGTCCTCGTCGCCATTACGATAATTTTAATGATGTTGCTGCGTTCGATTCTCGCACCAGTTTTGCTGCTCCTTACGACCGTACTATCGTTTGGCGCTAGTCTGGGCATAGCGGCGTGGTTGTTTAATGATGTCTGGAAATTCCCAGGTGCAGACCCAAGTGTGATATTGTACGGGTTTGTATTTCTGGTGGCGCTTGGTATTGATTACAACATATTTTTAATGACGCGCGTTCGCGAAGAATCAACCAAACTCGGCACACAAAAAGGCATTATACGAGGCCTTGTTGTGACGGGTGGCGTTATAACGAGTGCTGGCATTGTACTAGCGGCGACATTTGCAGCGCTTGGTGTGATACCGATACTATTCTTGTTCCAGCTGGCGTTTATCGTCGCGTTTGGCGTGCTACTTGATACCATTGTGGTACGGTCGTTGCTCGTACCAGCGCTATTCAAGGACATTGGCTCGGTTGTCTGGTGGCCAAGTAAATTAAAAGATCGCATATAGGAGGCAGCTATGGGATTTTGGACGGCACTACAACGGATAGCGGCAGGGCAGCCAGTATTTCAAGAGTCTACTGATACGGCTCCGCAAGATACATCGATAGCACGGCAAACACCTCAGTCAGATAACGCTTTTTCTAATAACCAGCCAGAAGGCGAGTCATTGGCGTATGATGCTTCGGGCAACAAAATTATCCCCGAAGTTACGTTTGAGGACTGCAAGCCTAAACTCCACGGTGAAGATCACATGGAGGTCTGGGTGGTGGTGCAAAATGAATCAGATATGCCCGTTCGGGTCGAAAAATGCGAGGTCTTGGGCCAGACGCGTCCGCTCGGACATGACTTACCGCCTCATGGCTCTCGCGAGGTTATGATCTATGCTGGCGATATACCGTCGCACGACCATTATAAAAAAGCAAACCTATACTATAAGACGTTGCCGCACGGGGATTATTTTCTGGCAGAGCATGAGATACGCTATGACTTTGATGACGGCAAGTATGTCATTGAAGACTTACGACTCATAAAGCCAATACGGGACGTGTAGAGCTTCAGATTTGGGCCGTAATGATATGTTAAATCTGAAAAATATGGTATAGTGAACAACAATAATCAGGAGACACCATGGCTAAATCACAACGAGTTCAGGCTACATCAACCAACCGTAACACACAGCAAACAGTAACGACACCCGGTGAGCGCAAAGGTATATTTTTGCGGGGTGGTGACTATTTGTTGTCGCGCCTGCCATTTACAAAGCATAACTACCAGAACTGGTCACGTACTAAACGTATCGTGATTGGTTATCTGTTGTGGCTCATTGTATTGCCGGTTATTCCACTCGCAATCATGGCTATCATGTGGGCACGTGACCCAGAAGGCTTTAAAAAGAGCCCGGCGTTTGCTATTTTGAGCATCATTACTGTTGCATGGCTTGGCACAGGCCTCGGCTATGTTAATTCACAGGTACCAGTTGATAGTACCGACGGTCAGGTGACGCGCGGCGCGCAAGACAAAGTCAAAGGCCAAGCGTCAAGCAACCCAACGAACGGCAAAGAATACGAAAACTGTACAGCTGCGTTCAACGACGGTGTGTTTGATATCGCAAAGTCTGACCCATCGTACCGTACCAAACTCGATCGCGATGGTGACGGCATAGCTTGTGAGCGCTGATGCCGATGGACGAGGTATCTTCGAGCAGCACCAATAAAAATATACGGCATCGTATACCACGCTGGACATGGGTCGTTGTGGCCTGCGTCGTGGTCGGTATTACGTATAGTGTCCTCTACGTTGTGAGTAAAAGTGCGGCGACCGACTATCTGTCGCAAGCCGACCGGTACATGACAAATCTTGCAGATGCTAAAGATATTGCAGCAGTGCGAACTGCACTGACGACAAATAAGCCAAAGCTGCAGGCGTTTCCACTTGGGTTCATCTGGTCAAGTGACTACCGTCATGCCGCGGCTACACAAGCATTTATTGAGACGTTTTCACCAATTATCTACGATGCTACCTATACCGATGACGTAAAAACTCCAACAAACCAATGGTATACGAAACAATACTCTCCGTATCGTTATGACATGATGGCAATTGACGATACATACCTAAACAAAACAACGACAATAATCTATACGACTACTATAGACGACAATCAGTTAAGCGAAGCTTTTTTAGAAAAACTCACCTCGTCACTCAGGGCAGTCGATACATACGCTACTAAAGCAGCTGCGGTGCGTGTACCGTCAAATTATGTCCAAGGTTTTGTCGATGAACACGTGGCAAATATAAAAAAATACAAAGACGCAATTCAAGAGTGTCAACAAAAACTATCCAAAGAGCAGGGCGATGCGCGCTCCAATGCTCGAAAAGACTGTATGTTTACCGAGTCTGCATTGCGCCGTGATGAGACTGAGTCGGCCGATGTTGTGGCATATGTCGATAGTCTACGCACAGCTGCGATTACTCGCAGCCTCGATACGCTCAAAACAATCAGTAAAGATGCCACGTCTCGCGATGAGCCCTACGCATCATCTCGTGCTGCGGCTGGGGTATATGTGTCGTGGGCAGAAGCAGCGCTACCGGCAAATAGTCAGTTAAAACCCGGCCCAGCAGGACAGGTGGTACGGCATTGGCTCGATGCGTATGCAAAGTCATCAAATGTCGATAACGAGACGAAAAAGGCAATCGCGCAGGTGCAAACTGACGCAATCTTACTCGAGACGCCGAGTGAAGACAGTAGCTTGTATAGCCCTAGTTTTAGTGGACGGTTAGCATTGGTGGTTGCAGGAGGTGTTCAAATGAAGCGCGCCGCCGGCGAAAAACAATCTGTTGGCGAGATAAAACTCGCACTTGTAAAAGCGCTGCCACGTCCAGATTATCTGGCAAGTGATTTGACGAAGCTGGAGGATATTTACACACGACTTATCGCTGCCGAAAAAGCAATCGATAGCAAAACCCCAAGCCTTGAGATTGCCTTACAAAGCCGACGGGTGATTTGGGATGAGGAGAGGAGCATGACGGCAACTCTTGGTCAAAAACTTGATGATACGCGTTCCTATGAACAATCATTGCTTGCCCGACTAGAGACATTACTGCGCTAGGACGCATATACAAAATGGACCAACAGCTCGCACTTGAAATTATGCACGAGGGGCATCATGTGTTTTTGACTGGTCCTGCTGGGTCAGGTAAAACATATGTGCTGAACCAGTTTATTCGAGATGCCAAGCGTGCCAAAAAGCACGTGTCAGTCACAGCTACGACAGGTCTCGCCGCCACGCATATTGGGGGTAATACCATCCACAGCTGGGCAGGCATTGGCGTGCACGATATGCTGCCCGATGATTTTGAAGACTATTTGCTCAAAAGTCGGCGTGATACGATTGAGCTGACGGACATACTCATAATAGACGAAGTAAGTATGCTACATGACTTCCGGCTCGACATGGTTGACAAAGTCGCGCGGGTGGTGCGGCAAGATCCACGGCCGTTTGGCGGTATGCAGGTCATATTGTGCGGTGATTTTTTTCAGCTACCTCCGATCAATCGTGATGAATCGCGTTCGGGAAGTTTTGTAGTTAGTAGCGCTGCGTGGATAGAACTTGACCCTGTGATTTGCTATCTCGGCGAACAGCATCGCCAAGAAGATGAAGTGTTACTGGACATACTCGATGCGCTTCGTCGTGGTGATATACGCCGTGGCCACGCTGAAAAACTACTAGAACGAACTGGCGCAGAGCTAGACGATGAACGCGTGACAGAACTCCATACGGTGAATGTCGATGTCGATCGTATTAACACTGCACGACTAGCCAGTCTCGAGGGTGAGGCGCGTGAATTTGCCGCCACCACGACTGGGGCTGAGAATTATGTTGCGAGCCTCAAGCGTTCGTGTTTGGCCCAGGAAAATCTCGTGCTCAAAATCGGCGCTCTCGTCATGGCCATCAAAAACAGTCCGGAGCGCAAATATGTCAACGGTAGCCTCGGTACCGTTGTCGGGTTTGATGTGCTCACCAACTACCCGATCGTAGAGTTTCGCAGCGGCAAAACCGTCACTATGCGGCCCGATACCTGGGAGCTACGTGACGGTGACAAAAAACGCGCGGGTCTGACCCAGATCCCGTTACGGCTCGCCTATGCGATTACGGTGCATAAAAGCCAGGGCATGACGCTCGATGCAGCACGGATTGATTTGCGTCGGGCATTTGTGGAGGGTATGGGCTATGTCGCGCTCAGTCGTGTGCGTTCGCTTGAGGGGTTGAGCCTCATCGGCATCAATCGCATGGCGTTACGTGTCAGCGAAGAAGCACTGCGGATTGACGAAACGCTGCGTAAAAAGGCCTGCGACGACCATGCCCGGTTTGAGCACCTGCGCAAAAAAGCCATGAAACGCGCCAAAGACGAAGTGAAAAAAGCCACCGACAAAGACCAAAAAGCCTCTAGCTGGGTGGAGAGATTAGAGAAAATGAGGGAAAAACACCCCAACGCCTATCGCCCGTGGAGCGACACAGACGACGCCGAACTAAAAACACTATTTCAAAACGGTACTGACCTCAAAACACTGAGTAAAAAATTTGGTCGCCACGAACGCTCGATCCTCTTGCGATTGCAAAAGCATTTCGGGGAAGATATAGTGCTGACTTGAAGCTCTTCGACTACACGAAGCTGAAATTTGGCAACTCTGAATCCCAAATAAATTTGTTTACTATTTTGTTGGATCCGACAAAATAGTAAACAAATTTTATAAACATTTTTTATATTCAGCGTACGGTAGGTTGTGACGCACGATCGTATGATGAAGATAAGAGTGCTCGCGTCATCTCAAGCACCGTCAAGAAACGGGACGGTAGTGGCCGAGGGTGACGACAGCGCAGTCTTGTCTGTTAAGTTCGGTTATGATGGTTGCTAGTGTTGGCGCGTTGCATTCGGCATCGACGAAAAACTGGTATTTGAACGCTTCGCCGCGGATAGGGCGGGATTCGAGCTTGGTGAGGTTGACGCCACGGCCGGCAAAGACACCGAGGGCGCGGTAGAGTGCGCCCGGAGCATGGGAGGTGATGAGCACAAGCGAGGCTTTGTCGGCGTTTTGTACAGATTTGCCGTGTGGGTCGAGGACAAAAAATCGGGTGAGATTGGTTGTTTCGTCTTCAATATCGTGGACAAGGATCGGCATATCGTGCAGAAGTGCAGCTTGTTTACCGGCAATGGCGGCGGCGTAGGGGCTGTCGAGTGATTTGACGTATTCGACCGCGCCAGCCGTATCATGATGCTCTATGACTTCGGCATCTGGCAGGTTGTTTTCGAGCCATTCACGACATTGGTCGATGGCGACGGGGTGAGAATACACTTCAGTTATATCTGTTAATGTGGTGCCTGGTAGGCAAATGAGGTTTTGGTGGACGTGTTCGACCGCCTCGCCCACGATAGGGAAGCGGTAGCGAAGGAGGAGGTCATAGTTGTCGGCGATGCTGCCATATAGGCTGTTTTCGATGGCGCAAACTGCTTGGTCTGACTTACCAGTTTTGAGCGAGACGAACAATTCATGAAATGTCTCGCAGCACACTAGTTCTATGCCCTCGCCAAAAAACCGTCGCGCCACAGCGTCATGGAAAGAACCAGCTTGACCTTGTATCGCAATTTTCATACGCTTAGTATCATACCGTATTGAAGTGATTAAACAAAGCAAGGACTATAGTGGAACGAATCGAGGTTATGAAAACTGCCGCAAAAAAGCGGGTGACTATATACGCCAAACGCCTGAACGTGATGCATCAGAAAAAACCAATGCCAAAGATCTTGTGACGGTGAGTGATATCAAATCACAAGACATAGTACGGGCAGAGTTGCAGCGGGCGTACCCGGACGTGGTGATACTTTCTGAGGAAGACGACGAAGGAGCACGACAGCAGTTATGCGCACCTGACTTTACTGGGTATGTGCTTGACCCGATCGATGGCACGTACAACTTGTCTATGATCCGTACAAGGACGAGTTGTTTGAAGCAGCAAAAGGTCAGGGAGCGTATCGAAATGGCGAGCGGTTGCAGATGGCGAGTGAGGTCAGTCTTGAAAACGCGAGCATCTGCACCAGCAATAGCTATGATGGCGATGCTATGCGGCGTAATCTTGCACGGCACCTCGCAATTTACGATACGACTGGCGTCATGCCGTGGACGGCCTGTCCGGGCAGCGGGGTGTTGATCATGGCATGGATTGCTTGCGGGCGTTTTGACGCCTATCATCACAATGGTCTGAAGCCGTGGGACAATGCAGCGGCGTTTTTGATCATACGTGAAGCGGGCGGTAAAGTGGTGACGCTACAAGGCGATGAAGCACCATTTACGACGGCAAATCTGATTGTCGGCGTACCGTCGGTTGTTGATAGATTGGTCGAAGTTTTTAGCCACAATCCTGAGTGGCAGTCCTAGAGCCTAGCGAAGTTCAACAACTTCGATAGTACCATCGACGATAAATGTCGTGCCGACATTTTGCGAGCGCATGTGAAACGGTTCACCGTCGGTGATGGTACGGGTGCGTTTAACCATGCCAGCGTGGCGCAGTGAGTCGATGATA
Organism: Saccharimonadales bacterium (SeqCode); assembly: GCA_049289035.1. GTDB lineage: Bacteria > Patescibacteriota > Saccharimonadia > Saccharimonadales > Saccharimonadaceae > JAPUDQ01. Next base: position 14,410 of record JBAQIV010000071.1, on the reverse strand, counting down.
TAGTCGCGTTCTTTGGTGTGATGTGCGGAATTGTGATGGGTAATCTGCAGATTGCGCCAGCGAAATCCGATTGGCTGGGTGTCTTCGATGGCCGCACCGATCCAGACCATACGACGTTTGCCGATGAGCCGCCGGAAGCGTTCGATCCAGTAGCTAAAGTGATCACGCGTATCGATAGCCGGTTCTTCGCGCAATTGCCATAGCCGTACGTGGTGACGATGACGTGGACATGACTTGCCTTTGATAGGCATTTGAAAGCCTATGTCAAACTTGCGACCAAACAGGTAGAAAGTGCTAAATGGTGCGGTGAAGTAATTTTTGTTACACACAATCGCGTAGGCTTCGCGGAGCATGTTTTTGAACGAACTTTTGTCGGCAGTGTACCAGCCAGCGCGGCGCATAGCGGTTATCAACTGACGACGATTTTTGGCAATAATTGCGATATTTACTGGATCGGCTGGCCAGCCGTCTGGCGTGGTGACGTAGCGGGGAATGTGATTGGGGTGAAAAACCACGCGCCACAACCGGCTAACGAGGGGAAAAACAATATAAGCAAGCAGTGCATAAGCAATCAGCACCGACCAAAACAGCGGCATCCGACGGTCGAGGTAGGGTACCAACCAAAATGTCGTACCGACAGCGCTGCCGACCACAATCACAAACGTCAAGGCACGCCAAAATATGCGGAGCAATCTCATGTACATTGCCTCTATTGTACCGCATGTGCTGTGCACGCTATAATTATTAGCAATGACTCAAAAATACACATTTCCCAAACGGTTTCTCTGGGGGGCAAGTACGAGCGCTCACCAGGTAGAGGGGGGTAATCATAACCAGTGGACGGTGTCGGAACTTGAGCACGCCAAAACGCGCGCCGTTCAAGCAGCGCATCAGCTCGGTCATTTACCAATCTGGAATGAAATTAAGCAAGAAGCATCGCGTCCAAGTAACTATGTGTCGGGCAGGGCGAGTGACCACTATCGGCGCTACGAAGAAGACAGCGCTATACTAAGTCAGCTCAACATGAATGCCTTTCGTTTTGGCATAGAGTGGTCACGCATTGAGCCCGAAGAAGGCAAGTGGGATATGGCCGAGATTGAGCATTACCGCATGGTGCTGACGGCGCTCAAAAAACGCGGCATCGAACCGATGGTGACACTATTTCATTGGACTATGCCGGTGTGGTTTGCCGAAAAAGGTGGTTTTGAAAAGAAGCGTAATGTTGATTATTTTGTGCGTTTTGCCGAAAAGATACTCGATGAGTTAGGGGGGCACGTGCGGCTGGTTTGTACGATTAATGAACCAGAAGTGTATGTCTCTTACGGCTGGTTATCGGACGGAAGCTGGCCGCCGCATAAGCGGGCGCAATACCTGCAGGGGATGTGGGTATACTGGAACCTCGCTCGCGCTCATAACCGCGTTGCGAAGATGGCTCATAAAAAAAGTCGGCGATATAAGTGTGGCATTAGCAAAAACTGCGCCGACCACTACGACGGAGACCATAGCATAAAAAGCAAGCTGGTGATTCGTATCGTACAGTACGGAGCGGATTATTGGTTTTTGAACCGCATCCGACGACATATGGACTGGCTGGGGGTCAATTACTATTTCGCGAATCGTTACGTGGGCGGTCGGGTTTCAAACGAAAATATTCGCACAAACGATCTTGGTTGGGATATGCAGCCAGATCGTCTTGAATATGTGCTTAAGCGGTTGTATGCCGTCTATAAAAAACCGATTATTGTGACAGAAAGTGGCGTAGCTGACCGCAATGACCAATACCGCCGTTGGTGGATTGCTCACAGCATTGCCGCTATTCATAGTGCCATGCAAAGCGGTGTTAAAGTGTTGGGCTACCTGCACTGGAGTTTACTTGATAACTTCGAATGGGCCTATGGTAAATGGCCGCGTTTTGGCCTGGTTGAAGTCGATTATACTACCCAGGCCCACACCGTTCGACCAAGCGCAGTGTGGTATGGTAAAGTAATCAAAAAGCTACGAGGAGTCTAGTGTAAGCTATGCCAAAAAGTTTTCAGGGCCCAAAAGTCGTGGTGATCGGGGGCGGGACCGGAAGTTTTACGTTGCTGACACACCTCAAACACTATGTGCCAGATATAACGGCGCTAGTATGTATGGCAGACGACGGCGGTAGCACGGGCCAACTACGCGATGAATACGGTGTGTTGCCACCGGGTGATATTCGCCAGTGCCTGGTGGCGCTGAGTGAAAATCCCAGGGTGCGCGACTTATTTAACTACCGCTTTGAAGACAGTGCGCTCAAAGGTCACGCGTTTGGTAACTTGTTTTTGACGGCTCTCGAGAAAATGACCGGCAGTTTTGCAGAAGCGGTAGAGCTAGCAAGTGAGGTACTCAATATCACGGGGCATGTTGAGCCGATTACGCTCACCAATGTCGTGCTGTGTGCCGAAGGCAAAGACGGCCGGCCGATCAAAGGTGAATCAACTATTGGGCGCAGCCATACGATTGCTGATCATCCTAAAATCTGGCTTGAACCCAATGCGCAGGCAAATCCTGCGGCGCTGGCTGCGATTGCCCAGGCAGATGTCGTCGTAATCGCACCAGGTGATCTGTACGATAGTCTCGCGCAGGCTTTGGTCGTACAAGGCGTCGGTGAAGCACTTATGAAGACTGCCGCAACGTGCGTGTATGTTTGCAATCTTGTTACCAAACCAGGTCCGACGCAGCAGTTTAAAGTCCATGACTTTGCCGATGAAATCGAACGACTCGCTGGCTATGCCTTTCTTGACCATGTACTGTATAACACGGCCACACCGTCGCGTGAGCTTATGAGTAAGTATATGCGAGATGGTGAGTTTATGGTGGAGGCTGATCTAAGTGAACTACAACATCATCACTATGCGGCAAGCGGTGCGCCCGTACTTGCCAGTCACGCATGGGACGGTCACGATGCCAATGACCCGCTATCGAGTGAGCGAAGTTTGATTCGTCACGATTCGGATGCAACGGCGCGGCAGCTCATGCGCATTTATTTTGCATAACGAAACAAAGAGGAGGTGAGTTCATGAAATGTACCAAAGCTATCATTGCGGTGGCAGGCTATGGCACGCGACGTCTGCCAATTGCCAAAGCGGTTGAGAAGTGTATGCTACCGCTGCTTAACCGGCCAGTGGTTGATTATGCTGTGCAAGACTGTATAAAAGCAGGTATCCGCGATATCTATTTTGTCGTGAGCGGTGATGCGAGGCAGTTGCGCGACTATTACGAACACCAACCTGTGCTTGAGGACTATCTCCGCGCTAAGGGTAAAAACGATTTGGTTGCCGAAATAACGCCACCGTCTGGCGTGACATTTCATTATATATCCCAGGACCTGTCCGATGGACGATATGGTACATCGATTCCGGTATGGTTGTGTCGAGACTATGTTGAACCTGGTGAGCGAGTCGTCATTGTCATGGGTGACCAGACGTTTTATAGGCAAGACGGTGAATCAGAAGCGGCGCGTATGATGAAGCGAATCGAGGAGAAGGGAAATGAAGTGAAGGGGTGTATTATGGGTAACCCTATACCATGGGAACAGATCGATCGCTTTGGAATAATCGAGGTTGACGACAACGGTAATTATCGGCGTATTGTCGAACACCCGCAGCCAGGGCAGGTTAACACCAATCTCAATAATTCAAGCTTTTATATTTTACCCGATACATTTTTCTCATATCTCGAGAGACAAATTTCCTCTGGACGTACCTCGCAGGGCGAGTATTATCTGATCGATGCACTCAACGATTTTGTAGCTGACGGACAGGTTGTGGCGGTGTATCAAACCGACGCCGAATACCTAGAGTGTGGCTCACTCGACAACTGGGTACGCGCGAACAGTTGGTTAATGGAGCACGGGCTGGCCGATACGGCCAACTGCTCCGAGGAAGAAGGTTTAAAGACTTAGGCTGTTCACACTTGACGACTCATTACGGTTATGTATAGTAAGAGGTATGAAGAAAACCAAAGCAGCTACTCAGCGTACCGTACGTCCACTCAGCCGCGTCAACGATGATTTCAAAAATGCATTGCTGATCGTGTCGTTGTTTATTAATCTTTTTGTCTTTACGACCTGGCTTGTAGCTAAGGCTAGCCCAACGCTCGCCGCTCAACTCGGACATCTGCTTAATTAGTCGCATCGTAGTGCGGGCTAATTTCCGCGAAAAACACCCCTTAAAACCTGCCGCATTGGCAGGTTTTAAGCATGGTAAAACACCGGTGACTGTGGATAAGTAGCCAAGTGGGTAATAATATGTGAAAAAGTACTTGCAGTGGGTGAGGGTGGGTAGTACACTAGGGGTAGTGGAAATCCCAGCCGGTACAACAGCCAACGGGAAACCCCATCATACGATAGGGTAAAAAATAAAAACCACGGCACCAAAAAACATATCAACCATAACGCTCAAAGGGCACAGTGAGCACAGACTATTTCGAACGCAAACTAGATGAGAAACGTCGGTTAACAATACCGGCCGATCTTCGTCATGAGTTTGAGGGCGGAGTAGTTGTCACTCGCGGCTTTAAGAATTATCTCCATCTCTACACAAAAGAGGTGTGGGAAGCCGATGTCGAACCGGCATTATCAGGCAGTATTCTCGATGAAGCGGTCGCTGATCTCAACGTACGGTTTCGTACCGGCAAGATTGCGAGCGATATGGATGAAAAGCAAGGACGAGTCACGATTGAGCAGCAATTGCTTGATTATGCGGGCATAGACCGCGATGTGGTCGTCGTACGCGCAGGCAAATACTGGCGTATCAGTGCCGCACGTTAACAATTCGCTTCACGGAATAACACTTCGTGAGATCACCTATCCGGTAGTTAGAGAGTGAAGACCTTGGGCGTGACACTTTAACCACCGCCTTGAACCTCAATCACACAACAACACACCTCCCAAAAAACTCCACCTCACACACTATATCTCTATGATATAGTGCACACATATAAGTCTCTCACTTGTCAGTGGGGCACTTATTTAGCCACTCCTGGCTAAGCAAGCGTTCGCTTTTTGAAGCGGACACACCACAACAACTCCATTGACAAACTACAAAAACAAACATACACTGCGAAAACAAAACGGGGTCCCTGCTAAACTTGTTTAGTGGGGCGTCGAAAAACTCTAGCTACTGGTTAGGTGACCTCAATGAAAAATATACCACCACAACAACTCCAGTCTTATTCTCCGCCAATCGGCGGGGACGAAACTGTTATTCATATCCCAGTGCTGCTCGAAGAAGCGGTACGTTTGCTGGCCCCAAAAGCTGGCGAGACGTATCTTGATCTGACGGCGGGCTATGGCGGCCATGCTTCAAGAATTATTGAAGTGATCGGTGCCGCATCTGCCACACTGGTTGATCGGGATGATCAGGCGATTACACACCTAGTCCCTTATGGGGATGCGGGTGCTCGACTGATTCATGCTGATTTTGCTTCGGCGGCTGAGCACCTTGTTGCAGCTAATGAGGCGTTTGATATGATATGCGTTGATCTTGGTGTATCGTCACCACAATTAGATGAAGCCGAGCGAGGCTTTTCGATCAAACATGACGGGCCACTCGACATGCGGATGGACAGGTCAGGTACGCGAACAGCGGCTGACATCGTCAATCACATGAGCGAAGGAAACCTGGCGCGAATGATTGAACATTACGGCGAAGAGCCGCGAGGTAAGGCAGCACGGATCGCACACGCGATACGTCTAAACCGCCCGCTAGCATCAACGTCGGAACTTGCACGGGTCATCACGACAGCACATCGTGGCGCTTGGACCAAAATCCATCCTGCCACGCGTACCTTTCAGGCAATTAGAATCGCGCTTAATGATGAGCTCGGTCAACTTGAACGGCTCTTACCATTACTACCGCGTCTGCTCAACAAAGGCGGGCGAGTCGTAATGATTAGCTTTCATAGTCTCGAAGATAGACTGGTAAAGCGTTACTTTGCTGAACAAGACCAGTCGGGCTATGAAGCTGAACTCTCTACGCTCATCAAAAAGCCGATTCTAGGCGCCGAATACGATACCACCAACCCGCGAGCACGAAGTGCAATACTTCGCGCCGCCGTGAAACCATAAAACAAAAAGGGCCAAAAGACTATGGCAATCAAAATAGTCAACAAGTCTCGCGCCGTCCGCATCACTGTCAATCACCGATAGTGTGCGTTCGCGCGGAAGACTTGTGACAGACACCCGCGCAGATCGTGAACAACAGATTATTTTGCGTGCACTACATGCAAAATATCTGTTGCTCCGATACCGCAAAAATAAACACTAATAACAGGATAGAGATAGCACCACATGTCTCATTATTATCGTACTGCTGCGCCAGCTTTTTCGTCTCGTCAAGAACGAATGTGGCGCCGCAATCAAAACACCGTTACGTTTACGCCGAGTATTGCACTTGGGCCTATTTCGCACACTATCATCATTGCGCTGATGGTGGCTGTCTTGGGGCTCATCTACATCACACAGGTGACAAAAACGAGTAGCTACAGCTATGATATAGATGCGCTCAACGACAAACTGGCGCAACTTACTACTAAAAAGGAAGAGCTCGCCAACCAAAACGCACGTTTGCAAGCCCTTCGTAGCGTTGAGGGCAGCGATATCGCAAAAGCCATGACATCGCCAGAGCAGCGTGACGCACGTAACTAATTACATCTCATTATAGTATGACCAGATCTCGATTATCATTATCGCGACCAGATGTCCTGATGCGAGGACTTTTGTTCGTTGTCATGATTTTAGTGATCCAATTGTTTTACCTACAGGTAATACGACACGATTATTATACGGCCGAGGCCAAAGATATCCAGGTGCAACCACTTGTGATCAAGCCCGAACGGGGGCAAATCTATGCGCGCGATGGTGGTGAGGGAACAGCGCCACTTGTACTAAACGAGCGGGTCTATACGGTTTTTGTCGACCCAGCTGAGGTGAAAGATGTGTCGCGTACGGCTGAAAAACTTCGACCGATTATTGGGGGCGATGTAAGCGGTGATCTGACGCAGCTTCTAAAAGACGACTCCAAAAAACTTCGCTATCGTATCGTTGCACGCGGTGTTACGCGAGCACAGGCTGATTTGATCAGCAAAGAACAGCTACCTGGTATCGGCCTGCAACAGACGAGTCGGCGAATCTATCCTGAAGGTAATCTGGCGGCCCAGATACTTGGCTTTGTCGACCAAGATGGAAAAGGCCAATACGGTGTCGAAGGAGCGCTCAATGAACGGCTAACCGGCAAAGCCGGTTTACTTCAGACGGTAACTGACGTGCGGCGTATACCGCTGACGATTGGCAACGAAGACATTGAGCGGCCAGCGGTCAACGGTGACGATATTGTCCTGTCGATCGACCTGACAACACAGCTAAAAGCCGAAGACATACTGAAAGCTGGTCTCGAAAAAGTGAAAGCCACGACCGGAAGTATCCTCATTATGAACCCCAACAACGGGCAGGTTATCGCTATGGCGAGTTATCCGACGTTTGATCCAGCAACGTATGGGTCAGTGGAGGATTATACGGTGTTTCAAAACCCAATTGTCAGCGCACCTTACGAAAATGGTTCGGTTGTGAAGACGATGGTGATCGGCGCGGGACTCGACAGCGGAGCGATTACGACTAACTCTACGTTTCGCGATACAACAGGGTGCACCAAGGTCGAAGATCGCTCCATTTGCAATATCCCCGAAGATCCCATACTTGAGCGCGCCACGATGCAGGACATCTTGACCTACTCGCTCAACACCGGTACGGTTTACGTGCTACGCCAAATGGGTGGTGGCGAGATAAACAAAAAAGCCCGCGACACGATGTACCGCTACTATCATGACCAATTTCGTTTTGGCCAGCTAACTGGTATCGAACAAGACGGTGAGAGTGGGGGGATTATCATTTCGCCCAATGAGCTCGAGGGCAACGCCGTACGTTACTCAAACATGGTGTTTGGGCAAGGTATGAACCAGACAATGATACAGACGTCGTCGGCCTTCTCAGCCCTTATAAACGGCGGCACATTTTATCAGCCACATGTCGTGGCCGGCGTAACGTATGACAACGGTAGTTTTGCACCGAAGCAGCCAGAAGTTCTAAAAACCAATGTCGTCAACCCGTCAGTCTCGACGACCGTTCGCGACATGACCGTACAGGGCAGAAAACTAGCTGGGTTTGCCAAGCACGACAAAGCAGGCTACATGATAGGCGGCAAAACCGGCTCAAGTCAGACGATCGACAAAAAAACTGGCAAATACACCGAGGACACGATCGGCTCATACCTCGGATTTGGTGGCGTAAACAAGCCCGAATATGTCATAATGGTACGAGTTGATGATTCAAAATTACCCGGTAACCACGGGTCAGCCGCTGCCGCGCCGATCTTCAATGACATGAACAGCTGGATGGTCGATCATTATCTAACGAAAGTCTCACCGTAACGCTCTATGCATGACATTCACCTCGCAACCTTGACCACATCGCTTATCCAGCTGGTGCTACTAGCACTGGCAGCGTTTGTGTTGTCAGTTATTATGACCCCAATTTATACCGGATTTGCGTATCGCTATCGGTTTTGGAAACGACAGCGCTCCACCAGCACCAACGGTGAAGCCTTGAGTGTTTTTACGAAGTTACACGCTAGTAAGTTTGAGCGCAATATCCCGACCATGGCGGGGCTAATCATCGTTGCTTCGGTGACGATTGTGACGGTTTTGGTGAACTTAGACCGTCAACAGACCTGGCTGCCACTAGCGGCGCTGATCGGCGGAGGGGTGGTTGGGCTGATCGACGACATTATAAACATCAGGGGTAAGAAACTGGGTGTTGCGGGTCTGCGGTCGGGCATAAAATTTGCCATGATTTTAGCCGTTGCTGTCGTTGGGGCCTGGTTTTTCTACTACAAGCTCGGGTTTCACTCCATTCATGTGCCGTTTATGACAGGGCAGTGGGAACTTGGCTGGTGGGTTATGCCACTATTTGTACTGGCTGTTGTCAGCACAAGCAACGCCGTCAATATTAGTGATGGTCTCGATGGTCTGGCGGGCGGACTCGCTGCCTCAGCCTTTACGTTTTATGCGGCGATTGCGTTGCTGCAGGGCAATGTCGGCATCGCTGGATTTTGCTTTACTATACTCGGTGCGCTCATTAGCTATCTGTGGTTCAATGTCTATCCCGCCCGGTTTTTCATGGGCGACGTCGGTAGTTTTGCCCTTGGCACCGTACTCGGAGTTGTGGCGATGCTCACTAATTCTATATTGCTGCTGCCTATCATTGGCGCTATGTTTGTCATCGAGGTTGCTTCAAGTGCGGTGCAACTACTCAGCAAACGATTTTTCCATCGGCGTGTTATGCTGTCGGCGCCGATCCATCACCACCTGGAAGCAATTGGCTGGCCAGAGACGAAAGTCACTATGCGCTTTTGGTTAATCGCCAATGTGACGGGTTTTGTCGGGTTATTGATCGCACTTGCTGGAGGTCATATCGCATGATGAGACGGCAGCGTGTGGGCGCCAAGCAATCTGATCAGCCTCTCAGTAGTCCTCGTAAGCATCGACCGGATTATAAAATTGTATTATTTGCTGGGTTGCTCGTATTGATCGGTATTGTTGTACTGTTTGCAATTTCGCCGTATCAGATACATCGCCTCAACGAGGCAGGTGGCAACGTTGACCAGAACCACTATATGCTCAAACAGGGATTGTATCTTGTGGCGGGGGCGAGTGCTTTTGTGTTTGCTGTTATGACACCACTTACCTGGTGGCGACGTTTTGCACCGAAATTGTTACTCACCGCAATTAGCATTTGTGTACTGCTGGCCTTGCTCGGTGCAGCCAAAGTAGCGCCGGCCATGTGCTATAACGGAGCGTGTCGCTGGTATGATTTTGGCGTTATGACATTTCAGCCGGCAGAGTTTCTCAAATTTGCCATACTGCTGTTTGCGTCTGGTTTTTTAGGCCGCAGGATCAAAGATGGAACGGTCAATGATGCCCAGGAGACACTGGTACCTATGGCGATTATCATCGCGGTTGCGTCGCTGCTTGTGATTGGTTTGCAAAAGGACATGGGGACGGGACTGACCATCATTGGTATGCTTGCGAGCATGATATTTGTTGCCGGTCTGCGTCTGCGACTGATCGCGCTTTCAGCTGGCGTCGCGGTGCTCGCTGGCGTGATGTTTATTCTCATCTCTCCGCATCGGTTAGAGCGAGTAACGACATTTGTCGGCTCGGCATCGACCGATGCCGCGAGCTATCATATAGATATGGCAAAACTGGCGATTGGTAGTGGGGGGCTTGTGGGGCGAGGGCTCGGCAATGGTGTACAGGCGTTTGGCTATTTGCCCGAGGCGCTCAATGATTCCATATTCGCCGTGCTTGGCGAGACGTTTGGCTTTGTAGGCTTGCTCGGTATCATAACACTCTTTGTGGCACTGTTGTACCGAATACTACGTATGGCCGATAGACTCAGTGATCCTACGATGCGCATGATCGCAGCGGGAGTGTTTGGCTGGATCGGCACCCATGTGATTATTAACATTGGGGCAATGACGGGTATATTGCCTCTGACCGGTGTGACGCTACCATTTTTGAGCTTTGGCGGGACTAGTTTGCTGTTTGTTATGATGTCATTGGGGCTGGCCTATCATGTCTCGCAGTACACATCACATCAAGTAGAAAGGAGGGAGGTAGATGAAACTTCTCGCAGCGGGCGGCGGTTCGGGCGGCCACGTTACACCAGTGCTCGCAGTCATCAATGAGCTTGGTCGCATCGACCCTGATCTTGAGACGTTGTTTGTGTGCGACCGATCATTTGAAGCACAAGCCCGCGGTTTAATGAGCCACGCAGAGCGTCCGGTGACCGTTAGACGGATCGCTGCCGGTAAATTGCGGCGCTATCATAACCGCACCTGGCGAGAGCGCCTCAGTGACATCGAGACAGTCCTGTTTAATCTCCGTGACATTTTCTACATCGTGGTTGGTTTTGTACAGAGTATCTGGATCATACTCCGATTTCGCCCCGACGTCGTATTTGCAAAAGGCGGTTTTGTGTGTTTGCCGATTGGTCTTGCGGCGCATCTTTGCCGTGTGCCATTGGTTATCCATGACTCCGATACGCGTCCTGGCCTGACCAACGCAATCTTGGGGCGTTTTGCCCACACCATTGCCACAGGATCACCGTTAGAAAACTATCGTTATCCGGCCGAGCGCAGCCACTATATCGGTGTACCGATAGACGGGGCATTTCAGCCGATGTCACAACTACAACAGCGTGAAGCTAAAGCCGAAATTGGTATTATCGATGTGACGGCGCCTCTCGTGGTGATTACTGGCGGCGGTTTAGGCGCAAAAACGATCAACGATGCCATTATAAAAGATGCTGATACGCTGCTAGCAGCGGGTATTCATGTATACCACGTCTGCGGTAAATTACACTATGACCATTTGAAGCAGATTGCTCCTGAGCACCCACATTATCATCTGGTACCGTTTGTCTATAAAGACATGCACCGCGTACTTGGTGCGGCGGATGTCATTGTGGCTCGCGGGAGTGCGACGTTTCTACAAGAGATGGCGGCCATGGCCAAGCCAGTTATTGTCATACCGTCACGCTTCCTCGGTGACCAAGTGAAAAATGCCGCTATGTACGGTGAAGCTGAAGCGGTTCGTGTGCTAAGCGATCACGAGATTGGGAATTCTTCGGTCCTTGCTGATACAGTGATTGAGCTCATGACCGACACACCAACTCGCACAAAATTGGCACGCAAGCTTCATACTTTTGCTAAACCTCACGCCGCTTCCGATCTCGCAAGACTGATTGATGCTGCGAGGCGAGGCTAATATGGCGCTGTTTCGATCTCGCGGGACAAAGCGTGATACGATTCGTCATACGCATGCTGAGGGTATGGTTGATCCTACGCTATTTCGTCGTAGCCGCACGATTACTGGTACGCAGTCACAAACAGTCCAAACTGCTGGTCAGGCACATGCTGCACTTCGTTCACCGCGGCTTCACGTCCATGAACTCCGGCATCATCGGCGCCGTCTCGTCAGCCTGCTGGTTGTTATAGTACTGTCAGCTGCAACACTACTCTGGATGCTCGATCATCTGATCGTGACGCCTACCATTGTCATACATGATGCTGGTAGTGATACTGAGCAGTTGACAGCAGGTTATGCAGCCGCAATCGACCACTACTTCGCGTCTCACGCCACCGAGCGCGTCGATACGGCGACATCGCTCGCGCGGCTACAGACAACACTCCAGCAGACGTATCCTGAGACAGCTTCCGTTACACTAACAAATGACGCGGGGCTGACAAAGCATACCATAACGATCAGTCTACGTCAGTCCATAGCGCGCTGGCAGATTGGTGACAAGACCTATTTTGTTGATCAGTACGGCGTGCGGTTTCAGTCGCTTCACGGGCATGCTATGCCCCAACTGACCGTCAAAGATGAAAGTGGTTTACCGACCGCAACTCAACAGATTGCTTCGCAGTCGCTTATGCGCTTTATCGGACAAACCATTGGTGATATTGAAAAACGACGCCCGTTCACCGTCGAGCAGGTGATACTACCAGCCGCGACACTACGTCAGATTGACCTTATGCTCAAAGATCGTCCGTATCGCATAAAGCTGAGTCTCGACAGGGATGTGGCACAACAGGTGAGTGACATGGTGCAGGCGCTCGCTTATATCGACGGTCATTCGCTGCAACCGCAGTATGTGGATATACGTGTCGAAGGCAAGGCGTATTATCGGGACAAGGATTAAAATAGGGACCTACCCCATTCTCGATAGTGTTCTAAATTTGTTCTATTATTTTCATAGTGCCGATGGTTAAAAAAACTATACGAAAATACAATAATACAAAAAGTCAAATGATAGGGGATAGCAGGGGCGTGAAATAAAATTACAAAAAGTCAACAAAATACGACAACAAACCATGTGCTGTGGACAACATTTGCATGTATGCGAGCATGCACGGGAGTGCTTTCGCTCGTAAAGAGAATCATAGCTCACCAAAGTAGATTATAAAGCGAGATATATGACTCCTATAAAAAATATCCCCTGTTAGGGTATATAGAAGACGTATGACAACTCATCTTTAGATACTATTGGCTATGACGTAAAAGATATATTGTGCGACACAACAAATAATGATATGTTTGGTAATTACCTATCGTCGGCGGCGTTGAATCTCGCGACTGTTTCTGCTCTATTTTGCTCGTCCGTTATACCCCCTCACGTTGACATGCCTTCAGGCTCATGACGTAGCCATATAGTTCATAGTGATTATGCTATGCGTCATATGTATAGTAATTTAATGTTCTATTTATGTTCTATTCCAATATACAATAATCTATTGCTCGAGTGTGGGGAGTCATCTTAGCGAATTCGTAGTTCTGAGCCGTCGGAATCAGACTGAGGTTGACTTCTCCGCGGCACAACAACAGGAGTGGGGGTGGCTTCCGACTGCCCTACTCTTTGCGGTGCATCGCTGGTCTTCTTACGACGCGTACGACTGCGACTTCGCTTTTTCTTCGGCGTAGCGTCAGTCGAGGTATCTGATGGGGTGCGCGCTACATCTGCCTGAGCGACAGGTACATAGCTATCTGTTACTATGTCTTGGCTTGGTGCTGGCGCGACTGGTGTAGCGCCTGCTATTGGCCACGTCTTGGGTGTGTTGTTCGGCAGGGGCCGTGGAGCGAGCTGGTCGGGGGCAATACGGGCTTTGATCTCCTGCTCTACCTCTGATCGATCACGTGAATATACACTACGTGAATGTGCGACAATCTGCTCAAAATAGTCAGTTGGTGAGGTCGGCAGTGCAAGCGTCGTGGCACTAAAAGCCGGCGCTTTCTCGCCTTTTATAACCATATTGATGATAAAGTTGCGATTGTGCATCTGTAAGAGGTCGGCGGGCTCAAATTGCGGCTCAAATTGCTTACTGAGTATAGGGGCATCATCGGCCGAGACGCGGAAGCTTATCATTGTCCCGACGTTGCCAAACACGGCGTCACGTACCGTGTCTTGCATCTGGGAGATATATTGGTTAGCGACCGTTAGGTTAAGGCCGTACTTACGGGCTTCAGATAAGATTGTAGCAAAACTATCAGTTGCGAAGTTTTGAAACTCATCGACATAGAGGTAGAACGGTCGACGGTCTTCGACGTTAGCAATATCACTCCGGCTCATGGCGGCAAGCTGGATCTTGGTCACGATAAAGGCGCCGAGTATGCCCGCATTGTCCTCTCCTATGAGACCTTTGCTGAGATTTACAATAAGGATCTTGCCTTCATCCATGAGCTGCCGTATATTAAATGTGCTTTTCGGCTGACCGATGATATTACGGATGATGGGGTTGGCGGTAAACGCCCCCACTTTATTGAGCAC
>JBAQIV010000070.1:0-3870 GCA_049289035.1 Saccharimonadales bacterium (SeqCode) | reverse complement strand
CATTATGGCACAGGCGGTACAGCACCTCTGGCCAGAGGCAAAGTTTGGGGTAGGGCCGGTCATTGAAAACGGGTTTTACTATGATATCGATCTGGATGACGACAAAGTGTCCGAAGAGGATTTCCCGAAAATAGAAGCCGAAATGCGTAAGATTATAGATGCAAACTATGCCTTTGAACGCTCTGAGAAGCCCGTTATGGAAGCGATCGACTGGGCGAGGTCAAACTCTCAGCCGTACAAAGAAGAGCTCTTAAACGACCTCAAACGAGCCGGTACGACCATTGCCAAAGACCTCGATAGTGCCGAACTTGGCTTGGCGACCGAGGGTGATGCGGCGGTTGAATCCGTATCATTTTATACTGACGGCGATTTTACTGACCTATGTCGTGGCCCGCATCTTGCCACCACAGGAAGTGTCGGCGCATTTAAGCTTATGCGCGTTGCTGGTGCGTACTGGCGTGGTAAAGAAGACAACGCTCAAATGCAGCGCCTCTATGGCGTGGCATTTCAAGATCAAAAATCACTCGACGACTACCTAAAACAGCAAGAAGAAGCCCGCGCGCGCGACCATCGCAAACTGGGTCAGGAGCTCGATCTATTTACTTTTTCACCCCTGGTAGGCGGAGGATTGCCATTGTTTACTCCTCGCGGTACAGTCTTGCGTGAGCGACTTGCAGAGTTTTCAAATGAATTACGTCTCTCAAGGGGATTTGAGAAAGTTTGGATTCCCCATATTACCAAGCACACATTGTATGAGACGTCAGGTCATTGGGAAAAATTTGGTGATGAGTTGTTTTTGGTCAAGAGTCAAGAGACGAGTGACAATTTTGTCATGAAGCCGATGAACTGTCCGCACCATACTCAGCTATATACCGCGCGTCCTCGCAGTTATCGTGAGTTACCGATACGATATCTCGAGACGACGACAGTCTATCGTGATGAAAAGACCGGTGAGCTAGGTGGTCTCAGCCGTGTACGATCCATCACTCAAGATGATAGCCACGTGTTTTGTCGTCGCGATCAGATAGAATACGAAGTCGATCAGCTCATGAGCGCTGCTGACGAGCTTTACAAGGCTGTCGATATGAAGCTGCGTGTTCGGCTGAGCTACAGAGATGACGGAGAAGGATATTTAGGAGATAAAGAATTGTGGTTATCTGCACAACAGCAACTAAAAGATGCTGTTTTCAAAAACGGGCTCGAATATTTTGAGGCCGAAGGAGAAGCAGCCTTTTATGGTCCAAAGATTGATTTTATGGCCACAGACGCTATTGGCCGCGAGCATCAACTGGCAACCGTGCAGCTTGATTTTGTGCAGCCAGGGCGTTTCGGTCTCGAATATACAAATGAGCAGGGCGACAAAGAGACGCCAGTGATGATTCACAGCGCATTGCTTGGTTCGATCGAACGATTTCTCGGTGTATATATTGAACATACTGCCGGTAGATTCCCACTATGGCTCGCACCAGAGCAGTTGCGCATTATTCAGGTTAACGACTCTGAAAAGTTAACGCAATTTGTACAGCAATTTCGTCAAAAAGCTGAAGAGAACGGCCTCCTTGTATCTGTTGATGACAGCAAAGAATCGGTCGGTAAAAAGATCAGGAGTGCAGAGGTATGGAAGGTGCCATACTCAGTCGTGATCGGCGACAAAGAAGTGCAGAGCGACCATGTCACGCCACGCGTCCGAGCAGATTTGGCAGTTCTCGGTGATGTTGAGCGCAGCTATAGTGTCGATCAATTTCTCGCAAGCCTTGCCAACGAAGTTAAGGCGCGCGCCAGTAAGTCGTCACTCTAAGTACTGTCTAGTATGGGTAAACCAGTCGTAGCACTCGATATTGACGATACATTGTTTGACCATTTTGCTGATATTGCCCTATGGTATAACGCGACATTTGGCACTAAACTGACGCTAGCGAATAATCATCCAAACAAAGAATCAGATCTACAGCACTGGGGCGTATCGACTGTAGAAGAAGCCGTGCGACGCGTCCACGCATTTTATGAGACGCCAGAGTTTATAGGTGCCCAACCATATCAGTCAGCGCTTCGAGTGTTGCCACTTGTGAGCAACTATTATGATATTGTCGTTGTCACCGCGCGTGATATCGACATATTGGAGCAGTTTACCCATCAATGGCTCAATGAGCATTTTGCTGGATTGTACAGAGAAGTGCACTTTACTGGTCAATACAATCTGACTGGTAAAATGCGCACAAAGCAAGAAGTGTTGCGATTGATCGGTGCGAATTATCTTATCGACGATTCACTAGTGAACTGCCTGCAAGCCGTCGAGATGGGTGCGACAGGGCTGCTTTTTGGTGATTATCCGTGGAACCAAACCGAACGGATACCTGATGGTGTCATTCGCGTGCAAGACTGGGACGCAGTGGAGGTATATTTTGAAAGCGGCATCTGATGACTTTCACGTGGCGGTGTATGATATAGTCGGCTCAATACCGCGCGGCAGGGTGATGACGTATGGCGATATCGCGGCACTCGCCGGTCATCCCTATGCGGCCCGTCAGGTTGGCGGCCTCGCTCACTTTGGGCCCCGTGAACTGCCATGGCATAGGGTAGTGAACCGCTTGGGCGACTGTGCGAGCGGTTATGACGGTGGCAAAGAAGGACATGCCATTGACTTGGAGGCCGAAGGAGTAGAAGTCAAAGATTATCGGATCGTCGATTTTGCCTCACGCCGCTGGAGATCGCAATGAGTGATATTCCAAAATCCAAAATCCAAAATCCAAAATCTACTGATTTGCTCATCGTTATCACCGGTCCCACCGCATCGGGTAAAAGTGCACTCGCTATAGAGCTAGCCGAAGCATACGGCGGCGAAATCATCTGCGCCGACTCGCGTACGGTGTATCGCGGCATGGATATTGGCACTGCTAAACCGTCGCTCGAAGACCGACGCCACGTGCCGCATTATCTGCTCGATGTTGTTGATCCAGACGAACGTTTTACGGCTGCAGATTTTCAAAAACAAGCTCGGCAGGTTATCACTCAAATACGTGCTCGCGGCCAGATTCCTTTTGTGGTTGGCGGGACAGGACTGTATATCGATGGATTGATATTTGATTATAAATTTGGTCCAGATGCGGACAATGATCGACGACGACAATGGGAGAACTCGACCGTTACCGAACTCCAATCGTTATTAAAAAGTCAACACATACCATTACCGTTTAATAAACAGAATAAGCGACATCTTGTTAGGAGTCTTGAGCAAGGTGGTGTAAATAATAATAGAGGTAATACTATAGGTAAAAATATCATCGTTGTAGCCATAGCTACAGAAAAATATGAGCTCGAAACTCTCATACGTGAGCGTGTCGAGGGTATGTTTGCTATGGGCATTATCGCAGAAGCGCAGGCGCTAGCGCATCGTTTTGGTTGGAGCCACGAGGCGCTTACTGGCAATATTTATCCAATCATACGGCGTTATTGTGACGGTGAAATTACGCTTAGCCAGGCGAAAGAGCTAGCTATCATCAAAGATCGTCAACTTGCTAAAAAGCAACTCACGTGGCTGAAGCGGCACAACTACATCAAGTGGCTAACGATCGATGAAGCTCGAAACTATTTGATACCTATTCTTGGCCCGCAAAACTAAAGGTCAACGGCCGCAGGAAGTATTGTAAATGGATTATTGTCACGTCCCATCATCGATTGATGGTCAATGATCAATGACCTGTGCTACTATAGTATTCGATAACACGAGAGGGATCATAGAGTGATTGACGCATTATTTGGTTCAAAGACGCGAGTAAAGCTATTGCATCTGTTTTTGAACAATCCAAACCGAGCGTTTTACGTGAGGGAAATTACGCGTAAAATTGACGAACAGATCAACTCTGTTCGTCG
>JBAQIV010000069.1:0-21672 GCA_049289035.1 Saccharimonadales bacterium (SeqCode) | reverse complement strand
TTATTATACCTCTTACTTAACGGGTTGTCGTCATATATGCTGGTATGTTACTCCTCAAAGAACGCCCAACAAAAAACGACACGCAAATGGGTCGTTTTAATATACAGTTCCAAACTAACGTTTCGAGTATTGTTCGCGTTTACGGGCGCTGCGGAGGCCGTATTTTTTGCGCTCTTTTTCGCGTGGGTCGCGTTTCATGAGACCGGCTTTTTTGAGTGTGCTGCGAAGCGTCTCGTCCATTTCGCTGATGGCTTTGCTGATGGCGAGTTTGCATGCGTCGACTTGACCGCTCATACCACCGCCACTGACCACGATGCTCACATCAAAATCTTTTTGCTTGCCGATAAGCGCAAGTGGGTCAGTCAGTTCAGCGACCAGCGTCTTGTTGCCGTCTAGGTAGTCTTCGGCTGATTTGCCATTGACCGTGACGGCACCTTTACCGCCCATTAGACGAGCACGAGCTGTCGCACTTTTGCGACGTCCGAGTCCATAGAAGTATTCGTTGGATTTAGCCATATTTACATGCTCCTTTCAGTCGCAGGGTTAGGCAAAATGGGGTATGCAAAATGGGAAGAAATAGTCCCAGATGCGATTATCCCATGTTGCATGTTGCATGTTGCATGTTGCATTATTTTGCTTCCTTTACTTTCACTTCAACTGGTTTCTGTGGTTCATGCGTGTGGTCGGCGCCGGCAAATACACGGAGGCGTTTCATGCGCACAGCATGTAGTTTGTTGTGCGGGATCATACCAGCTACGGCGCGTTCAATAATGCGCTCGGGGTTTTTCTCGCGTGCCGTACCCAGCGTCTGCTCTTTGAGCCCACTTGGGAAACCAGAGTAATTGTAATACACTTTGTCCGACTCTTTGTTGCCTGTTACCGCTACCTGGGCAGCGTTAGTAACCACAACGTAGTCACCGTCGTCGATGTTTGGGGTATAGGTCGGTTTGTACTTGCCCATGAGACGTGTTGCAATAACCGTCGCCACACGGCCAAGTGGTGCGCTCGACGCATCGATCACGACCCACTTGTGGTCAACATCGCCACCTTTGAGAGAAAATGTCTTCATATTAGCGGTCTCCACTCTTTCTTACGCTGACGGTCGGTTTGTGGCTGAGGTGTTTGTCGGCTGCAGCAACTTTGCGAGGAGCTGATTTGACGCTAGAAACTCGTCCGCCAGCTGGTGAATTGACATTTGACGTTTTTACCTTAGAATCAGTTTTCACAGGGGTAGTCTTCGTCTTGGATGCTGCTGGCTTGCTCTCTGCTTCTTTCTTCACACTTCCTTCTCGATCAAGTTCGTCCACAAACGAGACCCGTGCCAATTGTGCGTTGTCACCGACACGCAGACGTGTGCGAGTAATGCGTACATGGCCACTGACGCGGCCACCCATTTGCGGGACAAGCTGGTCAACGAGGGTCATGGTAGCTGCTTGGTTGTCGAGTGCCGAAAGTACGGCACGACGACTGGCGAGATCGCCTTTTTTGGCTTTGGTAATGATAGGCTCAATAAACGGTACGAGTTCTTTTGCGCGTGGCAATGTGGTCTCGATCGCACCGTGTTCGATCAAGCTAATCGCAAATCCGCGGAGCAGCGCAGTACGCTGTGCGCTATCACGATGAAGCTTGCGGCCTTGATATCCGTGTCGATGCATCAGATGCTCCCTTCGGTCGCAGGGTTAGGCAAAATGGGGTAAGCAAAATGGGAAGAAACAGTCCCAAATGCGATTATCCCATGTTGCATGTTGCATGTCCCTTGTTGCATATTAGAACTCCATCTCCGCCAGTTTTTCTTTGACTTCGTCGAGGGCTTTGCTGCCAAAGCCTTTGAGCTCGCGCAGGTCGGTTTCACTGAGGGTGACGAGGTCATTGATGGTACGGATTTCGTTGTTGATAAGCGCATTAGTAGTGCGAGCGGTCAGATTGAGGTCTTCGATGGGCGTCATCAGCTCGGCGTCGCCGTTGTCGTCGCGAACGCCTGGCGTTGGCGCAGAGTCAACCCGTGTACTACCAGCGAGTGCGGTGTATTGGTTGATCAAAATTGCAGCAGCTTCTTCGAACGCGTCGCGTGGGCTCATACTACCGTCAGTGTCGATGGTCAGGAGCAGTTTGTCGAGGTCGGTGGTTTGGCCAACACGTGTGTTTTCCACTTTGTAGCGAACACGCAGTACAGGGCTAAAGATAGCATCAAGTGCAATCATGTCGCTGTGCAGACGCTGTGCACCTGATTCTTCGATGGTGCGGTAGCCGCGACCAGTCTCAACGACGAGGTCCATGACGACAGATGCTTTCGGGTCGTCGATGGTACAAATAACAGCGTCGGGGTTGACGATTTCAATGTCGTCAGACAGTTTGATGTCGGCGGCCGTTACGACGCCGGCGCCCTTTTTCTCGAGACGCATCTCAACGGGTCGGTCGTTGTGAGCACGAACGCGCACGTTTTTGAGGTTGAGCATGATGTCGACAACGTCTTCGACGACACCTTTGATAGTCGTAAACTCGTGGGTAGCACCGTCGACACGGAATGCGACAATAGCGGCACCCTCGATACTACTCAGCAAGACACGGCGAAGTGAGTTACCGAGTGTCATACCGTACCCAGTATGGAGCGGTTCAACGACAAATGTAGCGCTAGTCTTGCTGTGGTCGTCGACCTTGGCCAGGCTAGGATTGTGGATAGCTTGTGACATAGTAAGTATCTCCTTAGTGGGTTAGCGTGAGTAGTACTCAACGATTAGTTGTTCATTGATGTCGGGTTCGGCTTCGTCACGAGTTGGTACACCGGTAATGGTGACAGTGAGTTTTTTGACGTCGCTTTTGAGCCAGCTCAACGGAACTTGAGAGGTGTTTTTGACGACATCGTCGATGTGTACAAAATATTCGCTCTTGGTGCTCTTGGGACGAACAGTTATGACGTCGCCTATGTTCACACGAATCGATGGTATGTCGACGCGGCGGCCGTTGAGTAGGAAGTGGCCATGAGTGACGAGTTGGCGAGCGCCACGGCGTGAGGTACTGAGACCGGCGCGATAAATGACGTTGTCGAGGCGACGCTCGAGCAGCTGCAAGAGGATTTCACCTGATTTGCCTTTGCTGCGGTTGGCATCGCTCATGAGACGCGCAAACTGCTTTTCAAGCAGGCCGTAGGTACGGCGAACTTTTTGCTTTTCACGTAGTTGCGTAGCGTACAGGCTTTGTTTGCCCTGGCGACCACCGCTGTGCTGGCCGGGAATGCCTGATTTCTTCGCCATAATTTTGTGGGCTTTGACGTGCAATGCGTAGCCTTCGCGGCGCGATTGCTTGACGATGGGTGAACGATCTCGGGCCATTTAAATACTCCCTTCGGTCGCAGGGTTAAGCAAAATGGGGTAAGCAAAATGGGAAGAAATAGTCCCAAATGCGATTATCCCATGTTGCATGTTGCATTTACCATGTTGCATATTATGCTCTCCTCTGTCGTTTTGGTCGGACGCCGCCGTGTGGGACACCGGTTACATCGCGGATACTGTCGACACGAATGTCGAAGTTTTGCATAGTGCGAATAGCTGCGTCACGGCCCAAGCCGACACCTTTGACAAATGCGTCAACTGAGGCGAGGCCGTATTGAGCCTTGGCGACCTCAGCGGCTTTTTCGGCGGCAATCTGTGCAGCATAGGCAGTGCCTTTTTTGCTCCCGCGGAAGCCGCAGGCGCCAGCTGAACTGGCCGCAATGACGTTGCCCTTTTTGTCGCTAAAGGTAATGATGGTGTTATTGAATGTGGCCTGTATGTGAAGCTGGCCAGTCGGTACTGATCGGCGAGTTTTTTTACGACTCTTGGCGACAGGTTTGGCTGCTTCAGGTGTAGTAGGCGCTTCAACAGGTGCTATGGGGGTAGTTGTTTCTTCAGTCATATAGATATCCTACGTCTTGGTTGCTGCTTTAGGTTGCGAACCACCGACGGCGATTCGTTTGCCGCGACGGGTTCGACCATTGGTACGAGTCCGCTGTCCGCGCGATGGCAAATTGTTTTTGTGACGAAGACCACGGTAGCTACCGATGTCTTTGAGGCGCTTGATGTTACCGGTCACGACGCGCTGCAAGTCACCTTCGACAGTGTAATTACTATCTATTTCGTCGCGTAGCTTTTTGAGCTCGGCCTCAGTTAGGTCTTTGACGCGAGTCGTAGGCTCAATCTTGGTTGCTTCGCATATGCGCGCAGCATGAACAGGACCAATGCCATAGATATAGCGCAGGCTTATATGAACTTGTTTTTGGTCAGGTATGACCACGTTTGCGATACGAGCCATCTAGATACTCCCTTCGGTCGTAGGGTTAGGCAAAATGGGGTAAGCAAAATGGGAAGAAACAGTCCCAAATGCGATTATCCCATGTTGCATGTTGCATTTACCATGTTGCATATTTAGCCCTGCCTCTGCTTGTTTTTGGGTTTCTTTTTGTTTATGACATACAGACGACCTTTACGGCGAACAATTTTGTCGCCTTTGAGATCAATCTTTTTGACGCTTGCGCGTACTTTCATGCCGCTTGTCTCCCGTTAAATGTTTTATCGTCCTTTAGTCGGAAGCTGATTCTGCCCTTTGTCAGATCATAAGGGGTCAACTCAACCTCGACTGTATCACCCGGCACTAACCGTATATAGTGCTTGCGCATCTTTCCTGACACGTGGGCGATGATTGTGTGGCCGTTTTCAAGTTCGACACGAAACTGAGTATTGGGCAGTGCTTCCACCACCTTTCCTACGAGCTTGATTACTTCCTTGTTTGCGGCCATACGTTACAAATAGCCAGTATACCTGAAAACTCATCTCAAGTAAACCCCTGTACCAAAAGACTATCTCGCATCGCGATGTAATGCGCTGATTATAGCATAATCAGCGTGGGGTATGGAATACGCACCATGCAAAATGGGGTGAAAATAAAAAACACCTCTCTCAGATGCTTCGTTGTGTACTGATAGGGCGTGTACACGCCAAGTAGTAGATAGGTCTTCCCCGTCGAGCGGGTGGAAGTATTACCTCCCACCCGCTCTCTGGAGTCCGCATTCACCCGTGTTACAGTGGGGTCACTTGGAAGAGCTGGGATGGAGGCAGCCCACGTGGCAGAACCGGCTTCAGGCACCTAGGTCAGGGGTGCAAGGAGCCGGTGGATACTGACGCTGTCAGCCGGGACTACCAGCGTCAGCACAAGCGGCCCTGACAGCCGCTTGTGTAGGGTCACGGACCCGTAGGCTTATGGTGACCCCAGCGCCTGGCCGCCCGTTGACGGGGCGACCAGGCTGAGCGTGTGACTCACTCCTTTTCTCGCTCGGTTGTAGGTGGATGTCGGCCTGCGGGCGTCAGACGAGGATGCTGACGCCCAGAGCGGCCTGCGAATTGGACGCGTCGATGTGCGCGGAGGTGTCGGCCACGATCGGTGCCTGGTCCACGACGCGGCCGGCGTCCTTCGAGCCCTGCATGTGCGAGTGGGTGCCGGTGGCCTTGTTGATGGCGTCGGTGGTGGAACCGCGGATGCGTGTCATCAGTGTTCGTCTCCTTCTACCCGCTTGCGCGGGCACGGGGGGTATTTTTCGAGGTGACGCGTCAAAAAGCAACGCGTCGAGATAGGTAAGGCCGAAACCTCACCCAGATCGGCGCACGCAGCAGCGTACACCCAGGTTCACCAAACACGGTGCGCTTGATGATCCTTTGCAGGCACACGAGAGGCATCTCATGCACACACAACGGATCATCAAACTTCCTTCTTCCTTCTTCCTTCTTCCTTCTAACTAATACTACTTGGCGTGTTAATGTGCTACAGGAGTCGGGAGAATACACTCAACCAACTCACCTATTAGCTTAGGTAGTATTTTGCACCCCTCGCGACATTGTGTCAATAATAATCTATAAAAATCGTAAAAAGTTGTGATCGGGTGGGGCGGCTGGTGATTACTATTGCGCCCTACGTATTTTTCATGGATATAGTTCGAATTTATTTCGATCTATATCCATACAATATCCAGGGGGTAATCATCCGCCACTTGGCGGATCAAAGAGGGGGACAACCGTCCCCTTCTTTAGAGCGAGGTTTTACCGAGCGACTAATACTGGTCGTACGTCACCATCAGCGCCCGCGAGTTCACCTGACGCAGTGTCTCAAGTGCAACAGACACGACGATAAGCAGCCCCGTACCACCGATAGCGAGATTGGCCGCCTGTATGCCGAGCTGCGCAAAGACATACTCAAATACAAACGGCAACACCGATATAAGACCAAGTGCAATTGACCCAAACAGCGTCAAACGTGTGACAGTCCGCGCTAAATAGCGTTCGGTTTGTATGCCTGGGCGGACGTTTTCTATAAAGCCACCTTGTTTTTGCAGGTTCTCGGCAATTTCATTGCTATTGAAAACAATGCCGGTGTAAAAATACGTAAACGCCACCACAAGGAGGAAGTATGCGATCGGATAAATAAACGTCGTCCAGTCATTGCTCAGTCCAAACACGCCAGGTTGCGGCGTCTGAAACCAGCGCACTAAGTTTTCACCGAGACTCACCCACTGGGTGTTGTGCGTCGAACGCAGCACCTGCCCGATAAACGCTGGTAGCGCCAAAAACGCGACGGCAAAGATGATCGGTATCACGCCAGCCGTAATGAGTTTGACCGGCAATATGCTCTGTACGCCACCGTAGGCGCTGTTGCCGTGCACGCGCTTGGCGTAGTTGATTGTGATGACACGCTGCGCTTCGTTTATCTTGACAAGGAAATACAACACGATGAGCCCTATGAGGCTAATCGCCAGCACCACCCAAAACGCGAGCCCATTGAGCCAGCCAACCGTAAACCAGTTGAAAACATGCAGCGCATCTTCGGGCTTGGTCACCGTAAATAGCGAGCTACCGATCTCACCCAATGTTTTGGGTAACTGCGACACAATACCGGCAAAAATCAGCAGCGATATACCGTTACCTACACCCTGCTCAGTCGCCAGCTCACCCAGCCACATCATCATCATTGCGCCTGCTGTCATAGCCGTCACGGCGACCACCCATTCCCATATGTTCATTTGGTTAAGTACAGCCGTACTTCCGGCAAGCACCGACTGCCGGATGATGAAGATGAAGGCAATCGATTGCAATATAGCCAGCGGAAAGGTGATGATACGTGTCCATTGGTTTATCTTGCGCCGTCCGGTCTCACCGTCTTTGTGCAGCTCTTCGAGCTTAGGGATAGCTTTGGTCAGTAGCTGCGTGATCACACTCGCGGTAATATACGGGCTAAGGCCCACGAGCACAATACTCAGGCTAGCCAGCGCGCCACCGCTCATGAGGTTCAAAAAACCACCAAACTGTGAAGATTGCAGCGTGTTGTCTATGATTGTCCGAAGTTGCGTCGGCTCAGCCAATGGGATCGGCACGTGCGATAAAAAGCGATAGACGATGATGATAGCCAGCAGCGTGAGCAAGCGTCGCTGCATGTCGCGGTTCTTGAGCGACAACAAAATAGTTTTCCAATTCATATTGTATTTATTGTAGCAGTAATGGAAACCAATTTATAGTTTGTAGTTTACAATTCGCAAGAAATTTTTTAGTTTACCGTTTTAAAATGGCAACTAAGCCCGCCCCTAAGGGAGCGGTCATTGCAATCACTAGCGTAATATATTCATCTGGGCGTGCTAGAAAACGTTTACTCTACATAACAAAAATCCGCCACGGACTGTGACGGATTTTGTATATATATGACAATATGTGCGTTATACGTTCTACGGTATACGTACTACACTTTGTTGTTACGTCCTTCCACCTTCTTCTCTCTACTACTCACCGGCAGGGTCGGCACCGGCATAGCTTCAAAACTACCGCCGGCTTTTTTGAGTGCGGCAACGACGCTTGCGCTTGCGGCTTGTACTTTAACGGTAGCTTTGCCTTTGTATTCACCGCGTGCGATGACTTTCACTGTATGGTATGGCGTGCTAATCAGACCGGCGTCATAGAGCGCCATGTTGTCGATGGTTGCACCTTTCACAGCGCTTAGTTGATCGAGATAGACCACTTGCGCTTTAGCGCGTAGGCTCTTAAAGCCACGGGCTTTCGGTATAGCTTGCACCAACTGGCGCTGACCGCCCATGAAACTCGCACCAAACTTCTTGCCGGTGCGTGCGCCCTGACCCTTAGTACCACGACCAGCGGTTTTACCCTGGCCAGCAGCAATACCGCGGCCGACACGTTTGCGTGATTTGCTTGCGGTGAGATTGAGTTCGTTGTATTTCATAATGTTTTCCTTCGGAAAACCGTAGTTCGTCGTTCGTATGTCGTCGTTCGTATGTTTTCATACGGTATACGATATACGGTATACGATATACGTTTGACCTACTCCTCTCCTTTCTTCTCGTCAGGCTTTTTTACAGAGGCGGCTTTCGCCTGGGATGCTTTGACAGTCGCGGGGGCTTTAGCGCCATGCTGCCATTGATCTTTCGGCACAAGCGAGCGCAAAGCTTCGATCGTGGCATACGCGACGTTGACTTTGTTGCTGCTGCCAAGTGATTTACTAAGCAGATTTGTGATACCAGTGACCCCTATAATGTTTCGTACCACGCCGCCAGCGATGACCCCAGTACCAGGAGCAGCTGGTTTCAGCAGTACCCGGGCACCACTCACTTTGACTTCTACGTCATGTGGAATTGTCGACTTGTGAACTGGTATGGTGATGAGGTGTTTTTTGGCGACATCGGTAGCTTTTTGTACAGCAACCTGCACGTCGGCACCTTTGCTCACACCCACACCAACTTTACCTTTGCGGTCACCGACGACGACCAATGCTTTAAAACGGAAGCGTCGGCCGCCTTTAACGACACGCGCCACACGGTCAACACCGATCACAATTTCTTCAAAAGCTTTTTCTTCGCGTGGTGCACCTTGTGCATTTAGGCGATCGTTGCGACGCCCACCGCGACCGCCACCTTGACGGTTGTTTTGAGGTGTTCTTTGTTGTTCGGCCATTAGACACTCCTTTCGGTCGCAGGGTTAGGCAAAATGGGGTAAGCAAAATGGGAAGAAATAGTCCCAAATGCGGTTACCCCATGTTGTATGTTGCATGTTGCATGTTGCATGTCAGAACTCCAATCCTTCTTTACGGGCAGCATCGGCGAGACTTTTGAGTCGCCCTGCGTAGGCCCGACCGTTACGGTCAAACACGACACGGGTAACCTTGTGCTTTACAGCCTTTTTTGCAAGTTCGGTGCCGACAGCTGCTGCGCGTTCGCTCATAGTACCTTTGGCAGATTTGCCGACAGTCGTGGCAGCGGCAAGTGTTGCGCCAGCTACGTCGTCGATTAGCTGCGCTGAAACGTGGAGATTACTGATAGTGACTGTCAGACGCGGACGATCAGCCGTACCACTGACTTTGGCTCGGATGCGACCTTTGCGCAAATTGCGACCAAGTAGTTTTTTCGATAGATTACTCATAATTATTTACCCGTCTTTCCGGCCTTACGCAAGATGGTTTCATCGGCGTATTTGATGCCTTTACCCTTGTATGGCTCAGGTTTCTTAAGTTCACGAATTTCAGCAGCCACTTGACCAACACGTTGCTTGTCGATGCCGCTGACAGTTATCTCCATTTTGTTGGTAGTAATCTGTACGCCAGATGGCGCTTTGTACTTGACTGGGTGACTAAACCCGAGTGCTAGCTCAAGGTCAGCCCCGCTCATACCGACGCGAAAGCCGACGCCGTTGACCTCAAGTTTTTTCTCGAAGCCTTTGGTAACGCCTGTCACCATGTTGTTGATAAGCGCACGCATCAGACCATGCTGACTGCGGGCGGGTTTACTGTCATCTTTAGGAGTGACAGTGAGGGTACCGTCTTTGACCGCGACATCAACTGCTGGCGTGATGAACTGGGTGAGTTCACCTTTGGGACCTTTGACGGTCACATTACCAGAGTCAACCGTGATTGTCACACCTGACGGAACCTCGATGGGTAGTTTTCCGATTCGACTCAGACTCATAGTTTCGAGTAGAAGATAGATTTTGGATTTTGGATTTTGGAATGATACA
This sequence comes from Saccharimonadales bacterium (SeqCode), assembly GCA_049289035.1. GTDB lineage: Bacteria > Patescibacteriota > Saccharimonadia > Saccharimonadales > Saccharimonadaceae > JAPUDQ01. The sequence continues at coordinate 11,641 of JBAQIV010000069.1, read as the reverse complement.
TCCTTGTCCGCAGTCTTTTATCTATACTTCGCTCCTTTCATTATTATTTACATTATCATTTTGTTGATGTGATTTCTTCTAAAATCTAAAATCCATCATCCAAAATCTACTTAATATACCTTACAAATTAACTCGCCGCCGAGTCGGGCTTTGCGGGCTTCGACGTCGGTCATGATACCTTTGCTTGTACTGACCAGCATGATACCTCGGCCGCTTTTTACAAATGGAATCTCACGCGCGCTCGTGTAGACACGGCGACCCGGCGTGCTCACGCGCTGAATCTCAGTGATGGCAGCATTGGTACCCGGTGCGTGAATGGTGATGACGAGTGTGTCACGTGGCGTACCTTTTTCGATTTTGACATCGAAAAAGTAGCCGGCTTTGTGCAGTTTGGCAGCCACCGCTTGTTTTGTCTTGCTGCTAGGGAGACGGATTTCATTTTTACCCGCCATGAGTGCATTGCGCACCCGAGTGAGCATGTCTGCTATAGGATCGGTAGATTGTAATGCCATAATTACCAACTCGCTTTCGTTACACCAGGGATTTCTCCCTTGCTTGCTCGTTCACGGAACTCGATACGCGATACACCAAATCGTCGCATGTAGGCGTGCGGACGTCCGGTTACACTACAACGATTTTTCCAGCGGGTTGTGCTCGCATTGCGTGGCAATTGTTGCAGGCCCTGGTCGTCACCGGCAGCTTTTAGCTCGGCACGTTTGGCAGCGTATTTTGCAATCATTTTCTGTCGCTTGAGGTCGCGAGCAATCATAGATTTTTTAGCCATTATTTCTTCTCCTTCTCAAACGGCATGCCGAATTTTTCGAGCAATGCACGGCTGTGTTTGGCATTGCTAGGACTGATGACAAAGGTAATCTGCAGCCCATGCAATGTCTGCGTATCTTCAAATGTCAATTCTGGGAAAATTGATTGCTCAAGGAGGCCGAGATTGTAGTTACCTTTGCGATCAAACCCTTTGGCGCCGACACCATGAAAGTCACGTACGCGTGGCAGTGCGACGTTGACCAGGCGGTCAAGGAACTCGTACATACGAGCGCCACGAAGCGTCACGCTCACGCCAACACGGTTTAGGCCTTTACGAATCTTAAATGTCGCAATCGACTTCTTCGCCATACGATCAACGGGTTGTTGACCAGTGACTTTACGAAGCGTGGTGACGACCATCTCGTGATGACGTTTGTCGTCTTTGTGCTTGCCGATACCGACACTCACAACAATTTTTTGCAACTTCGGTACTTCGTGGACGTTTTCTAGTTTGAGCTCATCTTTGAGCTCTTTCGCCAACGTTTGCTTATACAGAGACTTAAGACGCGGCTGGTCTTGACTCTTGACTCTTGACTCTTGACTCATCTTAGATCTCCTTTCCAGTCTTTTTAGCAATACGAGTTTTTGCACCTGATTTGTCTCGCCTGTAGGTCACGCGACTCGTGGTTAATTTCTTTTCATCGGTGACAAGTGCGACTTTACCGGCCGCCAATCCGACGTGGATCTCTTTCGTGCCACCACGCGGGTTTAGCTGGCTTGGTTTAACTTTGCGTTTCACCAGGCCAATGCCGTCGATATATATCATCTGGTCTTTGACATTTGTGCGGACAACTTTACCTGTCTTCCCCTTATGATCCCCGGCAATCACCTTCACCGTATCGCCCTTGTGGATGCGTAATTTCCCCACTTTGCTCATTGCTAATCCCTTATTACTCATAGTACCTCCGGCGCAAGGCTGATAATCTTCATATAGCCCATGTCGCGTAGTTCACGTGGTACCGGTCCGAAAACGCGAGTCGCACGTGGGTTTTTGTCATCGGCTATGATAACTGCGGCGTTTTCATCAAAACAGATGGTGCTACCGTCTTTACGTTTTATCTTGTCAGTTGTGCGTACCACGACAGCTTTAACAACGCTTTTTTTCTTGACCGTACCGGTTGGGCTGGCCTCTTTCACGCTGGCAACGATGATATCACCGACACGAGCGTAGCGCCGCCTAGTACCGCCAAGTACACGGATGCACAAGATGCTCTTGGCACCGCTGTTGTCGGCAACTTTGAGGCGGGACTCTTGTTGAATCATAGTAGGCTCCCTTCGGTCGCAGGGTCATGCAATTTAGCATCTCCTTTTTCCTGCGGGACTGACTTCTTGGCAACCACTTCTTCCTCATCTTGCAGCTCCACCTCAGCATGACCGGCTTCGATCACGCGCTCGAGTTTCCAGCTCTTGGTTTTGCTCATAGGCCGGCACTCTGCGATTTCGACACGGTCGCCTTTTTTGGCGGCATTGTCTTCGTCGTGAGCGACGTACTTGCGAGTAACAGAGTATTGTTTACCGTAGACAGGGTGTGTCTGCCGGCTGATGACACTGATGACAATCGTTTTGTCAGCCTTGTCACTCGTGACAGTTCCAATGATTTTTTTAGACATCTGACTTCTCCCTTTCAGCCCCGTCGGATGATGGGGTTTGTTTCTCAGCATTGATACTCGTCAAAGTACGAGCGATTTCTTTGCGGGTTGACGCAATAACTCGTGGGTTCGGAAGTTCATTGGCAGCGAGCGCGCGACGAAAGTCACTGGTTTCTTTGCGGAGCTGGGCCAACTTCTCATGAAGATCAGCTGATTTGACTTCATTTTTCTTAGGCATTACAGAGCTCCTTTCGTCGCAGGGTTAAGCAAAATGGGGTAAGCAAAATGGGAAGAAATAGTCCCAAATGCGATTATCCCATGTTGCATGTTGCATGTCCCTTGTTGCATATTAAAACTCCTCCCGTGCCACAAAGCGTGTCTTGAGCGGTAGCTTGTGACTGGCGAGGCGCAAGGCTTCACGAGCGGTTGCTTCGTCGACGCCCTTCATTTCAAACAGTACTGTGCCAGTTTTCACTTTGGCGACGAAAAACTCAGGGTTGCCTTTGCCGCTACCCATTTTGACGTCTTGTGGTTTACGTGTGACGGGAGTATGAGGAAATATACGAATCCAGATCTTGCCACCACGTTTGATGTGACGAGTCATGGCTTGACGAGCTGATTCGATCTGACGAGACGTGACGCGTTCGTTTGTAAGGCTCTGAAGGCCATAGTCACCAAATGCCACGTAGTTGCAGGCCGTTGCCACGCCATCGTTTTTGCCCTTGCGGACTTTACGGTACTTGGTTTTTTTCGGCAGAAGCATTAGCGATCACTCCTTTCACCTTTATAAATCCAAACTTTGACACCGATGATACCAGCACCCGGTTGCATAGCGCGAGCACAGTGGTAATCCACATCGGCACGAAGCGTGTGAAGCGGCACACTACCCTGAATGATCTTTTCGCGGCGGCTCATCTCGGCGCCGTTTAAGCGGCCCGCTACCTCTATGCGGATACCTTTGGCACCAGCGTTCATGGTGTTTTGAGCAGCCATCTTCGTAGCGCGCCGGAAATTGATACGGCGCTCGAGCTGGCGGGCAATGTTTTCGGCTACAATCTTGGCGGCAAGTTCGGGTCGTTTGACTTCTTCGATGTTCACACGCACAGTCGTCTGCATGATTTTTTCAATCTCATTTTTCAGCTCAGCCACGCCCGCACCACCGCGGCCGATGACCACACCAGCTTTGGCGGTGTGAATCGTCACTGTTGTCATGTTCGCACTACGCTCAATCTCGATGCCGTTTATGACAGCACGAGTCGCAAATTTGTCTTCGATAGCGCGACGTACTTTGATGTCTTGCGCCAACCAGCCTGCAAAATCTCGCTTGGGAGCAAACCATTTGCTTCGCCAGTTTTTGCTGACCTGAAGACGCATACTGATGGGGTTAACTTTTTGACCCATGTTAGTTGCTCCTTTCAGTCGCAGGGTTAGGCAAAATGGGGTAAGCAAAATGGGAAGAAACAGTCCCAAATGCGATTATCCCATGTTGCATGTTGCATGTCCCTTGTTGCATCATTTGGTCTTCTCCTCAGCTGCTTTCTTCGGCGCAGCTTTTATCTTCTTATCACCACTCACAATCACCGTAATATGGCTCGTGCGTTTCTGATATGGCTTTGCGCGGCCCATGGCGCCGGCGCGGTAGCGTTTGAGGCGAGGACCGGCAGTGACAGTGAGGGTTTGAATCGTTAATGATTTTTCGTCGAGACCGTCGGTGTTGAGCGCGTTCGCTTTGGCGCTGGCAATGACTTTGGCAACAGGCCGAGCAGCGCGACGTGGTGTGTGCTCAAGGATAACGAGTGCATCAGCCACGCTGCGACCGCGGACGAGGCTGACAACTTCGCCGACCTTACGAGGAGTCATGTCGACACCGCGAGCAACGGCACGAGTTTGCAATTCATGACTCTTGACTCTTGACTCTTGACTCTTTGTCGCCATTATTTCTTATCCTTTCCACCGTGCTTGCGGAATTTGCGCGTCGGGCTAAATTCACCAAGCTTGTGACCGACCATGTTTTCGCTTACATATACTGGTACGTGAACGCGGCCGTTGTGCACGGCTATCGTGCGACCAACCATCTCTGGACTGATCGTACTGGCACGCGCCCATGTCTTGATAACTGTCCGGTCGTCGCTCCCAAGAGCAGCGACTTTCTTCGCCAGCTTGAAGTCGACGAATGGACCTTTTTTGAGTGATCGACTCATATCCTACCTCTTCCTCTTCGCATCGTGGCGAGTCTTAACGATATCTTTGTCAGTTGATTTACGGCGGCGCGTACGGTAGCCAAGTGTCAGCTGACCCCATGGCGTACGCGGTGCTTTACCGGTACCGTGTCGTCCACCATCACCACCACCGTGCGGGTGATCAACAGCATTCATCACAACACCGCGAACACTTGGGCGAATACCCATGCGACGCTTGCGACCGGCTGAGCCGATTTTGACGTTTTGGTGCTGTTCGTTGCCGACCACGCCGATACTCGCCATGCATTCCAGGCGGAAGCGGCGAACTTCGCCAGACGGCATACGCACCTGAGCGTAGTCACCTTCTTTGGCCATAAGCTGAGCTTTGGTGCCGGCGGCGCGAACCATTTGGCTGCCTTTACCTGGTTGAATTTCGATGGCGTAAATCTGTGCGCCGACTGGTACCGCGGAAAGCGGCAAGCGGTTGCCGTTTTCAACTGGTGCCGAGCTACCTGACTCGATTGTCATACCGACGCGCATATCGCGGGCGGCCACAATGTAGTGGTACAGGCCATGCTGGTCTTTGATACGAGCGATGCGGGCGCTACGGTTTGGGTCGTATTCGATGTGTTCAATAGTGGCTTTGGTGCCAGCGGCCAGCTGGTGATTCATCAGGCGATACATCTTCTTCACGCCGCCACCGTGGTGACGTGTAGTGATGCGGCCCTGGTTGTTGCGACCAGCACGACTTTTGCGAATCTTCGTCAAACTTTTGAGCGGTTTTTTGGTCGTGATATCAGAGAAATCCTGGCTGGTCATGCCACGACGACCATTGGTGGTTGGGTTATATGCTTTAATCATCGCATGCTCCTTTTAGTCGCAGGGGTAGGCAAAATGGGGTAGGCAAAATGGGAAGAAACAGTCCCAAATGCGATTATCCCATGTTGCATGTTGCATGTTGCATGTTGCATCATGATTTCTTCTCCTTCGTCCCGTCGGTACCTTCAGATTCTTCCTTAAAGAGCTGGATAGCCCCTTCAGAAAGGCTTACATAGGCCTTCTTCGTGTCGGCACGCTGGGCGCGGCCTGGGTTGGCGCGTTTACCTCGGTAGGCGCGAACTGTTTTACCGTTCTGTACAACCAATCGGACGTCTTTAACCTTGGTGCCGGCATACTGTGACTCGACAGCGCGAGCGACTTCAGCTTTGACGGCCGTGAGCGGTACACTAAACACATAGGTGCCTTTAAGACTCTCGGCGTAGGCTTTTTCGGTCATACGGGGAATGAGGGTAATCATGAGGCGCTCCCTTCGATCGGTTCAGAGTGGATTTTGGATTTTGGATTTTGGATTTTGGAAGGAGCGAGCCAGGTTTCGATCATATCGACTGACTTTTTGCTCATCAAGATGACATCGGCATTGAGGATGTCGACGACATTGAGGTAATTTGCTTGGACAGCTTTGACCTGCGCAACATTGCGGGTTGCGCGGCGAACGAGGTCGTCTTTTTCGCTGACGACGAGAAGTACTCGTGCGCGAGGATCGACTTTGTTGGCAACGAGGACTTTAGTCGTCTCTTTTACTTTGCCTTCAGGGCAGGCAAATGTCGTGATGACCGTGATTTTCTTGGCTTTATTGGCCAGGCTCAAGGCTTGGCGCAGGGCGACGCGTTTGCCGTTAACTGAAATTTTCTTGGTGTAGTTTTCAGTGCCATTTGGCCCGAAGACGATACCACCGCCACGCCAGATCGGGTTGCGAGAGCTGCCGAAGCGGGCTCGGCCGGTGCCTTTTTGCTTCCACGGCTTTTTACCACCACCACGGACATCGCCGCGTTCTTTGGTGGTTGCGTGCGCATTGCGCCCAGCAGCGAGGTAGCTATCGTAGGCAAGACGAAGAAGTTCGTGGTTGGTGACCTCGACTCCAAATATGTCCTTGTTTAGCTTGGAAGTAGTTTCAGGCATTACAAGTCTCCTTTATCTAGGATTGGCGTGTAACGATTAACCTGTGACGAAATATTAGCGTGTGACGTGTAACAATTCGTAACCACATAGTTACATGCTAATTGATAATTTTTTGTGACAGGTGACAGGTTACAAGTTACATTTCTCATAATCTGCCTCCGATCGTGACGATGCCTTTACGTGGACCAGGTACAGCACCCTTAACCCCTATGAGGTTGTCCGCAGCATCGATGTAGGCAACCACGAGGTTCTTGACCGTCACTTGATCGTGACCCATCTGCCCGGCCATGGTTTTGCCTTTAAAGATTTTTTGTGGATACATGCTACCGATGCTCCCGACTTTGCGGGTGTCACCTTTGCCACCGTGCGTTTTACGCTGGCGGTTGTAGTTGTGTCGTTTGATCGTACCAGCGAAGCCTTTACCTTTGCTGATACCCGTCACATCGACGGTGTCGCCGAGTTCAAAAACAGTGACGTCAAATGCGTCACCGATCTTGATTTCAGCGGGAAGCTCAGACACGCGAACCTCTGAGATCACTTTTGGAGTGATATCAGCCTTCTTGACGTGTCCCGCTACGGCCTTGCTCAGGTTCTTACCCTCACCATACCCAAGTTGTACTGCAGCGTAGCCGTCGGTGTCGACGGTTTTCACCTGAGTCACAGTACATGGGCCAGCTTGAATAAGCGTAACTGGAATCATTACGCCATCCTCACCGAGGATCTGGGTCATACCAATCTTGGTACCGAGGAGAGTTTTCATGACGAACTCTTGTCCCTTCTCCGGCAGGGTCGCAATGACCCTGTCCACTTAAAATTCTTGGTGGCTAGCCGTATCTTATATCTGTTATACGATTATAAGACGCGCTAATTCACCAAGAAATACTAATATTTCTTACATGTTACCGCTCTAGTGTAACAGATGGGTAACAGTGGTGTCAACATGCACCTATTTTTTCACGCTACAACGCAGTCTACGTAACCAAAACCTCAAAACTTCTCTTAAAGGAGCAGTTGGCCTTGAGGGCCAGCCCCTCGCCAAGGCGAAGGCTAATCAGTTAGCGGCGAGGGGCAGTTGCTCTGAAAGAGAAGTTTTGAGGTTTTGGTTACGACATTAAAGGTACGTCATCTGTTTAGCGCGGCACTGAAATAGCCTCAGTTATGGCCGTTTGCTGCCGTTGCAGTACACCGTGTAACTGATCGGCGACACCGCGAAGGTCTTCGTAAGCTTTACCCAGCTCGGTTTCGGCTGACTGAAACGCTGCTTTGTCGTGCTTGCCGCTCGCTGTCTCGAGCTTTTGCCAGGCGTCTCGTATGGCCGATACCTTGGTCGCAAGCGAAGCGTGTGCATCTTGCAGTGAAGCTTCTGGCCGCAATGCACCTATGTCTTCATTCGCTTTTTTCCAAGCAGCCGTGTAATCACTAACGATGGCATAGCCGCCGTCACGTGGTGAGGCCAACGCTGGCGCGAGGGCCGTATCGACCGAAGTCGTATAGAGCGCAACCGATTTGAGCGTCGAAACGGCAGATCTAAGACGGCCGTACCGCTCGGCAGTTGCCTGGCAGTCCTGACGAGCCGTCTTAGCTGGCCCATACCAACTTATGACGTCTATACCAGTTACGCTGCAACGAGTTGGCGCAGACAGAGCAGCGAGGAGCGTATCAGCCACCGCCACGGCCGACGCACCGTCGCTTGGGGACTGCTTACCCGCCTCAGCAATCGAACGATTCATCGCAGCGGCTTGGCGTTCATAATCGCGCTTCACACTGTCGGCCGAGAGAAGTGCGGCGATACCACCTATAACAACGATTGACGCAACAATCGCCCAGGTGCGCTTTGATAGTTTTATCTGCGGTACTGCAAATTTTCGTCTGGGACGAGGTTTTTTACTCTGTGAACTACGTGCGGGAGCAGGAGAAGTTGGTCGAGATGACTGTAGCTCTTCAGCGACAACCGCTGTGTACTTGCCGTGACGACTCGTGAAGCCTTCGCTCATGAACGTATCCCCAGACTTGGCGAGTACATCTCACCACCGAGCGGCCACGGGTTGGGCGTACAGCCGTGAAGATCAAGTGTCTGTTGCTGCATAAGAGGTGAAGGTTGTCCAGCAGCTTCACAGGTACGGTGGCCATGTCCGAGCCAATGACCTACCTCGTGGTTAATTACGTACTGACGATACCCCTCAAGTCCGCCGCCTGCTTGATTCCACGCAGTCGCTGCGCCCACCCAGCGATCTTGGTTGATCACGACATTGCGCCCGATCGAACAGCTTGTATACGTGTCACAGACGGCATTGTAGCCTGGCATCTGTGACGCTTCTGCCAACACCACGGTAAAATCACCTCCGCTCTCGACTCGTTGAAATGCCACACCCAGGCGTGACCAGCCGCGTGGATCATTGAGTGTTGCAGCGACCACCGCACGAAATTCGTCCATACTTGCCGTAATCGCCCCCTTGGTTGCGACAGTATATGTCACTGTCCGTGTCACTGAAGCTACCGGCTCAAACCAATCAGGTGTCGCTAGCTTTGGTACTGTCGCTTCGCGCAGACCACTGAGCGAACTATCGGCACGTGGCGCCAGGCACCAGATGGATTTGGCATCCTGACAATTATAGCTCGGCGTGTCTTCCATAGCTGACGCGCTATACACATACAATCCCGTCGCTATAAGGAGTGCTAGGGTGGCAGCAAAACGATTCTTCATGCGTTATATTTTAGCACAATGGTATGATAGTAAGATGCGCCATACTTTACCCACACCACGCCGTTCGACCTCATGGTTTGGGGTTGTGCTACTGGTAGTCATTGCTGGTATCATTGGCTGGTATATCTTCATGATGCATCGTTCGATTGTCCTTGCTTACGACAGCAGCGACGTCATGGCCGAGCACGCGGCAACGAGTTCACTCCTCAAGCTCACTCTGCCCGGTAGCGATACCCCTCTCTATGTGCCGTCGCGCGACATCTTTGCTAGCAATGGAGCATGGGTGTATGCGACGAAAAATTACAAACTACCGGCTAGCTACGTGTCGACTGACCTGCAGCCCCTGACATTGCCGTTTAGTTCATCTGATTCTGAGGCAAAAATCTCTACCCGCATTGCGCAGCCGCTCACGCAACTATTTGCCGCGGCCAAAGCCGATGGCCACGACCTAATTGTGTCGAGCGCCTATCGCTCACTCGCCGCCCAACACGCTATGTACGATGATTTTGTCGCCAAAAAAGGTAAAACACTGGCCGACCAGTATGTCTCACCGCCTGGTAGTTCCGAACATCACACTGGCCTGGCGGTCGACATCAACGACAACACCGCCACGTGTCGCGCCAATCCCGAAAAATGCAGCATCGGCACCGACTCGGCTGCTTGGCTAGCACGACACGCACCTGATTATGGCTTTATTATCCGTTACCCCGCCGGTGCTCAACCGATTACTGGTATTGCATACGAACCGTGGCATCTCCGTTATGTCGGTGTCGTACTTGCCCGCCACCTGACAGCGGCAGAGTTAACCTTCGATGAGTTTAGAGCGCAGGCCACACCGGGCATAATAAAAAGCCCCAATTAACACATATTTCATAGATCATTGATCATAGAACATAGATAGATCATATGTCATATATCATAGCAGCTACATATGATCTATGGTCTATGAAAAATTATTGCTATATGATCTATGAAATATGAAATATGTTCTATATAACGATACCCGCTGGCAAAAAATACGTCACGATGACCATTATCACCAGTATAGTGTATTCGATCTTGCGATCAACCTGAAACTGATCATGACTGGCAAACAGTACACCAATAACCAACCCGAGCGGAGCGCCGTTGAGCACAAAACCACCCAGCTGCACCGGATGCGCAAATTTAATCCAAAGTGAGCCTAGTATCACGTACAGAACAATTTTAAGAAAATACGCACTGTCGGTTTCACTTGGTCTCGTCCTCACTCGGCGAGGAGCCTTTTTTTGTTTTTTTGTCATACCGACAAGTATAGCGTAAACGTCATGACAGTAAAACCCTCCTGTTTATGAGGAGGGTTTTACATCAGGAACTATGGACCTTTAAGATTTTTTGTCGTCGAAGTGTTTCTTCGTGGTGTCGGCGACAGTAGTAGCGGTCGACTTTGCGTCTGAAGCGACACGGCTGGCGCGTTCTTTGGCGTCAGCGGCCAGTTCATTCCACTCTTTGCCAGCGCGTGCTGCTGCTGCTTTTACTTCGTCAGCGCTTTCGCGAGCAGCTTTTTTAGCGGCGTCAGCTTTTTCACCAGCGGCTTTTTTAGCTTCGTCAGCTTTGCGTTTTAGATCATCACGAGTTTCTTTACCGCTTTTTGGCGCAAACAATACGCCTGCGACAGCCCCAACAACAGCGCCCAAGACCGCAGCCCCAAATGCTTTACCTTTTGCCATGACTATGTCCTCCAGTTAATGTAAATAATCTTCACCTACAAGTATACACCGAAATCAAACAGACGTTATGTAATGTAGATCACATAACGTCTGCCTGTCTGTGCGCGATTACGGCGCTACGCTACATGCGTATTTCGGCATCACACCCAGCTGGTAGGCTGAGGTTTTGCAGGCTGTCGATTGTCTTTGGCGTGGCGCCAATGATGTCGATAAGGCGTTTGTGCACACGCATCTCAAAAGCTTCACCGCCCTTTTTGTAAACGTGCGGGCTTTTGACCACGGTGTACGTACTACGACGTGTCGGCAATGGTACAGGACCGGCGATGCTGGCACCGGTGCGGATCGCCGTATCTATAATTTGCTTTGCTGATTGGTCGATCACTTTGTGATCATACGCTTTGAGGCGGATACGAATCCGTGGTGCGTCTGGTTTTTTGGCGTCTGCCATAAGAGCTCCCTTCGGTCGCTTAATCGTATACCGTATACAGTATTTCGTATGCCGTATATCGACAGCAACTAGTTGTGTCTCGTAACCTCATGCTCAGATCAGTGTGGTTTCTGCTTGGCCGAGTTCTCGAAACGGATTGATAATTCAAGTATATATTGTAACGACAATATGTTGTTTTGTAAAGTTCATAGAGTGGCTACATTTACTCTATCTATTGCTCTCTCGATCTC
>JBAQIV010000068.1:0-29534 GCA_049289035.1 Saccharimonadales bacterium (SeqCode) | reverse complement strand
GTTTACTTCTCTCAGGTTTGACCAGCCTGATTCAGATCGAGCCCACCCGGGGGTATTTTCGTTTTAACTATCTATTAAACTTTGGTTCGTACACGTATACTTGTCATATGCCCCAAAAACACAAAGTTCGCCTCAGCGGCCCTAGCAAACCACAATTGTGCGGCGGCAAACGCTCTTACGGTTCACGGCACGAGGCTGAAACGGTGAAGGCCGAGCAAGAGATCATCGATCCCGAACTAACGCTCTCTATCTACCACTGTCTCGACTGTCACGCCTGGCACCTCACTCGACGGCGAAGCGATACAGTGATATAATATATAATATGACGGATAACGACCATTTACCAATTGTGGAGCACTTAGGTACTCCAGACAATCTACTGGCATGGCGCATGAGTGATTATGAGGTTGAAACAGCCGCAAGTAACGTATTTACCACACTCATGACACTGGAGGATATTTTGGGAGACAAATCACTTCATGAGAAACGAAGTGAAGTCTTAGCCCATGTATTCCAGGAGTTTGGGTATTTACCGACATTTGATATGTCTGATGATGACAACACGACAGACCGAAAAAGGCAACGAGGAGACGCAGTCCATGAGGCTGTATCAACCATCGAGACATGGTACGACGGTATAAAGGATAAAGACCCTTACAGAACGCTCATGCAAGCTTCGCTGTATAGCAAACGAGTTATCGCTGTCAGCAACCTCAACCGTGGGATGCATAAGTTAAGCGGTGAGGTGGGCTACAATGACTACTGGAAAGAGGCGGTGCAGAGCGCCCACGATATTGTGCAAGCTATGATGTATGAACAACTGCAAACACACCCCGGCTCAACCTTGCCATCACGTACTCAGTTAGCTGAAATTGTCGATATACTGCGCGGTACACACGCCGACCCATCGTGCAACCCAGAAAGCGACCGTGCTCGACATGAACTATTTGCGCTAGCGCGCGACATGATCGCAGACCACCAACCTGCACATGAAATTATGACCACACTTCGTGCCGACGCCAAAAGAGTGAGTGAAGCCCAGGCCACAATCACGTCTATTCGTTAGGGTATAGTATCGATATAGCATTTTGCAATTTTTTCCATAATTTGTCGTCTATCCTTTATAATCTACTCATATACCATGGCATTTGAAAATTTCTCGACCAAAGACAGCGTGACGGTCGTCTTCACGGGGGAGGGCAAGGGCAAAACTAGCGCGAGCTTAGGCCTTATGGTCCGTGCGCTCGGTGCTGGCTGGCGTGTGGCATATGTACAATTCATAAAGTTGTGGGACGTGTCGGAGCATCATTTTATACAAAAAATTATGCCGACCTTTGCAGACCAGCTGGACTTTTACAAAGGTGGGTTGGGGTTTTTTGAAGCAGGTGAGCTCAGTTCTGACGCGACGGCACATGAGCACAAACAATTTGCCCGCAAAACCTACGACTTCGCCATGAAATGCGCCAAGAGTGGCAAGTACCAACTCGTCATCTGCGACGAGATCAACAACGCCGTCCACGACGGCTTGCTTCGCGAAGGTGACCTCAAAAAACTCATAAAATCACGCGACCCCAAGACAAGCCTCTGCCTAACTGGCCGCGGCTTCCCGCCATTTCTACTCGACCACGTCGACATTGCAACCGACATGGCCAAACTAAAGCACCATTTCGACGAAAAATACTTGGCGAACAAGGGGATTGATTTTTAACCGAACAAAAAACCAGGGTGCGAACTATAGAGTAGTGACAGGAATACGATAAGATCAACGAGCACATGAATCGTAATAGTGACAAAAAGACTGCGTGTTACATGAAAGACATAGCCTTGGTATAGGGCATATACCATTACCAATGGCACAATCCAGCCAGTGAATCCCATCTGATAGAGAAAACTCGCAAACATACTTGCTTGGAGTGCATTTGCACCCCAAAACGGCAGATACTGCTTATAGATCGTCAGCACAAGTGCGATAAAGAAAAACTCTTCCCACAACCCAATGATCATAATCACGACAAACGACACGAGGACGTTAAACCAGTTATCAAAGTGCCAGTGACTATGTGCGTTGGTCGTCAAAAAATAAAATGGCTGCCAGAACGCTGTCATTGTCACGGCAAATACAACGAATCCAATTTCTTTTCTCGTCCACCGTCGCCGAAAGTCAAGTCCCATATGGACAAATGAGTGCTTATATTTTCTGTGCGCCAGAACATACGGAATCACGACCGATGCGATCAAGCCAGAGGTCATTACGACAAAATTATGAAAATTGACGGCCGTATCAACTACAACAAGCGATAGGATAAACACACCGATCCATAGCCACAAGAAATACCAACGCTCTTTCGAATCACGACGAAGAGCGATTAAGATCAAAGTAAGACCAAGTAAAGTATAGCCGAGCGATTGACTGAACGATGCTGAGATCAAAATGTACCCGAGGCTTATCAAACATGCCGGAAGAAAGTAACTTAGCTGAATGTCACGTAAACTGCTACGCATGTTTTCCATCAACGAGTTACGAATATATTAATCAGGTGCGGATAATGGGCATTGATAAGTGCGAGATACAATATAAAGTCGATCGTCAAATGGATAGCGATAATGTACGTTAAATTATCAGTTTTACGAAACACTAAACCTTGCAGCAATGCGAATGGGTAGATGACGAGCGGCGCCCATCCTCGAAATCCTAGTTCGTATAAAAATGAAGTAAAAAGTACTGCTTGAATCATGTTCGCCAGGTGAAATGGTACGTGACGCTTTAATAAAGCCAGCACTGTCACGATAAAGAAAAGCTCGTCCCAAATTCCCAGGCCATTGGTTCCTAGAAACAAAACGAAGAGGTGATACGGATCAGCAACCACCGACCAGTTCTGGTAGGCGCCTGTTGATTGCATCCAGTAAGGAAGTATGAGGTAACTTAGCGCCAGTGCAAGCAAAAGGTACCCCAAGTGGCCTCGTGTCCACGTATGCCTACCAAGAGGAAAACGAATGATTTTTTCTTTGTAGACATACCGCGTTACGACATAGGGGATAACGACAGCAAGTCCTATCAGGGCGCCCATAGACACGATATGCAACAAGTCAATACTGGTACTTATAGGTGTTATACCAATAATCGCAATCGACACAAACACAAGTATAATATGCCGGAAATATGCAGCATTGCTACCTATCGATAAGAGGGCGCCAGTTGCCAATAATGCATAGCCGAGCATTTTATTTTCGAGTGGTATCGTGAGGATAGTACCTATGATAAGGAGTACGAGGCTCAGATACTTTGCCATGTCGTGTGTTGTGAAGCGGCGTGATACATCTGCGGGGTGTGTTTCAGACTGTAAACTAACTGCCATATACTAATCTTCCGTTCGTTCTATATGCGACGCAATACATGATTGATACAGCGCGATGACTTTTTTTGTCTGACTTTTTTCACTGAAACCCTGCGCAAGTTTTTTACTTTTCCGTCCATATGACTGTCGTAGCTTCACATTAGCAAAAAGTTGTTGCACACAATCGGCGAGACTGGCAGCATTATTCTCTGCAAACAAACCGTTTTCGCCGTTCTTCACCACTTCAGATACTACTTGGTCGATCAAGATTATAGGTAGCCCCGCATGTGCCGCTTCATGGATTGCCCACCCCTGAGTGTCTTTCAGTGAAGGAAAAGTAAAGACATCAAACGATGCATACGCCGCACCTAACAGCTCTCGTTTGATTGACCCTGTAAACGTAATACGGTCACCATACCCAGTTGCCTGGGCCATTGCTTCTAGCTGCGGTCGATAATCAAAATCACCGACAAAAACCAGTCTCGCCTCTGGACAGTGCTCAGCAATCAACGGAAAAGCGTCGATAAGAACCTCTAGGTTTTTCTCAGCGCCCAGACGCCCGACGAAACCATAGACCAAATCATTGTCATCGATATGATGTTGACTTTTAAATAGTGTTATACTCTCTGGGGTAGCCAAGGGAATCGCATCGACACCACTCGGCAAAAGTGTCACGGGATAATTCATATCTTCCGTTTGCCAACTTTCAAGTTGGCGCTGACTTTTACGGCTGAGAGCAATCACGGCATCGGCTTTGCTATATAGCATGGTAATACCTTTTTCTATGATATCTTTATTCCACTTAGCCGCTCCTCGACGTGGTCGATACAATTTTGCTATCTCTTTTATTTCATTTGTTTCAAGTTTTACGGTCATAGGAAGTATGACGCTTGCGAGTGCTAGTGCCCCTGGGAGCACGCTTGGGTAGTGCTCGGCGAACTCATAGAGATCCGTAGAGTGCTGTACGACAAACGGTATATCGTATTTGTAGGCCGCCTGGATACCGATTAAACCCACCTGCGACGGCGTAAAAATATGGACAATGTCAAGATCAAGGTGATTGATCTGCGCTATAACTTTCGGAGGGAAGAATAGACTCAGGTCAAAATCGTCAAAAAAACCACTCTTGACACTCGGGAAGCGTATGACATGGTCATCTTCATCGAGAGCTTCGGCGTGTTTGCTCGGTCGAATTGAACGCGCTGGGCAAAAGACATACACCTCATGACCCGCATTCATAAGATGCTTTTTGAGGGATTCCACCACATAGACAATGCCATTGATGGACGGTAAATACGTGTCCGTAAATAAGCCTATACGCATAATTCTTTGACTCATTATAGCAAACATAGCTTGTCGCACGACGCATTTTACCTATATACTAGTTTCTATACCGATTATGGCAAACCATAAAAAACCTCACTCCCAGACGAAAAAACTAAAAAGCCCGCACGCGTCATGGCGAGTACGGGTTCGGACCGTATGGTCACGCACCTGGCTACGTCGGACTGTGCTCGGTATCGGTATCGCGATTTTCGTTTTTCTGACAGCACCCTGGTGGAACCCAGTATTTTTCCCGCCTGTCGCGCACCCGCGCATAGGAGTAAGTTTTTCAGAAAAGCGTTCGATTGAAATGGGCCTCGACTGGCGCGCCAATTATGTAGCGCTACTCGACGATATGAAACTGCGGTCATTTCGTCTCATGAGCTATTGGGACGTGCACGAGCCAGCCCGCGGGCAACTGGACTTTAGTACACTTGACTGGCAGATGAATGAAGCGGCGGCGCGGGGTGCAAAAGTTTCTTTGGCCATAGGCCTACGCCAACCGCGCTGGCCCGAATGCCACCAGCCCGACTGGGCGCTCACCCTCAAAGGTAATGACTGGAAACAAGCTCTCTACGCTTACATGGAAATCGTCGTCAAACGCTATGAAAATCATCCAGCACTCGAAAGTTGGCAACTCGAAAACGAAGGCGTCAATAACTGGTTTGGCACGTGTGACGCGCCTGACACCGTGCGACTCAACGAAGAATTTAACCTGGTGAAATCATGGTCGAAAAAACCAGTTTGGATGAGTCTCAGTGACCAGCACGGCCTGCCGTTTAACCCGCCAGTACCAGACAAATACGGCTTTTCAGTCTACCGCACTGTCTGGAGTGAGAAAACCGGACCATACAAAGGCTATTTGACATACCCGACCCCCATCTGGTATCACCGCGCTCGTGTTGGAATCATCAAACTCACGACAGGTCGCGACTCCTTCATTCATGAGCTGCAACTCGAACCATGGGGGCCAACCGATACACTACGTCTTTCGACCGACGAACAAGACAAATCCATGAGCCCAGAACAGATCAAAAATAGCCTTTATTTTGCTCGAGAACTTGGTATGAACGACATCTACACCTGGGGTAGCGAATGGTGGTACTGGCGCAAAGTCCATGGCGATCCGAGGATTTGGGAGACAGTGAGGAACGAGGTGAACTCTGTTACAATAGCACCATGAACACGGCACCCCTCCGTATCGGTATATTTACCGACGATTTTTACCCCAATTCCGGCGGCGTAGCCCGTTCAATCGAGTTGCAAATTAGTGAGCTGCACGCATTAGGTCACGACGTGGTGTTATTCGCCCCAAGGCCTTTTTTTGTCGCGCCGACTGGTATCAAATCAGAAGTGCTGGACTCGTGGCATATCCACGGCACACCTAGCTTTCTCTGTTCTCTCAAGTTTGGTGATGCACTGGCTGAAGACATTATGAAACGCTACACATTCGATATCGTCCACTCGCAAAATGAACGGGGTGCTATGTTTTTGGCCGCTAAAATCGCAAAGAAATGTGGCATACCGCACGTGCATACATTTCATTCTAATTACGCCGGTACTCATCGCACAGCACCGTTGAGCGCCGCACTCAACACCTATACATTTATGAAATTCGCGCCATTTATGATGAAACGAATCAGAAGTGATCGTGATCGAGTCAAAGTACGATCGCCAAGAAAACTAACGTCAGTCGAAGACACTCGTTTAGCAAGGTTCGACTGGAAGTCCGTCGCCAAACTAGCACGATTTGTCGATGCATTTACGTCACCGGCTGAGTTCGTGATCAACAACATCAATGACGCAACACGAGGCCTCATAGCTGACAGAGGGTTTGTCATCCCTAACGGCATCAACGATGTGTTTCGTCATGCTCGGCGCATCAGATCACTCGATGACACCATCCGCTTTTTAAGCTGCGGACGGCTGGACCCAGAAAAAAGAGTCGATATCATCATTAGGGCGTTTGCCGCACTGCCCGAGTGCAATGCAGAGCTCTACATACTTGGTACCGGCACCGAAGAAAGTTCCCTCAAGCAGTTGGCACATGAATTGCGCCCAAGAAATCGTATACAATTTCTTGGGCATTTCGAAGATCACGAACGCGTCGCCAACGAGTTTGCCAATAGTGATGTATTCGTGTTTGCGTCATACCGGTTCGATACGCAGGGTATGGTGCTCGCTGAGGCAGCCAGCGCTGGCGCCGCCATATTGTACTGTGACAACCGCCTGAAAGTCGGCGTAACCGATAAAAATTCGCTATTAATTAATCATAGTGTCAGTGCATTCAAGGATGGGATGCACCAACTCCTCACTCACCCCTCTTTGTTACGTTCGATGCAGCAGCAGTCAAAATTACTGTCGTCCCATCTGACGGCAGCGCAAATGTGCCAACGCTTCCTCTCAATTTATAACTCAGTATCTCAAAAAGCCAAGATTGATTGAAGCAATCTTACGTGTGCTGTGGCGGTTCACAGATCAGCTGATGGTAAAGGGCGGTGAACTGCTCATATGTACGTCGATTGTCATGGTGGGCGATAATATATTCTCGTGACCACTCACCAAACTTGTGTCGTCGCGCTTCGTCGTTTAGTAAGAGGCGTAGTTTTCGAGCGCATGCCTCGACATCATCAACAGGTATGAGATAGCCATTCTTGCCATCGTGGCACAGCTCATGAAGCGCAACCACATCGACAGCGATAATCGGTAAGCCACTTGCCATTGCTTCCATGGTTGTAATACTTTGTAGCTCGGCTGGTGAAGTTATGCAGTACAGCGCCGCCTGCTGATACAGTGATTTTTTCTGTTCATCAGTCACTAAGCCTGTAAAATGTGTCCTGTCATCACAGCCCAGCTCACGAGCACGACGCTGAAGTGCCTCGAGTCGGTTACCTTTGCCAGCAATCACGAGGTCGTGGGTAGGGTATTCGTGTGCAAGTGTCGCGTACGCTTCCAAAAGCGTGTCGATTCGTTTCTCAGCCCCTATGCGCCCTAGGTACAAGACATAATCACGCCGTCCTATACCTAGATCTTTCAAAACGCCTATACTCGACTCTTGTGGATTCGCTGGGCGATAGTCAGTCGTGTCCATACCATTACTTATGGCATATAACGGCCGCGTCAAACCGTATCGTGTGAGCAGTGCTGTTGCACTTGGTGTCGGACTCGTGACAATATCGCAGCGCTCATGAAATGCAACGATACGCTTCCACATAATTCTGTGTAGCCATGCATTCTTTTGAATCCAGCTCGGCATGCTCATCAATAGATTTTCGGGCATCAAATGATTTGTCGCAACCACTGGCAGACCACGGCGCTGCGCTGCGCGTAGTAGACAGCTACCCAAGATGCCCATAGTATGAATGTGAATAACTTCTGGACAAAACTCACGCATCATTCGTCGCACCTGGGAGCGTGCGTAGTAGGTGACCCGATACTGCCGCTTCGAAAATGGTAATACAACCGACGGCGTCCGATAAATCACTCCAGCGTCATCATGTTGTATAGAGCTACGCCAATGCTGACCTGGTGCCAGCACTGCCACTTCATGTCCGGCAGCAACCAATTCACTTACTAGACGGTGTTCGAAAACTGCTCCGCCATCTTTGTTAGGCCAATAACTCTCACTCGATAAGACGATTCGCATACTGTCCTTTAACTATTGTTGTTATAATACCATACTTACTATGTGCCATGGCATGACGAAGCCGCCCTTTCTCCGCTGTTAGGCGGATACTTGGGCGGCTCCCTTGTCTAGAAGTTTGATCATAGCTTTTTGAACCAGTCTTGCACTCTCTGCCGTTTCGCATAGCCGACAGCACACCACACCCCCACATACACCGAAACGATGTACGCATAGAGCGAAGTGGGCACAGCGAGGGCGAGATATCCCAATCCCGTACCGCATATAACAGCGATATAGAAAAGAGGATGGAGGTAGTAGGCATGTTTCTGGATCGTCTGATTACCGTACGTATTTGCGGCGTGCAACAGAATGGTTAGGGCCGCCAAGCCACATGCAACCTGTAGACTGAGCTGCCGGGCCATGAGCAATCCTATGACACCTGCTACTGCTAGCGCTAGGTCGCAAATGGGCTCGAGGACCTGTCCGCCTAGCGTGCTCGTCACTTTCAGCCGCCGGGCGAGCGCGCCGTCGAGAAAGTCAGTCGCAAGACCGACAAAAAACAGAATGGCGGCCGTCGCCCAGTTCGCCTGTGCTGCAAAATAGAGCAGCGACACCGCCAGAGGCATGCGACTCAGCGTCAACGCATTAGGCAGGAACCTGATCATCTGCAACTCCTAAGTCAAGGGGCGACGCGTCGCCCGAGTGAGGTAACGCCTCAGGGCGAGGCTATCTTTTTATATTATATCACGCTTACTGCGTTTGTGTCAAGTACCGACCTCTGATACAATGGTGCTATGAAGAAAAAGCCAGCCAAACCGAGTGCTATCCTCAACCGCCGAGCGCGGTTTGACTATGAATTGTCGTCGGATTTGGTCGTGGGCATCG
Source organism: Saccharimonadales bacterium (SeqCode) (assembly GCA_049289035.1). Taxonomy (GTDB): domain Bacteria; phylum Patescibacteriota; class Saccharimonadia; order Saccharimonadales; family Saccharimonadaceae; genus JAPUDQ01. The sequence continues at coordinate 20,366 of JBAQIV010000068.1, read as the reverse complement.
TCCTGACGGGGCCCGAGACTCGGGCAGCGCGCGATGGGCACGTGCAGCTTCGCGGCTCGTTTGTGACCATTCGTGATGGTGAATTATGGCTCAACAACGCCAGTTTTAGCCTTAAACTCAACCAACGCGGCGGTATAGAGCGTAGCGTCGACAGTCGCGCGCGCAAACTACTGGCGCATCGCAAGCAAATCGATCAATTCGCTGCCCAAAAAAAGGCCGGTATGAGCATCATCCCGACCAAATTACTCACCGAAGGCCACCATATAAAACTCGTCATCGCACTTGGCAAAGGCAAAAAGCGCTGGGACAAACGCGAAACCATAAAACGTCGCGACAGCGAACGTGAGCATAAAAAATCACTTCGCTAGATTAGTGAAGTAGGGTACCGATTGGTTCGCCCGCGACAACATTTGCAAGATTGCCTGGTGTGAATGCGTCGAAGATCAGAATTGGTTTGGATTGTTCGGCAGCGAGGCCGAGGGCGGCGCGATCCATAACGCGAATGTTATCGTCAGATGAGGCTTGTGTCAACGTGACATTTTCGAGCCGCTTCGCGTCGGGGAACTTGGCTGGGTCTTTGTCGTACAGACCGTCAACTTTGGTCGATTTCATGACAACTTCACAGTCCAGCTCCAACCCTAAACTCACCGCAGCGGTGTCGTGACTAAAATACGGCCGGGCCATACCGCCGGCGATCAACAGCACACGGCCATTTTGCAAATGTTTTTCGGCCAGACGATACGAAAATGACTCGGCTAATTGCTCGACAAACACCGAGCTCAGGCAGCGCGTTGTCAGGCCTTCGCTTTCAAAGATGTCCGTCAGCGCCATAGCGTTGATAAGGCCGCTGAGCATACCCATTTGGTCGGCCGTGACGCGTCGAATGCCGTTACCAGCAACTTCGGCACCCCGCACCATATTGCCCCCGCCGACGACAATCGCGATTTGCGTACCGCTCGCCACCACTGGTTTGATCTCGTCTGCCAAAAACTGTGCAATGGTAGGGTCAACCCCAAATTCATGCTCCCCAGCCAGCTGTTCACCTGATAATTTGAGTAAGATTCGTTTGTACATACTACCAGTGTAGCATGCTATAATTAACCACATGAACGACGATGTAACAACGCAAATTCTGGAAAGTCTCTCAAGGCTCGAAGCATCTGTTAGCGGCCTTGAAAAAGGGCAAGCGAAACTCGAAGCATCTGTTAGCGGCCTTGAATCTTCCGTAGACAATCTTAAATCTTCTGTTGGCAAACTTGAAAAAGGACAATCGAAACTCGAAGCATCTGTTAGCGGCCTTGAATCTTCTGTGGGTAGACTTGAAAAAGGGCAGCTTGAAATACGTGGCGACTTACGGCGAGTCGAACTACTCCTAGAAGAAATGGACGATAAAATTGTAAGAATCGCAGAGGCAGTTACTGATCATCAACCTAAACTTGCACAACACTCAGCCACACTCGACGATTATGAAGACCGTTTAAAACTTCACGATATGCGGCTACGTTTACTCGAATCATGAAACTTTACTCCTGGAACGTCAACGGTATCCGTGCAGTACTTAACAAAGGGGCACTGCAAGATTTTATAAAAAAACACGACCCAGATATCTTGTGCCTGCAAGAAACTAAAGCTGAGCGAGGCCAAGTCGAGATAGACCTACCGCAGTACGACGAACATTTTTTTAGCGCCGTCAAAAAAGGATATAGTGGTACGGCAATTTTCTCCAAAGTAAAACCTATCAGATACATAGACGGCTTCCCAAGTGACATCATAGAAAAATACAGCGTCACGGGTGACACCTATGGCAACCCCAATGAAGAGGGTAGGGTGATCGCCGCCGAGTTCGAGAATTACTGGGTCGTGACCTGCTACACCCCAAACAGCAAAGGCGACCTCAGCCGATTGAGCCTCCGCCACGACAACTGGGATCCGGCTTGTTTGGCCTACCTGCGTCAACTCGAAGCGCTCAAACCAGTCTTATACTGCGGCGATATGAATGTCGCCCATGCGGAGATAGACCTCGCCAACCCCAAAGCCAACGTCGGCAAACACGGTTTTACCGACCAAGAGCGCCGTCGTTTTCAAGACTACCTCGACGCTGGCTATGTCGATACGTTTCGCGCTGCCTACCCAGACACACCCGACAAATACACCTGGTGGACACACTGGGCCAACGCTCGCGCTCGCAACGTCGGCTGGCGTATAGACTATTGGCTAGCAAGTCAGCGCATTGCAACCCGCGTCAAAAATCCCCAAATTCACCCTGACGTCATGGGCTCCGACCACTGTCCAGTCAGCATCGAAATCTAAAAATTCGAAAAAACATATTATGCAACATTCTTATTTTTCGGAGTACGGCTCCGAAACAGCAAGGCTAGCATTAATGGTGTCAAGCATCATCTTGTGATCTTCATAGTCTTTCATAAAATGGAGATAACTCTGAGGGGTCGCATCAAGTAACCTCTCAGGATGTATCCACTTTGCCCGCTGTCGACCCAACCAGTACGACAGACTCGACCATGTACTTTCGCGCCAATTGTGCGGATTGAGATGGATATAGCGTGATATATGAAGGAGATATGATTCATCGAGGATCGCGCTTGCTTTGTAGCGGCTCTGAAACAGTGGTCCAACACGGTCATGCTTGTCGTTATAATACCGACTGTAGGCGGTGGAAACATCGTGCATCAGCAGTTTAATTCCGTCCGTGTGGCGAAGATAGAATAAGAGATGAAAATGATTGGGCATCAAACAATAGGCCAGCAACTCGACGTCTTGCGCGTAATTGTTGTATGGTCGACCCAGGGGATCACGCGCTACATCAGGCGACACATACCGTTTTAGGAGATTGAGAAATACTTCACGGTCTCGATCATCGTCAAAAATTATCCTTTTTTCGACACCACGGTTGTAGACGTGATAATACGTATCCTCAATAAACGTCTTGTATCTCTCTCTGTTCCTTTGCATTTTCATTATTATATCATATTCCTATTTTTCGGAGTACGGCTCCGAAACGAAGTGGAAGGGGGTAGAATGGTGTGTATGAGCCTTAGCCCAGCAGTCCAAGAACGTCTCGATACAGCACGGGTGTTGCAGTTACAGTATCGACCCAACGACGCCATCACTGCCGATATGCGTACCAAAACGCTCGCCATGGTAGTGGCGCCATCGGCATGCGGTAAATCATACTTGACCGAGCAAGTTGCTGCGCGTGAAGCTGACTGTGCACGCGTGGTGGACTTTACCACCCGGCCTCGACGGGCCGATGACCCGGCCGGGGAGTTTGAGTATTTTTCCCACGACGACCAAAGTGTCACGGCAATCCTGGATGCAATTCACCGGCGCGATCTCGTGCAATACATGGTGCACCCAACTACTGGCTATTTGTACTGGACTGAGATGCGTAATTATCCTGGTACCTATAACATTCTTGAAACCATCTCAAATGTCGTCACCGTACTACGAACCCTGCCATTTGAGCGCACAATTGTCATCGGTGTCGTCGCAGACTCTCGGCAATGGCAACAGTGGTTCGATGCACGGTTCCCAAGTGGTGATCCCGAGCGCCTCAAGCGTCTGCAAGAGGCAGTCAGTTCGCTCGAATGGCTCGCCGACATCACCCACGCCGACTTAATTCATTGGATTGTCAACGACCCTGCGCGCGACAGTACATCGGCTATGGTTGACATTCTCAAACACGGCTCGCGTGGCGACGATGGTCAACCCTACGCCATCGCCATGCTAGAGTGGGCCCGCGCCGAACTAGCGAAAGTCGTCTAAGCAACGTCGTTCACTATGGATACTTCTCATTGGCTCACGCAAACTAGTGACGCTCCGCTGTTTCCTGACATAGAGTGGAATCGACCCGAGCAACGTAGTCGAGCCGGTAAACTGGCCATCATTGGCGGCAACGCACATGGGTTTGTTGCTGTCGCAACTGCCTACCAAGAAGCGCTGACGTGCGGTGCCGGGCAGGTCAGGGCGGTACTGCCCGATACTCTCAAGCCTACTATACCCCTAAGTGTTCTCGATACAGTATTTGTGCCGACCAACCCGTCGGGCGGTATGTCGCGCGAAGCAGAGCCGACGGTGCTCGCAAGTCTGGCGTGGTCAGACCACACACTGCTCATCGGTGATGCAGGGCGTAACTCTGAGACGGCGATGATTTATGAAGCGCTCCTCGTCACCGATCGCCCGCTCACGATCACCCGAGACGCAATTGAGCTGGTTATGGCAGCGGCGCACAAAGTTGTCGACCGGCCCCGAACGACACTTGTGCTGTCATTTGCCCAACTACAAAAACTGTTTCAGGCTGTGTATTACCCGAAAATGCTGAGTTTTAGTATGCAGTTGTCGCTGCTTGTCGACACACTCCACAAATTTACCGTGACGTATCCATGTTGTATTGTTACCTATCATCAAAACCAGCTGATCATCGCCTCGGCAAGTCGGGTCGTCACCCAAGAATTTAACACGCCTATGCTCATCTGGCGCGGTACTGTTGCCACTCACGCGGCGTGCTATCAGCTGTGGAGCCCTAGCAGACCACTCGAAGCCATCGCGGCGAGCATCGTTTCAATTTCTCGATCATAGGGGGATTTGACGAAGAAGCATCCGCCGACGGGCGGATCTCACATCAAGATCGATATATCGAGCCTACGACAGCCGCGAACTGGAATCGAACCAGCACGTCCGAGTGGACACCAGATTTTGGCGAAGAAGCATCCGCAAGCTGCGGATGCGCTGTCAAGCGAAAAATCACAGTATGGTGGGCGAGGAGGGACTTGAACCCTCAAGATCGAATGATCATCAGATTTTGAGTCTGACGCGTATACCAATTCCGCCACTCGCCCATCATACTGTGATTTTAAAACTACAATGTAGTTTCGTCTACCAATTCCGCCACCTTAGGCACAAGAGGAACGATATGCAAAAGTACTCAACAATTGTATACTAAAACAGAGTGGGAATCTATCGTATATGAATTCTGATGACAATACACCGGTGACTGGCGCTCCTTTACAGGGTACAAATCAGCCATCCGCCAAGCCCGATCGTGATCTGGCTGTTTCTCTTATGCGTCAGCAGATCAATCAGCTGTACGACGCTCCGGCAGCGACAACGCCGAGTTCACCCCAACCACAGCCCCTTGAAAACGCCTACGACCGAACACATGATGAATCTCAGCCACACGACGTCAATGTCGACCAGTGGCAACGCTATCATACCGCATGGCAACAGTATTATCAGCAGTATTATGAACGCTACTATCTGGCCCAGGCCCATGCTCGCCAGCAACGCCGCGTGGCACCAGAGGCTTCGGGGACCACTAGTACGCCTCAGTTTGCTCACACGGCTCCCGATAAGCCATCACCCCAGGGTATCACAAAAGATGCCGCCCTCAGCGAGATCAAAGACGAGCTGACTTCAAAAATCCACGCTCAAACGAAAAAAATCCGCCGTAGTCGTCATTTTATACCAGTTATCAGCGCACTGGCTGTCATGTCGGTCTTTTTGTTTTTGCAGTTCGAAAGCGTCATCGCGTCACAGATACGATATTACGTGAGCCCTGGCTCGATTAAAGCCCAAGATATCATACTCGATGCATCGAGCAGCACAAAGGTTAGCGACGAGCCGCGTATCGTCATACCCAAAATCAACGTCGATGCACCGGTTGTTTACGATGTCTCCACCTGGGAAGAAGCCCCCGTGCAAGCCGGTCTCAAACGCGGCGTGGTGCACTACAACCTACCGGGTGCGAGCGCCAACCCAGGTGAAAAGGGCAATGCCGCTTTCCTTGGCCACTCCAGCGGGAGTGTCTTCAACGACAACCCTTACAAATTTATCTTTGTCCAGCTTGAGCAACTTGGCGTCGGGGACAAATTTTACCTCAATTATCGTGGTACCCGCTACACCTATCTTGTAACCAAAACAGAGACCATACTCCCAAGTGAAGTGGCCAAACTTATCGCACCACCAGCCAAACCCACGGCCACGCTGATTACCTGTACGCCGGTCGGCACCAATTACAAACGGTTTGTGGTCTATGCCGATCAGATTAGTCCCGACCCCAATGCCGCCGTCGCCACCGACAAAGCACCCGATACTAACCCGCCAGCTGCCATCAGCGGCAACGAACCGACGCTGTTCGAACGGTTGTTCGGGCTCTAGTCGAGGACAAATCGAGACGACTGCAAGACGAGCGCGTCAGCTTCGCGCACAAATGAATACAGATACCGCTGGTCACTGCTCAGTACTGCCGGTAGCGTCCGTTCACTTTTTACCACTGTATGACGGTTGGTACCATCGAATTCGTAGAGCCGCAGTGTATCAGTCGGATTGTCGATGAGATAGTAGTTGTCAAGTAGCATAGGCGCACCGTCGGTCCCCGCTTCGTCGGTATTCACCAGTGTGTTTTCAGACGTCTCAAGGTCGTAGACATCGTAGGCTCGGCCGCTACCGGCAAACAACATGCGACCATTGTCTGAAAAACGCAGCCACTGTATCTCATAGGGAAGTGACGTCGTGACATACGGACGAAGTGAAGAAGCGGCATCTACCGGATCACGTACTACGTCGACGTGTGCTCGCGAACCAATAGCAAGATACCGATGATAAAAGTATTCGGTATAGTCTACCCACACCGGTTCAGAGACTGGCAAGGTTCGTATGGTGGTCGCTTTGTCATTTTTTAGCAGCCCCACCAGGGTTTGTGCCGGGGTACGCGCGACATAAGCGATTGTTGCATCACCATACAGCACGTACGATTCGACGCCGATAACGAGCGGTTGCGACACCGATTTTGCGCCCACATCAACCCGACGAATATCGGTTCCTGTCATGGCGTAGTAGACGTTGCCGCTTGTGCCTGAAAAATGCATATCGTGAAACGGTAGATTGTATTCTCGAGTAATATTACGTGCAGCGCCGTCGGCTACTGTACGGTCAATTCGAATATATTCAACCACCGTTCCATTACGATGTTGTACAAGCAAATAGCGCGAGGAGATGTCCCACTCGACTAACAGTAGCGACGAAGCTGCACCAGCTTCTTTTGTGAGCACCGCCTCTGGGATCACGAAGCTTTTGGCGGTCACTTTTGTCTGGTCGCGTATGTCAAAAAGTTTGATTGCGGTTGGCGCATCGGTTGCCAGCGCCGCAATGTATTCATGATTAGGTGACGCCTGAGCGGCCGTGACATTAGCCGCGGGCGCGACCGACTTTGACGCAATTGTTTTTGGGATCAGCCGAGCATAGTCTAGCCAGCGGAGCTCGCCAGCGTCGACCGACACGGTTTTTTGCCAATTTTCATACCCATCACGACGCATCACGACAGTATGACTGCCGGCCGAAACCTCTGTTTTTGTCGGCGTTTTACCATCTAACTGCACTCCGTCGACAACAATCTGCGCCGCTGCTGGCATAGTACGAAATTGGATAAGCCCACCTTGCTCAATACGTTTGTCTTTGACATCAAACCTATACCCCAGTACCAGTAGGAGACAGACAACCGTTATAACAATAACCGCCAACGTCATAAACCCATAGGTAAAAAATAATATAGCTTGACGCTTGCGTTTGCTCATATGTGAATTGTGCATACAGTCTTATGGTAGTCGCTCACCGGCAGATAGTAAATACTCGTCTCTTAAAATTGCTCTTGCATTCTCTCGTAAAAACCCTTACGATTAGAGCAAGAACTATCGTACAACAAAAACAGAGGGAATTATGGGGACACGCACACACATTGTTATCAATGGACGAACCTACGACACAGCCACAGGCTTGCCGACAGACCAACCGGCTGCTGTCGAGCATACTATACCGGTGAAGCATACTGCGACGCCATCGACAGCGAAACCAGCTCGTCAGCCTGCCAAGCACCGCGCCGCGCCGTTACAACACAGCACGACACTTCGTCGTGATATCGTCGCCAAACCTCAGGGTGCACACGACCATGCTGGCAAACACACCGTGCAGCGTGCTCATGTCGCAAAAAGTCCGTCTATCAGCAAGTTTGCACCGCATATTGCTCAGCCCAAAACTGCACATGCCGCCGAAAAAACATCGCACGTGATAGCTGCTGTCCATCACAAGCAGCCCGTTCGTTCTGCTGCACCTAAACCCGCTATGACATCGCGCGAACTCAAAGACCACCTCATCGCCACAAAACTAGCGCACGCCACGCCAAACACCCACGCCCCCGCTAAAAAGCCGCGTCTTCACCGACCAGCCAAAGTTAGCTCCATCATGGCTGCGTGTTTTGCTATCATGTTGCTAGGCGGCTATTTGTCATATATCAACATGCCTCATCTGTCGGTTCGTGTTGCTGCTTCACAAGCCGGTGTCAATGCGAGCTTCCCCAACTACACGCCAAACGGCTACAGCTTCCATGGACCGGTCGCATATACGGATGGACAAGTAACACTTGGTTTCGCTGCCAACGGTGGTACAACTGGCTATACCATAACAGAGAAGAAAAGTCAGTTTGATTCACAGTCGGTTCTCGACAATGTCGTTGCGACCGCTTCAGAGCACTACGATATCACCCAAGCTGGCGGCCTCACTATCTACACCTACAACAACCACGCTGCGTGGGTTAACGCCGGTACCCTGTACACCATCTCTGGCGACGCCCCGCTCGGACCCGACCAGGTCGTAAAAATCGCCCAGAGTCTGTAGTCTGGCAATTGGCAATTAGCTATTGGAATATGGCGATGATATAATTACCGTGCTATGCCATCTCCCACTCGCCATCTTCCACTAGCCAACACCCGCACTCGTTTCGCTCCCAGTCCGACAGGATATTTGCATGTCGGCGGCATTCGTACGGCATTGTTTGCGTATCTGTTAGCGCGACAGCAGGGCGGGACATTTATACTACGCTTTGAAGACACCGACAAAAAACGTGAAGTTGCTGGCAGCGCTGAGCACCTCATACGTAGCCTGCACGCTATTGGTTTGAACTATGACGAAGGCCCCGACATCGGCGGGCCGTACGCTCCATACGTACAGAGTCAACGCCTCAAAACCTACCAGCGCTGGGCTAGAGAACTCGTTGCGGCAGGACGCGCCTATGCCGACCCGTACGCCCCAGAGCAAATCCAAGCCTTTCGCGAACAAGCCCAGGCTGCAAAACAGCCGTTTTTGTACCGCAACCATCGCCCCGCAAGCCCACCCGAATGGGACGGTAGCCAGCCACTGCGATTTAAAAGCGAACCCAGGTCCTACACCTGGCACGACGAAGTGATGGGCGATATCACCACCGGACCAGAAGTCATAGACGATTTTGTGCTCATGAAATCCGACGGCTACCCGACCTATAATTTTGCCCATATTGTCGACGACGCCGAAATGCACGTCACGCACGTCATGCGCGGCCAAGAATTCGTCAGTAGCATGCCAAATTTCCTCAACCTCTACGATGCGCTTGGGTTTGACATGACACCTTGTAGTCGGTCACCTATGGTTTCTGAAGACTCTGGCTTTCCGCCAGGAGCGAGGCAAGAGGCTCCTGCCATACATCAGTTTGCGCCGAGCGGGTCTGAAGAAACTATAGGTGATCGACTACTGCTTCCAGCTTTTGCTCATCTACCCCACATCATGAACGAACAAGGCAACAAAAAACTCGGCAAACGCGACGGTGCCAAAGACGTGCTCGACTACATTCGTGACGGCTACCTGGGTGAAGCCATGATGAGTTTTATCGCCACCATGGGGTGGAACGACGGCACCGAGCAAGAAATATTCACTGAAACCGAGTTGATCGAAAAATTCTCGCTTGCTCGCGTCCAGCGTAGCGGCGCCCGTTTCGACGAAAAACGTTTGCTATGGGTGAACGGTCAGTTTATTCGCGGCCTCTCGCTCGATGAGTTGTATGCACGGGCTAGTGGCAATATGGGGTTAGCAATGAGCAATGAGGGTGAATCGCAGCACCCTCCCATGATGCGAGAAGGAGACGCGTCTCTGGCTATCGTATCATTTTGGCCAGCCAGTGCGGCTAGTGCCGACGAAGCGTACAAAAAGCAAGTCTTAGCATTGGCGCAAGACCGTCTAAAAACTCTCGTTGACCTACGCGACTATGGCTACTTTTTTGCCGAACCAAGTGAAAACTGGTCGCTCATCACAGATAACAAACAGCTTTCTAAACTTGAACGAAGTGAAATTAAACAGATCTTGCAAGCCGTACATGACGCCCTAGAAACGACCGAATGGACTGCCGAATCAATTCAAGCTGCCCTCAACCAACTACTAGAAAGCCTCCAGCTCAAACCCGCCATCCTCTTCGGCCTGGTACGCGTCGTCACCACCTGGGCACCGTTTAGCCCCGAGCTTCCGGCTACCCTGGCGTTACTCGGCAAACAAAAAACACTCGAACGAATCCGTCGAGCATTCGTTTAGATCCAAAGTACGTGAGGTGTCTCTGCACGGCTATTGACCTAGCGATCGGTTATTTGTACCGTATGAACTCATAGTGTACAATTCTCCAGTAGCATAACAAAACAAACATGCCCCATCATATCTATAAAAAACATCATCTTAAAAAACGTCACTCAGCGCGCGAGCGACGTTTTGTCGACCGCCTGACATTGATCGCGGCCATGGTCGGACCTATCGCGACTATACCGCAAGTTGTGAAGATATTTGTGAGTAGCGACGCGTCGTCGATCGCACTTTCAACCTGGATCATGTTCGATATTACGTCGGCTATCTGGATCTGGTATGCCATCTTACACCGCGAACGAGTCATCTTGACTGCTCAGTTCATGTGGTTTACCGTCCAAACCATGATTATCGTTGGTGCGATTCAGCACGGTGCACGCTGGTAGATACACTGACGAAACGTGGCATAGTCATAAGCTTTTTGCTATACTACCTCTATGCTCGGTCGACATAAAAACACTCGTACACCCCACATCCCAGACAGCGACTCGCTCGACACAATCACTCGCGAGCCATCGCCCAGTCTTACCGGCTCCATGCCGCGACGCTGGACGCGAGTTCACCAACTCCTTCACGACAATCATGGCGTGCGGTATTTTGTTATGGCTGTCGCTATTATAGTCGCCGTCGGCTTGATACTACTCGCGCTTATACGCAGCACAGCCGAACCATCGATTGCCACCGTAACATTGCCTAAAACTACCCCAGAAGCTCCAAAATTTTACTCACCGCTCACCGGTGCCGAAACGACGGAAGACGCCACCAAACGACCTGTTACTGCGGTTATGATCGAAAACAGCACCGACGCACGGCCGCAATCGGGCATAAAAGACGCCGGTATTGTGTATGAAGCAGTCGCTGAAGGTGGCATAACGCGATTTTTGGCGCTGTATCAAGAGTCACGGCCAGGCTTGATTGGACCAGTTCGCAGTATCAGGCCCTACTATGTCGAGTGGGCAAGTGCCTACGACCCTGCTATAGCGCATGTCGGCGGTAGTTACCGGGCTCGTCAGATGATAGGCAGCGGCTCGTACGGGCTCGACATGGACCAGTTTTCGTACGGTAGCTATTATTGGCGCACTGCCGACCGCGAGGCACCACACAATGTCTATACTAGCTTTGATAAACTCGACGCCCTGCGCAGCAGTAAAGGCAAGACAGCGAGTACCTTCACTCCATTTACTCGCACACCGCTACCGAAGAAAAATACTGAAAAAGTTGACCCGCCAGCCACGGTCACGTCGGTGGACATCGGTGTCAGTAGCGGCGCATACGCCGTGCACTACGATTATGATGCTGCGTCTCACACGTATGCGCGCTCGCACAACGGTACGCCGCATACTGACCGCGAAGGCGGCCGCATCGCCCCGCGCGTCGTCATAGCGCTCAAGGTCAACGAATTTACAGCGCTTGAAGGCACCGACGGCAATCGCGAACAGATTACAACCACCGGTAGCGGCCAGGTCTACGTCTTTCAAAATGGCACCGTCACCGAAGGCACCTGGTCACGTGATAGTGAAAAATCCACCCTTGTACTACGTGACAGTAGCGGGGCAGACATCACGCTTGCACGCGGTCAAACCTGGATAACCGCCGTCGCCAACGGCAAGAGTGTATCCTGGCGATGAGGTTAGATCAGTTTTTTCCTCGGCATCGCCGCCATATCCTATTGCTTGGTGGTATTGTACTCATCCTTGTCAACATACCGATTGTGGCCGTCATGGCACTGAGCGGACAGACCGTCGCGCTGATACTAGCCATCATAGGAGTCGTGTTGCAGGCCGGCGTGATGTATTTTGTGTTACTGCGTGCTATGCTACCACTGGATTTTATTGCCCGCACCATTGTGAAGATATCGGGGCAACCCAACGACGTTATACCACCACACATCAATGAGCCCCAGCACGAGGTCAGCGGTCTAAAAGCTATGGTCCAGACTATCTACGACCGTACCGTGTCAGCACCCACAACCGAGCCTACCAGCTCCGACCTTGCCGATACTCTACCGTGTGGTATCATCTGTCTCGACCAAAATCGCGAGATTACCTACACCAACAAACGGGCGCCGGTTGTCAAAAATGCTGAGGGTGCAACGGTGTTAAAACTACTGTTTGACGACAGCGACTCGCTCATGATGTGGTTAGATTTTGTCGAAGAACAAAAAGTTAGTGCCGACAAAATATGGCAGCGCATTGCCGATGCTGGCGCCGACCGTCCCGAGCGCCGCCTCTATGACGTAATTGCTTACTACGAAAAAGATGCTCCAGGTGGTGTCGAAACCCGCATTGTCACCATAGACCGCACGACGACCTACAGCGACGACCAGGACGCCGTCGATTTCATATCGGTCGCTGCTCACGAACTACGCGGACCAATTACCGTCATACGCGGCTACCTCGACGTACTGCTGTCAGAAATTGGCCCACTTCTCAAGGGCGACCAAAAAGAACTTGTCGAACGCCTCGATGTGTCCGCTAGCCGCCTCAGCGGCTACGTCAATAACATCTTAAATGTCGCCAAATACGACCGCAGCCATCTCAAACTTCACCTCAACGAAGATCGCCTGATCGACATATATGCAACGGTTGCCGACGACCTACAACTCCGTGCCACTACCCAAAACCGGCTGCTTTCGGTCGCAATCCCGCACGACTTACCGACGATCGCCGCCGATCGCAACAGCTTGACCGAAGTACTCGCCAACCTCGTTGACAACGCCGTCAAATACAGTCACGAAGGCGGCCAGATTACCGTCACAGCAGCGGTCGATGGCAATTTTGTACGTTGCTCTGTCACCGACAAAGGTATCGGTATACCGACGTCAGTCATGAGTGGATTGTTTACCAAATTTTACCGGTCACACCGCTCACGCAGCTCTGTGGCGGGTACGGGCCTCGGGCTATATATCAGCAAGGCTATCATAACTTCACACGGCGGACAAATTGGCGTCAGCAGCAAAGAAGGCGAGGGATCGGTGTTTAGTTTTACCGTGCCGATCTACTCGACGGTTGCAGATAAACTGCTCGCAAGTAATAATGGTAACGAGGACATCATACAGTCCTCGGCCGGCTGGATCAAAAACCATTCAAAGATCGGATCATAATCGACTATGTCAGCTATTAGCTCTATCCTTGTCATCGAAGACGATCGCTTTATCGGTGAGATGTACGTCCGCAGCCTCCGCAAAGAAGGCTATGCGGTCGATTGGGTCGTCTCAGGTACTCAGGGCTACGCTGCTGCGACCAGCAAATCATACGACCTCATACTGCTCGACATTATGCTACCCGAAGCGCAGGGCAACGACGTGCTCAATAAACTTCGCAACGGTACCGTAGACCAGATCCCCAACAGCCGCGTCATCATACTGACCAACTTCGAACAAGACGATGAATCGCGCCTCGCTATGGAAGCCAAAGCCGATGGCTACCTCATAAAAGCCGAGATCACCCCTCGCAAGCTCATCGACATCATCAAACAGATGGGTGATTGACAAAATGGCTACGTTTATGCTATAATAAAAGAATGCCTGAAATTAACGAATCATTCCCCGAACAACAACTCGCGTTTCAAAATCGCTGTGCTGATAATCTTGCATCTGTCCTTACGCTTGATCGCTATACGGGCGATGATCCCGATAAGGATAAGGAAAAACAGATCAATGGCATCACTGACTGGGTCTCGATAGCAGCTGCCTCCTCAGAATCCCCTATCTCGTTGGCTGAACGCATACGTCTCGCAAATGCTGGGGTGTGTGAAAATGGAGAATACGGCGCAAAAAATCTTGCGCATATCCGTGCGGTAGGTAAGCAAATTCTTGGTTTATCAGTTCGGATATAGCGCACAAGGCCCTGAGACTTTTCGTATCTGTTATATTTTGCTATAATCGCCTCTGCTCCTCTACACGTAAATTGCGGTATCGCAAACTGTAAATTGGAGCGTCAGTAACCTGGCCCCGTCTTCTAACGGTTAGGAAATCGGGTTCTCATCCCGGCAATAGGGGTTCGATTCCCCTCGGGGTCACCACGTAAAAAGCTCTGCCTTAAGGTAGGGCTTTTTACTTGGTATAACAACCGCATTCACCGCTATTATGCAGTATACTATTAGACATATGAATACACCTCAATCAACCACAAGCAACGCAACTCTCAACAAACTTCGTGCCGCCGTGCTGGGCGCCAATGACGGTATCGTCAGCATCAGCAGTGTCGTCATGGGTGTCGCTGGTGCGACCGACAACACCGGCACTATCTTTACCGCTGGTCTGGCCGCTCTTGTCGCTGGTGCTCTCAGCATGGCAGTCGGCGAATACGTCTCCGTCAGCAGCCAGAGCGACGCCGAAAAAGCCTTTATAGATCGTGAGAAAAAGGCCCTTCGTGACGACCCAGATGGTGAATTCGAAGAACTAGTCGCCGCTTATGTGCACCGCGGCGTTGCCCCCAAAACTGCTCGGCTTGTCGCCAAAGAACTGACCGCCAAAGACGCTATAAAAGCCCATCTCGAAACACAATTTAACCTGGATGAAGATGACATCAGTAGTCCCATGCAAGCTGCCGTGGCGTCATTTCTCGCTTTCAGCGTCGGCGGTATGATACCGTTTTTGACTATCGTCTTTATGCCGCACGACATCCGTCTACCAGCTACTATCGTAGCAGTGTTGGTCGCTCTCTTTGTCACTGGCTACGCCAGCGCCACTGTCGGTGAAGCCTCACGTCGCCGCGCCATTACCCGAGTTGTGCTCGGTGGACTCGCCGCTATGATCATTACCTACTACGTCGGCGTG
Organism: Saccharimonadales bacterium (SeqCode); assembly: GCA_049289035.1. GTDB lineage: Bacteria > Patescibacteriota > Saccharimonadia > Saccharimonadales > Saccharimonadaceae > JAPUDQ01. Next base: position 5,140 of record JBAQIV010000068.1, on the reverse strand, counting down.
CTGTTTGGCACATCAGTTGCCTAAAGTGTTGCAGATTTCTCTTTGCAAAACTAGCGCAAGTAGTACACGACCGTGACCGTATAATTTAATTCATTTTCACCTGGTTGCAACGTCAGTGAACCGCTTGCGGGAGCGACAGAGGTTATAGCTTTGTCATACATAGGCATGACGCCGCCAAATCCGGCACCGTCGGTGATGGATTTGACATCGCCGACCTGGCCGCCTAGGTCTTTCGCTAACTGTTCTGCTTTGCTACGCGCGTCTTTAGCGGCAGCTTCACGTGCTGTTTTCTCGAGCTCTTTGCGTTTGGCATCGCTAAACATCGGTTGCGGTGACACGCTACCTTCGGGGCTAGTCGTCACTAGGTAGTCTTGTACTTTTTGCGACACATCTTTGTCGGTCAGCGTGATAGTGAGCGACACACTGTAAACATAGCCACCAGACGATGAATTGGCGTTGTACATGCCGTCTTGATAGCCATTGACAGCAGTCTTGATCGCAGTGTCATTGACGCCCAGTTTCTTAAGACCATCGACAACAGCTTGGGTTTTCTTGGTCGAAGCATCGAGCGCGGCAGTTTTGTCGGCATCTTTAAACGTATACACGGGGTAAAATACATACTGGTCTGGCACAGCTTTTACCGTAGCCTCACCGCTGGCGTCGATGGTGCGTGTTTGGGCGTCATACCTTGGTTGCCACGGTCGCCATAGTGCGAGCATGACGACGATAATCAAGAGCAACACCGCTGCTACCCAGCGATAATCAAACGTGAGTGTGAGCGAACCTTTTGTCTGTGCCATAATCCTCCTGGTTATACCATGTATCATACCATGACACCATCGGTCGCGAGATAAATTCTCCCCGCACTCAACTTGACACGTAGCAAGTTTGTGCGTACATTTTAACTATGTCAAACAGAGGTGAAGACGTACCCCCAATTAGCCACGAAGAAATATCACAATATTTCACTTCGTTAGAAAATTTTCAAAACATCAGCTCGAAACTTTACGATACTATTGCATGTATCGCAACCGGCGAACAGATAGCGCCTGATATACTCGACGATTTAAGAGGTAATTGTGTACGATCTTTTGGTCGATATATTGAAAAAACCTTCCGAGACCATTCAGAGCAGGACGCTATCCGCGAAATTATCACGTTATTTTTGTACGACGACTCGCTACGCTGTGACCTATTCAATCAGCTAGCCCCACAGTCCGTACATGCTATGGACCGACTCGAACTTGAACGTGCAATCTTCAGCGTCATGCTCTCATCGTACCCTGATCAGATGAAGCTTATGACCCTCATTCATATGTTCTCTAAAACACTCTATGAAGATATAACAGCGGTGCTTAGAGTTATGAGTGTGCACACGACGCTCGCTATCATCACCGACACCTGCAATCACAGTTTTTGCCCCGCGGGAACTCGAGCGGAGTACTGTAGCCTCACCACATCAGACGATTTTACAGCGGTTATTGCGGGATTTGATAGCGTGCTCGAACATGGCGATCTCATGCAGAGTGGCTATGAATACCACCACGACGGACGTACACGCATATACTCACGAAGTTTTCGCTTTCTCGAACGTGACGATCTCAGCTATCTCCAGCATCCAGTATTGACGGCGTGTCATATTGAACATGCTCATGATGTCGCTACTAATTCTCAAATTTTCGAGCTGTTTCTTGCATTTGGCGCCAACACGTCGAACGATGACAGTACGGCTTACAGTATCATGTACACAGTTATGCAAGAAGATAACGATAGATTGCAAGGGTTTATAACTGAGCCTCAATTATCACCTGGTAATCTTACGGTACCAGCTAGTCAAGATACGACATGTCGCGTCATGAACCGCTACGATATCTTACAATTGTATAAAGTACTCGAATCCATAGAGCAACACCTAGAGGCCGAAGAAATCTCAGCAAACGCATAGTATACTATACGCATGGCAACATTTAGTTTCGACATAGTATCAGAGTATGATAAGGCCGAAGTCAACAACGTTTTTCAGGCAGTGGCTCGAGAAATCGGCAATCGTTACGACCTGAAAGGCACGCCCGCAGCGATCGACTGGCTTGGCGATAAAACCGGATTTGTCGTAACCGCAGCGAACGACATGCACTTGCAGTCTATCGAAGACATCATACGCCGCTGCGTCATAGCGCGCGGGCAAAGCACCAAACTGCTCGACCTCACTCACGAACCAGTGCAGGGCAGTATGAAACTAACCCGCGAAATTCCATTTGTCAGTGGCCTCGATGGGGAGAAGGCCCGATCTGTTAGTAAACTCATCCGCGATGAACTGCCCAAACTAAAATCGACTATCCAGGGCGACGCCGTACGTGTGAGCAGCTCGAGCAAAGACGAATTACAGCGAGCTATGCAGCTGGTACGCGGCCACGATTTTGATTTTCCGATCAACTTTACCAATTACCGCTAGCCGATACGCCACGCGTAGAACTTCCAGACGAGCCAAGTTGCAATGCCCAGTGATATAACGACAGTGATAAAAGGCGGCACCTCACCGAGATTTGCTACGGTGATAATTATCCATAGCACCATGTAGATAAGGATCGCCAAGCCGAGAGTCAACCCGCCAATCTGCACATAACGGTTATTCATAAACTGATTCATACGCCTCAGTATACCCCACGTATAGGCTTTTTTACTATCACGGTCTATGTAACCTAAGTCTTTAAAACCTCCTTTTCAGAGCAACTGCCCCTGCTTACTAACTGATATAGTACCAGCCTTAGCAGGGGCTGGCCGATACGGCCAACTGCTCCTTTAGAGGAGGTTCTTAAGGCTCAGGTTATTTACTTTTACATTTCACGCTCAAATCCACTAAAAACAAGACTTACGCGCTATATCATAAGCCCGTATACTAGGTGGTAGTTACGAAAGTACCCGGGTCACTCGGCAAATTCGCCATCGCTGGCCTGGTTCCACTTTCGGACTTTTTCAAACACACTTTCGGTACAGCCGTACCGTCCACTTACTACCTCGGTCATTAGCGATTCGACTGAACGACGAATTGCCGTATCCATGTAGTACCATCTCCACCAACGTTCACTGACAGACTTGTTCAAAGGTCATCATGTCAGTCTTTTTTAACTCTAAAATTTAGGAGATAGTGTGATGACAAAAAAAGTGATAAACCAACCAGTGCAGGTGAGCGCCGTGACATTTGACCGACATTTCGAAGAAGTGCCTCGCCGCATCGAATTCGAAGGCCGCACCCTGACGTTTCTCGACGCTGGCATACGACTGCTCGTGCAAAAAGGCGGCCAGATTACCCGCCTGTGGGACATGTGCGACGGTGAAGCCCAGTACCGTCTGCGCCGCGACAACAGCGAATGGACGCTAGTGGCTATCAGCCGCTAACAGTGATTATCTATGAGTTCTGCTATCTGTTTGATTTTTTATCAAACAGATAGTAATATACTGTACCATGCCACGACACTCACTAGAAACACCTACCGGCATTGATATATCAAGATTAAACCAAAGCATCCAGCATGTAATGCGTGCCAGTCCTGATGTGCAGCCCAGTAAAGCTCTACGGCTTGGCATAGGGTTTGCTGGCCGTCATATAGGCCTAATGTGGCAACAACGCAGCGGTAAGGAAGCGAGACGGTATGCCGTAGAGCTTAGTACAAACATGCATATAGCGCTCGATATACTCGATAGTGCAGTCGATGCCATACCAGATATCGATAAGAGAATAGGCGTCTATGATACTGCAACCGAGCATGCAATAAATGGACGATGTGATTGCCGAAAAAATGCCTGTTTACCAATATATCAAATGGGGTTAGTGGTCAACGAGACGCTGATTCGTCCCAGTAGCCCATTGGCAGATACTCTTAGGGTTATCACCAGCGTTGGCCGAGAGCAAATGACGTCTCAGTCAGAAGACACACAAGAGCGATGTATGCGTCAAATGGGTGAATCGTGTATGCTACTCTTGCTACAAGCTTCAGAAATAGCCCACGAGCAGCGCGCGCCATCGGCATTACATGGTGCAATTGGCCAGCTCGGTATCGCTGTGTATATGCAAGACCTTGCTTACGAGGTAAAAGACGACCTTGCAGCCGCCAACCTAACCTATGTCACGCTCCGTATACAAAACGGCGAAGACACCGATGCGGTAGTAAGAGAGGTGACAACTAGAGCAACGGCTGAAAAAAATGCTGGCTTACTCCTGTTGGCCGATTGGCCACTGCCTCCACGGGGGCGTTATGAGTTACTCTGGCGTGCTATGAGTTTTAAAAATCATTATCTCTAGTCTAGGTATAGCCAAACAAACTTTTTTGCTATGATAAGGACATTAACATAAGGAATGTACTCATATGGCACCCAAAGCAAAATCTAGCAAGTCATCGCCCTCACAATCAGCACTGTCCCCGACACTGCAAAAACTATTTGTCGGCGCTGCTGGTCTCATGTTTGTCATGCAGGTCGTACAAAATGTTTACTATCTGACACAGCAAATGCCAGAAAACGACAACTTTAGTGCGTATTTCTCGTGGTTTTTCGGCATCGGTATCGTCGTGCTCACATGGTTTATCGTATATCTGTCGAGAAATAACCGCACTATGAACCTACGGACGGTGTTTGACGTTACACTCGTGACGGTCAGTACGATCATGGTGACAGCAGGTCTCGGGTGGCTGACATCGTTCGTACAATTACCGTTTGTCAAAGATAGCTACGATGTACAGTGGTATGTGGCCATGTACCAAGCTTTGCCATTTGCTGTCGCTCTACCGCTACTCGTCATCGTCATCCGTCGACTGCGCGCTGCGAAACAGTGGTAGTGAGGCTCGTATACCGTATATCGTAGACCGTAGATCGTATAAATATACAGATTTCCTCACCGCTGAAGCCGGCGCGTCGGCACCGGTTCGCTTCGCTCATGACCATCATTTTGCCAGGCAATATCCCCTGAAATTGTCGAAGCCCCGACCTCGATCGACAGAGGAGAGGCGCTGCCTCTCCAGTCTCATCGCGGAGTAAATCCGTGATGAGATTTCCTCACCGCTGAAGCCGGCGCGTCGGCACCGGTTCGCTTCGCTCATGACCATCATTTTGCCAGGCAATATCCCCTGAAATTGTCGAAGCCCCG
>JBAQIV010000067.1:0-5879 GCA_049289035.1 Saccharimonadales bacterium (SeqCode) | reverse complement strand
ACGGGCAGAATAGCCTTTGTTATGCAAGATGTCGATCTCGCTCCGTTCGACATCCGTTAGCTTTGATGCTTTCTTCATGGCTTTTATTGTCTAGCATTGGGTGTCCTGATTCAAAACGGAATGGAGGAACTACCTACGAGGCGGCATTACGACCTGAGCGTGATTATGTATTCGGATCGAGTGCGACGATAGAATATATGCGCGCTCAAGATTGGTATACACAGCTAGATGTTACCGGCAAAGCACGTGCCGAAGGCTGGGCATGCGGCTGCCCGATTGTGCAGCAACTTATAGAATCACGAGGTGCCGAAGCAATGCTCCAGCGCTACAGTGAGGTCAATTCAATGCATTCTTCGGTGATGACCGAAGTAAAACGCCACAATCCGCAACTATTTACCCAAATGAACGTACCTGCCACACGGCTGCCCGAAGAATTGCCGTTGCTCTACGAAGATGAATCGGTACCGGCAAATTACAAGGAAGAATTGCCAGTTATCGGATCGCTGGTCGGGTATGCCATGCCACGAGTCATGCTGGAGCTTGTCTCTCAGCCTAATGCCGACGATACGCAGAACAGTCTAGGGGCCATAAACGATGCTATTCACAGCGTGCGTGATCCATATGAATTGTTGGCTCGAATTTCAAATATTGCATATAGCCGTGGCGTTACTCCTGAGCGGATATTCCACCATGTGTTTATTGAAGGCTGGCTCGATGAGCATACTGCTACCTCAATGATGAAAAAAGCTGCGGCAGCATTTCGTGACTATACTCCAGATTTATTTGAGCGCTACGTGACACTGACGCCAGATGAATGGCAAGCACAGGAACTGCACATGGACTTTGCGAGTGTCATCGACAGCAGGGCGACGAAAGCAAATCGGGGTGAGCAGATAGACACCGACGAATATAGCATAAGTAACCTATGGGCACAGGTAAACGTACGGGCACGCGGCGGCATGATCACGAGCTGCTTACTCGAAGACCCTGAAACTACAGAGACAGTACCCATACTTTATTGTGATGACGGCAAGAAAGCGAAAGCCTCCGCGACACACTCGATGAGTCCAGTGGGTCCAAGTAACGAGCCAGGTGGTCAACATGGCCCATGGCGCTGGGCTGATTTTCGACAATTTCCCTCAGGTGACTCGAGAGTTTTACATATGCAAGCCGAACGAAGCGATGTCGCCGAGCCTACCATGACACGACGCGTCATGTTGCCGAGTCAGTCGGAGTTGGCAATCACGTCCGTAGTTCATTCAAATCGATTCGAACAACCAGAAACAACCAACCTGGGCGAGCATGTCTACTTGGCGTGTCCAGAAAATGATATATGCGAAGTCGTCATTAACGGTAACACACTGACCGACGTACTGCCAGAAGGTATGCTTGAGCGCGTGCTAGCCGGCGAACCCTATCATTGGGCTACTGCACCTGAGACGCTGAGGATAGGTTTTGTCGACGGGCGAACTCTTGAGATGTCAGCAACGGCCCGTGTCGACGACGACGGAAACGAAGTAAAATACAGTGTAACGTATCTCATTTGGCACCGCCCAGGGACAGACAGTCTTTGTATAGAGCCCGTCGTCGGGTATGATCAAGAACGAGACAGTCGGATAGAGCTAGCGTCAGGCGCGTCATTGTCGCTCGAGACTCGCATACAACTCATCAGTTCAAAACAACAGGGTAAGTAACGGCTACACCACCTCGCATCAGATAGACAATCTAATTTACGCGGCCGTGCCGATATACGATAAGTGTTGCTTGCGCTCGCTACCCGTATCTGTTACAATACTGCGAGTATGATTCAAGTAACCCGTAAAGACGAGAAAGAAGCGAACGAGAACCTCATTCGCCGATTTAACCGCAAGGTGTTGCAAAGCGGCCTGATGGCGACGGCGAAAGCAACGCAGCGGTTCGAAAAACCGATCAGCAAGATCGAGCGCCGTAAAAAGGCGATTATCCGCCGTGCTCGCAAGAGCGACAAGATGATGAAAATGCGCCTCGGGGTGCGTTAGATGGCCTCGCTCAAAGATCGTATACAAGCCGACCTCAAGTCGGCTATGTTAGCGCGTGACGTAGTGCGTACGCAAACATTGCAGGGTCTTAAAGGGGCTATACTCAACGAAGAAGTTGCCAAGAAGTGCCGCGATACTGGTTTGCCGGAAGCTGATATAGAAAAAGTGATTGCTCGCGAGTGCAAAAAACGCGATGAAGCGGCTGCCATGTATGACCAGGGCGGTAATGCTGAGAGTGCCGCCAAAGAACGCACCGAAAAAGAAATTTTGAGTGTGTATTTGCCAGCGCAACTTAGCGAGGCGGAGATAGCATCTGTTATTGATACTGTCCTAGACGAAATTAAACCCGACGGCATAAAAGACATGGGCCGCGTGATCGGTGCAGTGAAAGCGCAAGTGGGCAACGCTGGCGAGGGCTCGTTGGTGGCGCGACTTACGAAAGAGAAACTTTCGTAAGTAGGCAACATGGGGTATGCAATATGCAAAATGGGGAATCGATAAAACAAAAGATCACGAAGTTTACAGAGCTTGATTCATGGAAGACGGGTCATAGATTAGTAGTTGATATTTTTACGTTGACTGGTGAGTGGCCGATCAAATATAGGTCGCTTGCCTCACAGATGCAGCGGGCGGCCGTGTCTATTACGTCAAATATAGCTGAAGGGTTCGGGAGGCAATCTGTTGCAGACAAGAAACATTTTTATGTCATTGCACGCGGCTCGACGACAGAACTGCAAAATCAGTTGCTTATTTCTCGAGACATCAAGCTTTGTGACGATAAAAAGTTTCACGATTTGGCTGATCGCACTATAATAGTTCATAAGTTAATAACAGGTCTAATTAAATCGATTGAAAAGAGGCGATAAACCCATGTTGCATGTTGCATATCCCATTTTGCTCGCGTGTGAGGCACGCGAATGATCCTCTTCTTTGGCCCAACTGGCGCTGGTAAAAGCGTGCAGGGGCAGATGCTGGGTGTGCGACAGGGGTGGAAATGGCTGAGCACAGGCGAGATGCTAAGGCGGAGCGAAGACCCGGAGGTGATTGCAGTGCTCAAGTCCGGTGAACTGGTCAGCGATGCGCTGACCTATGAAGTGTTTGAGCAAGCAGTCGCCGATGCGCGCCGAGATAACTATACGAACATCATTGTCGATGGCTTTCCGCGTACCAAAGAACAAGCCGAGTGGCTGGCTGGTCACATGGACCGAACAGGGCATCGCATCGACCTCGTGGTTGCACTGGAAGTGCCCGAAGGCGAGATAATGAAGCGGCTTGAGAAACGTGGCCGCATGGAAGACACGCCTGAGACGATTGCACGACGTATGACGATTTATCGACAAAAAATGTATCCGGTACTAGGGATATTTGCCGAAGATCACGTACCGATTGTGCATATCGACGGCAATGGCACGGTCGGGCAAATCCATGACAAGATCTATGACGAACTGGTGCATCGAGGCCTGGTGTAGATGTTTACGAGGGTAAAAACAGCGACAGAGATAGACGGCATGCGTGAAAGCGGGCAGATGCTGGCGACAGTGCTCGATATGCTGAGTGGTATGGTGGCGCCAGGTGTGAGCGAACGAGCTTTGGCTGACGCGGCGGCACGAGAACTTAAGAGTCTGGGCGGACATGCGACATTTAAAGGATATCAGGGCTTTCCAGATGTCATATGCATATCTGTCAATGATAAAGTGGTGCATGGCATTCCAAGTGACTATCTACTCAAAGACGGCGACATAGTCAGCCTAGATTTTGGCGTGACCTATCGTGGTATGGTGACCGATAGCGCACGGACATTTCTCGTCGGCGACGTTGACCCACGAACACGTCAGTTAGTGGCTGAGACGAAAAAATCGCTCGAAGCCGGCATATCGGTGCTGCACGACGGCGTGACGACGGGTGATATCGGCGCGGCGGTGCAGCGCGTCTTAGATGCGCATAAGTATGGCATCGTGCGTGACCTGGTCGGGCACGGTGTGGGGCATCAACTACACGAAGAGCCTGACATTGCCAATTATGGCACGGCGGGTATCGGGCCGACGCTGCGCGCTGGTATGACGATTGCGATTGAGCCCATGGCTAACCTGGGTGTTGCCAATGTGGTGATGGACCCAGACGGCTGGACCATCCGTACGCGTGACGGGCAGCCGAGTGCACATTTTGAGCATACGGTGCTATTATGCGATGATGGAGCGGAAGTGTTAACGGAAAGTCTAATGATGAGGAGTGTATAACAATGAGTCCTGATAGGTCAGGAGCTTTTGAGGTAGGGGAGCCATACCGTAGGCTTATGGATGGAAAAAGTTTGGTTATTGGCATGGTCGCATTATTTATGTGTCGTCAACGAGTGGATGATCTTACTGATGCTGGTGATCATAATAGAGCCGCTGATTTACATGCGGCCATGAAAGAATATTTTGGCGGCGAGGTCATGCGCGCACTTGAGGGCATTAGGAGCACGGCTCATCGAACACGCATTAAGTAGAAAATAATTGTTATAAGGGTTATGTTATAATTTTCATATATGCAAGAAAACTCTCGTTACGCAGTAGGACTCGATGTTGGTACGACGACCGTACGGTGCGTGGTCGGTCATGTCGAAGGGGCACAGGTGCTTCCGACGATTATCGGCGTTGCTGAGTGCCCCAATACCGGAATGCGCAAAGGCACCGTCGTTAATCTCGTGAACACCGCTAGTGCTATCGACAAAGCCTTAGAAGAAGCCGAACGCATGAGCGGCTTTCAGATTCATAGTGCCTCGGTGAGCGTCAACGGCTCGCATATTATAGGTATGAGCAGCAAGGGTGTTGTCGCGGTGGGTACGAGTAGCCATGAAATTACCGAAACTGATCTTGCCCGCGTTGAAGAAGCGGCAACAGTCGTCCAACTGCCTGCCAATCGTGAGATTTTAGAAGTAACGCCGCGCAATTATGAGCTTGATGGTCAAGAAAATATAAAAGACCCGTTGGGCATGACTGGCGTACGACTTGAGGTAGATGCACATGTGATCACGGCACTTGGTCCGCATCTGAAAAATCTGCATAAAGCCTGTGAGATGACCGAGACAACACCGCGTGCGACGATTGTAGCGGGGCTGGCAGCAGCGCGAGCGGTTGTCAGTGACCAACAGACAGAAAATGGCGTTGTACTGGTAGACATAGGTGGTGCGACCACAAACGTTGCGGTGTTTGAAGAAGGTGATTTACAACACGTGTCAGTCCTGCCTGTTGGCAGTGTTAACATTACCAATGACTTAGCGATTGGGCTTAAAACTGACCTCGACATAGCCGAAGCGGTCAAATTGCAGCATGCGGTGGCCGTCCCTTCGCTTCGTAAGGACAAAAAAGACACTATCAGCGTAACCGTCGATGATAAAAAACATGAGTTTTCAGTCCACGATATCGACATGATTGTCGATGCCCGGCTTGAAGAAATATTTGAACTCGTCAACAAAGAACTCAAAAGCATTGGCCGGGCGGCAAAATTGCCAGGCGGGGTGGTGCTGAGCGGCGGCGGGGCGGCAATGGATGGAATTGCGGAGTATGCACGTCACGCATTGCAACTTAGCGCACGAATTGGCGTAACAGCTGAGTTTGCTGGTGTGTCAGAAAAAGTGGCTGGTCCGGCTTGGAATACGGCCGTTGGTCTTATGTTGATCGACCTTGAAGGTGCTCCCGTACAAAATGCTGCCACGCGTTCTCGCGGTGAAATGGTAAAATCGAGCTTTGATATCAGTAAAATTACTCAGAAATTAACAGGGGTCATAGGTAAGTTTCGTTCATAATTTGTGTTCAGTGCATTACACTGAGTAAAGCATGAATACATTGTTGGCAAGTCGCGCATAGCGATGTATACTTA
>JBAQIV010000066.1:0-1618 GCA_049289035.1 Saccharimonadales bacterium (SeqCode) | reverse complement strand
GGTACAACTACTCTGCTCAACAAATGTCGGGTGCATATATCGTTGGCGGTAGGGTAGTTTATATGAAGTATTGGCAGTATGGCACCGCCGCTGCTAGCAAGAATCGTCCCTTTGAGATTATGGCCATAAACCCCGTGGGGAATATTCGGTCTGTGGTAAAAACAATCGCGGCAGATGGTGACAACTATGGCGATGCAAAGATGCGTCGTCCAAACTCAGTGGTGTTCCGTCGGGGGACAGATACTAACCAAGTGACCTACTATGAATACTTGAATGGTAACGTTGCGATAATCAGCATGGAAACGGCGGACTTTTATGCCGACCATCCAACATATCAAATGTCACCAAGTGGCGAGCGCGTGCTGTGGCAAGAGTCGCGCGACGGCAAAAATGTGCTATTTGTTGCCGACAAAAACCTGGCTGGCGGTCGTCAGATAAGTGTTGGCGACTATGCGACCTATGGCTGGGCCGGCGAGGACTACGTGCTTTATAGCAAGAATCGCAGCGAGCTCTACATCGCACCAGCTGGATCAGAGCTGAATGGGGCTCACAAGATTAGCGACTACCACAAGGCGACGGTCTATCCTAGTTATGGCTGGGGCTCGGGTGGTGCTAGCTAGCAATTTGATCAGCCACGATTTTTCGTAGCTTTGTGATGAATAGTGATTTATCGAATCGTCGTGCAGTGCGGTTGAGTTTGCTCGGGAAAAACTGTAGCTGTTCGGCTCGCTTGATGGCGTGCGTGACTGCATCAACTGATTGTTTATCGAATAGCACACCAGTTTCACCATCAGTTACGATATCGAGAGTGCCGGCGCGGCCTAGCGCAATGACAGGTGCACCAGCGGCGAGTGCCTCCACCTGGACGATGCCAAAATCCTCCTCGGCCGCATAGATAAATCCTCTGGCGGTGTTCAGCGCTGCGTCGACCGCGGCATCAGATGCATCACCAAAGCGGTCAGTACAAAATGTGATAGAAGGGCCGGCCATATCGACAAGCTTTTGATGGGCTGGACCATTGCCAAATACATATAGTGGAACGCCGAGCTTTGTGCAAGCACTCACCACCAGGTCATAGCGCTTGTAGGGCAACTGGCGGCCAATCGTGACGTAGTGATTGCCGCGTTGGCGTGCGGGCGCAAACCGTTTGGTGTCGACTGGTGGATGGACGACCATACTTTTTCGGCCGTAATATTGGCTAATGCGTCTTTGAGTCTCTGATGAATTTGCAAGGTACACATCGACACGCTTCGCTGCGGCAAGATCTAGTGTACGCTGACGTGGCACCATGAGCGGCATGAGAGTACGAATGAGTGGATTTAGCCTGCCAAAGCCCGGGTCACGACGATATTCTTCGTAGTGGCTCCAGTAGTAGCGCGGGGGCGTATGACAGTAGGCGATGACCACCTGGTCGGGCCGTGACTTTGTAATCTGATGTCCGTGGAGGTAGGTGCTGGCAATAATAATGTCAAACTCTGACAGATCAAGCTTCTTCATCGCACTCACCGCCATGGTGGGGAAAAGTTTGTGGTATCCACGAAGTTTTTTTGGTAGTTTTTGCAGTCGTGACGTGCGCACGTCGAGCTTGGCAAACGCCGGTACTTTGTCGGGGTTGTAC
>JBAQIV010000065.1:0-9977 GCA_049289035.1 Saccharimonadales bacterium (SeqCode) | reverse complement strand
AGGAAGCAGGAAGCAGGAAGCAGGAAGTAGCTGGTATACTAGAGGGCATATGAATGAGCAGCTCGAGAGACAGTTAGTTCGGCAACTTAAGATACTCAACACCTGGATCACGATATTTGGGACGCTGTTTTTGTTGGCCCTGGGCGTCATAGGTTTTTTCTTGTTCCAGACGGTTATGTTTATCCGCAGTACAAATGACACCGTACAGAACTTTCGTGACTCAGCTACGCAAAAACTCGACGTGAAGGGACAGGTGTGTGGCGGTACCGATGCGTTTGCGAATTTTGTTCGCGGTACTGGCGCGTGTCAATAAATACCTGAGTCTTTAAAACCTCCTTTTCAGAGCAACTGCCCCTGCTTGCTAACTGATATAGTACCAGCCTTAGCAGGGGCTAGCCGATACGGCCAACTGCTCCTTTAGAGGAAGTTTTGAGACTCAGGTGTATACCAGTTGGCAGGCAAGGGCAGTTGCTCTGAGGGGTGAGGGCCGTGAAGATGAGGGCTTGACAACGCCATACCGTAAGCGTATTACAATAGGTAGAGTTGATCGGTCAAAACATTAAAACAAACAGTGACGCATAGGGGGCGGGTATGTCGGTACCGTTGTCGGAACTACAACCAATACCAGGGGAAGAGCGATTTACCTCACCGATAGACTATGTCAATACGACGCCCGAAGCTCGCACATTTGTGCGAGGCTTTTTTTGGCGGCACGTCGGTCACCCAGACGTCTCACGACGGCGTGCTGGCGAAGTGCCCTATGCGGCGCATGGCCTCCTAGAACGTACTGCTGGCTTCAGTGATACCGGTACACTGCTGCGCCTTGCTGTTGACCCGCTTTGCCCCGAAGACACTGGCCGCATGCACCTGATGATCGGCGATATTCAATCGCGTACTGAAGGTGACGTGCCTATCGTGGGCGTCAGTGGCTATCGTCCTGGGATCGATACCATGACTTCGGATGCCGAGACGGTATATTGGCTCGAGAGTGATCTGCCTGGTCTCGGCTATCCCGAGCACTATTGGCCGCGCGTGGTAGTGTGCTGCTACACTGGCGAAACAGTTTACTGGCCGGGTGGCGATAGAGTACCGCAACCACTCAGGAGCATGGACGAACTGCATGCTTTGACGATCGGTCGTCTGCAGGCAGTTGGAGGCAATGTGCTTGAAAAAGTGTAAATTGTGGCATACTAGGAAGTGAAGACATAGAGGTGCAAGCATTGACTTTTTATAACATTTATGCTAAAATGAAGATATGAACAGAGAATTTGGCGGTCCAACTCGACTGGGGATGATCATCATCGGTGTGGTCTTTTTCCTGATTGTCGCAGGACTGTTTTTCTTCATTACCAGTGGGAGCCGTGGTACACAGCCATCTGTTGATGAGCAAAATCGTCGTCTTGTCACCACCGTGCACAGCGGGCGCAGTGTTCGTATGACAGTGTACGGCCCAGTCGTTGCCAATGAAGACAGAGAGAGCTACGAGATAACGGTGACTACGACGAACCGTCGTTTTGCTGCGTACAAAGGTTACACGCAGTCGCAAGCTGCCAGCAGCGATTATGATAACACCTACGAAGGCTACCAACAGTTTGTCTATGCACTCAGTCGTGTCGGTTTCGACAAAGAGCGCTCGCTGAGCGAACTTGAAAACGACGACAGAGGCGTCTGTGCAACCGGCAAAAAATACGTCTATGAGCTGTTTGAAAACGGCGACCAGATAAAACGTGTTTGGACAACCACCTGTAGCGGGTCGCGCGGTAGTTTTGGCGGTGCCAACGACGCGGTCAAAAACCTGTTTACCAAGCAAATTCCTGACTTTCTGACCGCTGTCAAGCCGCTCAAACTTCGCTAACAATTTCCGAGTTCGACATATCATGTCGAACTCTCAAGGGAAGGGCCAACCCTTCCCATCTTACGTGCGAAATAAATTCGCACGTAAGACTCCTAACCCCTGAAGGCTGCGCTGTCGCTTGCTGACATCCAATGGTACTTATAACTAACGATGGTTAACAATGATACAATGACCGTATGACACGTGCGGTTATATTTGATTGTTTTGGGGTGCTTGTCGGCACGAGCTATTTTACGTTTCGTAACCTGTGCCCACCTGAGAAACACAAAGAACTGGCCGACGCACACTTAGCAACTGATTACGGGTTTATTACCCAAGAGGAATACGCGGCGCGCGTGGGCGATATCATTGGTATGGATCACGAAAAGGTACGTGAAGCGATAAATCGTCATCATACGACAAATAAAGAGCTACTAACCTATGTCAAACACTTGCGTCAGACGCACAAGACGGCGCTGCTCAGTAACGTCGGGAGCGGGGTGATCGAGACGATATTTAGCCAGCAGGAGCTAAACGAATTGTTTGACGAAGTTGTGCTGTCGTACCAGGTGCGCATGGTCAAGCCCGACCCAGAGATATTTAAACTGGCGGCGACACGACTCGGCCTGCCAGTCGACCAGTGCCTGATGATCGACGATCGCCAAGAGTTTTGTGACGGCGCCGATGCGGCTGGCATGCCGTATATACGCTATGAGTCAAATACGCAGATCGAAAAGGCGATTCGCGAGCACTTAGCAGCCTAATATGTTCTCTACAAAACAGGGGTAATCATGCTGATACGGGGTATCCTGGTGCAGTGGCTGGCGGTATTATCTCAAAAAAGTCAGAAAAATCGCAGAAAAACTGTTGACATAAACATGCTTATGCCTGATAATACGGCTCAAGGTTCTATTTAAGAAAGGAAAAACAAACATGAGACACACTCTCAAATCCCGTCTTGCGTCGTCTGCTGCAGTCGTCGCTGTGGTGGGTGTTGTGTTGGCGCCAGTTGCGGCCTCGGCGGTGACTGCCAACACGACGATTAACGCGGTGTTATCGACAAGTATCGGTATCACGACGAGTGGTACTGTGACGCTTAATATCATTCCGGTATCGGGTGGTTCGCAAACAACAGCAAGCGACACCGTTACCGTTACTACCAACAATGCAACTGGCTATAACTTGAAGCTCAAAGATGCAGACGCTACGACGACATTGACCAATGGTGGTAACAGTATAGCCGCATCGACTAACACGACGTGGGGCACGCCCGCTATCCTCTCAAATAATACGTGGGGGTATGGTATTGCATCTGGCACATCAGGCTTGACGGCAAGCAGTAACTTCAGCGCTGCTTACTCTGCGCTTACAGATCAGACGACTGATGCGCATCTGTTTCTCGGTGTCACCGCAACTGATCAGCTACTTCGTACGACTGCTGCTGCTGCAGGGTCGGGCGATGTGACCACAGTCTGGTACTCGGCAAAAGCTGATACTACTAAGGCAATCGGTACATATACTGACACCGTTACGTACACAGCAGTTACAAACCCATAATATTGTAATTTGTTCATACCTATGCGCCGCGTTTGAGACGTGGCGCATTTTGTATGAAAGGGTAGGCTATGAACGATCTGGTCTGTATAATTAAGCATATGAAAAAATTTATAACTCAGATAAAATGGCTCATTCTTGCTGCTATGATGATCAGCGGCGTATACTATCAATCAAACGTCAGTGCAATTGATGGCGAGAGTATAGTTATGTCACCAGTTTCTAAACCCTATAAGCTCGACGCGGGGACTGTACGCTCGGATTCGTTTACGATTATCAACGATGGGACATCGCGGTACACGTTTAAGGTATATGCTTCACCGTATTCTGTTACCAACCGCCAGTATGATGCGAGCTATGAGGCGCAGACGCCAAACGCCGACGCGTACCAGTGGGTGACATTTCAACAGAGCCGCTATGAGCTGAAGCCAGGTGAAAAAGTTGAAGTGCCCTATACTATTTCAGTACCAAAAGACGCAGCGTCCGGAGGTCACTACTGTGTCTTGTTTGCCGAGACTGAAATTGATCCTGCTTCATCTGGGACACAGATTAGTCGTCAAAAGCGCGTTGGGGCGATTGTCTATGCGACAGTTAAAGGTGATGTCATCGAAGCAGGACGAGAACTGACGGTACGCGTCGATCCGATACAGATCGGCTATCCGCTGACTGGTCTCATGACGATTGAAAATACAGGTAACACTGACTTTACGATGAAAAAGACGCTGCAGATTAAAAATATCCTTGGCGGTACGGTGTATGATCAGACGCTTGAGCATATTATATTACCAAAAACTACTCGTGATTTACCACTCACATGGGAGAATGGCGCGTGGCTTGGGTGGTACAACGTCCATACTGAAAGTGTCGTGCTAGGCAAGACAGTTACACATGATCAGCTCGTCTTTATCGCACCAGCGTGGTTTATCATCGTCGCTGCCGTCGCGATCGCTGCCGTCGGGTATATCACGTGGCGACGGTTTCGCCGCTAGCGCAGCTCTGCTATAATCATAAGCATATATGGGACGTCGATTTCACCTAGGAGCTTGGTTTGCTATCTTGGCAGTTACTCTTGTCGGATTTTTCTCGAGCGTGAGCGCTGAGCGATTTACGGGCGGGAGCTATATCATCGACGCGAGCGTGGTGGGTAATAGTTTTGGCGGTGATGCGACCGGTGGTAGTTACAAACTAACAAGTAGCGGTGGCGAGAGCATCATCGGCCAGGGTAGTGGCGGTAGCTACAAGCTGGATAGCGGCTACGTGGCGCAGCTGCAAAATAGCATCCAGCTGACGGTGCAGCCAGGCGGACTAAAGTTTTATTATTCACTTGATGAGCCGTCTGGCTCGGCAGTGCGTGACACGTCGTTTAACAACGCCAGTGGTGTGACAGTCGGTAACTCCACCTGGGGGGCTGGCAAGGTAGGTGGTGCAGCCATACTAAACGGTAGTTCACAGTATATTACGGGGCAAGATGTCGATATAACTTCGGCGATAACGGTGGAGGCGTGGGTCAAGCCGACGGCGTCACAGACCTCAAGAGTTATTTCAAAGGCTTCAACCACAACCGATAGCCAGAGTGTTCTTGCACTGGCGGCCAATGTACCAAGTTTTATGCTGACAATCGGGGGATCACCGTATACTGCTACGGGCGCTGCAATTAGTAGTGGAGTATGGACGCATCTGGTGGGTTCGTATGACGGCAGTATGGTCAGGCTATATGCTAATGGTGTCGAAGTTGGTCAGTCAGCGGCAACTGGCAGTATTGCGACGAATAATTTTGCGTGGACGATTGGTCGCGATGCCAATGCAGCGAGCAATTACTTTAATGGTTCGGTAGACGAGGTGAAAGTACTGTCTCGGACGCTCAGTGCTGAGGAGGTGAAAGCCGAGTATGACGCTGGTGCGGCGGGCAATACCGCTGGGCTATCGTTTGCTGGCGGGATTATCGCTGGTATCTCAAATACCAGCAACTATGACGCAGCCATACTAACGGATTCTGTGAAGGGCTACACGCTAGCGGTTAGCCAAAATCAAAATCTGACAAAAGGGAGCGATACAATTGCGGCTGTTTCGGGTAGTATCGCCAGTCCAGTGACATGGGTCGAAGGGACAACGACGGGGCTGGGTTTTACGCTTTACGGGACAAATGCGACGGCAGTGCCAGGCAAATGGAGTGGCGGCGCAGCATACGCGGCATTTCCGGGTACGAGTACAAGCTACTATACGCGCACAGGCAAACAGGCTGCTAAGGACGTCCTCAATATGCGGCTACGTATCGGCACGACGATGTCGAACGTACCGGGGTTGTATAGCAATGTCATTACAACACTTGGGACGGTGACGCCGTGAAAAAGCTCGTTTGGGCGATGGTACTTGTGCTGGGTGTTGTATTATCTGGCCAAACGGCCCACGCTGCGTCGCTCAAGATCGCGCCGCTTATATATGATGATGTTATCCTGGGTAAAGGCGAGGTAAAAAAGGGTTTTGTCGACATATCGAATCCTGACTACACTAAACATACGGTGCAACTCAGTGTCAAAGCGTTTCGGCAAATCGATGACGAGGGCGGGTTAGAGTTTTATGCAAACGAACAGGTCGCTGCTGGTATACAATTAGATTTTGATAAAATTACGCTCGAAAACAGAGGTGCCATGCGAGTATATTTTGTACTCAATGGTGCTAAATTGCCCGAGGGTGATGTGTTTGCAGCGATCGTGGCGCAGACGGTGCCTGACGGCCAAGCGACAGCGGCGCAGTCAGTTAGCGTCGGGACATTGCTGGTGATCCAGAACGGCACGCCAGCATCGCATACAGCAGAAATTACGTCATTTTCAGCCTCATGGCTGCAAGTCAGCGACGGGCTCGCTGCTCACATGCAGGTACGCAACCCAGCTGACGGAACGTCGACGACGGGGTACTATCCGAACATCGTCATTGCTGCGCAGCCTTACACTACGACCAATGTCAAAGGTCCATTACTCTTTGCCGGACGAACGCGGACAGTCGATTACTATCAAACAGGCAACTATTTTGGACCACTTTATCTGAAAGCTTCGGTGGGCTCTAGTAGTAAGGGCCGGCTAGTGTTTGCCGTCACTGGCTATTGGCGCTGGCTTGCACCAGTGCTTGTGGTATGTTTTATCGTGTCATGGCTTGTATTTCGTCGTGGGTTGCTGAGAAGACGTCATAAAAATCGCTAAGACCTCTGTTCACAACCAACCATAACCGGTATAATTAGACTAGGCCTATGAGGTGTGTCTTTGTAGGCAGAAGATACTTTATGCGAAGGAAAGTCATTCACCAACTTCACCGTATGGCGGTATTGTTCGCCATAGCCCTGGTCAGTGCGTCGCTGGCCTATTTTGCGTTTTCTCGTACCTCTGTCATGGCAGCCACTACCGTACCGACAACTATGAATTTTCAGGGACGTTTGCTGGACACTATGGGAACGCCTGTGCCCGATGGGTTATACAACATGAAATTTGCCCTATACGATCAGGTGAGTGCCGGCACGCTTAAATGGTCAGAAACCCGTGAGACGACCACGCGCATCCAAGTAGTCAATGGGCTGTTTACGGCCAAACTGGGTGAGGCGACTGCGCTATCGGCCAGTTTGTTCGCAAGTGGCTCACTATACTTTGAGATTACGTTGCCAACGCCAGCGACCGCGACCTGTAGCACGGCAGCGTGTGCGAGCTGGGAGTCACCGATGAGTAACCGACATCAGTTAAGCACGAGCGCCTACGCCTACAATGCTGAAACGATTGATGGGATTGATGGCGCAGCGCTCGCGCAATTGAGTGCAAATAACACGTTTACTGGGGTGACAAAAATTGACACAGCAAGCGCCACTGCTTTTTCCGTTGTAAACGGCGCAACTAACCTCCTCAAAGCGGACACGACGAATTCCCAGGTGGTTATAGGCACGAGCGACACTACTGGTGCCGTACTGGTACTTGATACCAAATCAGACACCGGTGACCCGACCGGTGCAAGCGCGGTTGCCGGGGCCATGTATTACAACAGTAACAGCGGTAAATTTCGTTGCTATCAGAGTGCCGCTTGGACAGACTGCATTACAGCAGCGGGTGGCGCAACACTGCAAACAGCCTATGACGCTTCGGGTACTCCTGCGACGATCACGACTACCGCTAGCAAGGGAGTCAAGATCGCTGCTGGCGCGGTGCCGACTACGAATCTATTTACGATTGATAATACCGGTCAGGCTGTTACGACTAATGACGCAAATGGGCTTGCCGTAAACTACGTTGGAGGGGCAGGTGCGATAGAAGCAGCTGGTATGAGGGTGGACTATGCGCCAGGCGGGACAAGCGGAAGCTCATGGAGTGGGGTGCGAATCGTCGCAAATGCTACGGGTGCTGCAAGTGGCGTCACGAGCTACGGATTGAAACTTGAGGGACCGTCAACGCCTGGTGCTGGTAGTGAGGTTGGAGTACAGGTTGGAGGCGGATTTGACATCGGCATAGACATCGCATCGGGTGCGATACAGATGGCCGATCTACAAAATGAACCAGCATCGCCGGCGACAGGCGATCTCAGGGTGTATGCAAAAGATGTAGCTGGCCGGATGATGCTCAAGATGAAAGGGCCAAGTGGTATTGATACAGCTCTGCAGCCCGCCCTCTTCACTAATAATACCGCCATGCTTTTACCAAGCACTGGTACGACCATCACGACATGGGGCATGCCTAACACAACTGTCGGTACGGCATCAACACCTGTGATCGTGTCAAACGGTGGTCTGGCTGGGTCGATTCGTCGTGTACGAGTGACGAGCGCTACAACAGCCAATGCTGCCGCCGAGCTCCGGTCGGCTCAGCCGCTGGTATGGCGCGGCAATGCAGCGGGCTTGGGCGGGTTCTTTTATGCAGTACGATTTAGTATCAATTCGACGACAGCCAACCAACGACTGTTTACTGGTCTGACTGCGACAACGGGTGCTACGTCCACTTCTATTGCTCCTTCTGCGATTGTCAATATGGTAGGGGCTGGCTGGGACAGTGCTGACACAAATTTGCAGATGATGTACAACGCAGCATCTGGTACAGCGACTAAAATTGATCTAGGCGCAGCATTTCCCGCCAATAACGTAACAGCGGTATATGAAGTCATTATGTTTGCGCCCCCAAATGGATCGACGATTGGCTATCGGGTGACTAGGCTCGATACCGGTGACACGACTTCTGGCACGATGTCTGGAGCAAGTTTGCCAGTCAACACCGCGATGCTCACACACCACCAGTACATGAACAATGGTGGCACGGCGGCTTCAGTAGTGCTGGATATCACTCGAGTATATGTAGAAAGTGATTATTAGCCATGGAGCATGTGTCATTCAAAGCTAAGAAGCTATGGGTCACTGTAGTACTTTCATTGTTGGTACCTTTTCTTAGCTGGTACTTTTTGTATAGGCCTGAGAGTAGCCTCGAAACTGTTACGCAGGTAAAAACTGAGGTGAGCCGACACTATGTGCTGCCACTTGATGAAGATCCTGCGCTGCTGACTATTGTGGATATATCAAAATTGAGCAGTGCGACTTTAATAGGCAAGGTGAAGAACGGAGATAAAGTATTGTTGTATAAATCTAGCCAAAAGGCCATTATTTACCGTCCGTCTATAGATCGGATTGTCGATGTCGTGCCAATTATGTTAGATACTGCGTTAACAAATTAGATATAATAGGTATGATATGAGAATTGCCATTTCAGAGAATGCCAGTGATTCAGCAGAGGAAAAAGTCCCATCCCGAGCGAAAAAAGTTGTCGCAACTGCTAAAATTACTACGCGCCATAGTCGCCGTAAGCGATTGCGGGTATTTATGACCAAGCTACTGCGTGTGTTCGGTCGGCGACGATGGATAGTGTTGCTGGCTGTGGGGTTATTGGCAGCTGTGTCTTTTATGACATGGTCACGCCAGATGCCATTGCCTCACCAGGCGATCAAATATGACGGCTACCAGGTGGTATATCTGACCAATGGCCAGGCGTATTTTGGCAAACTGCAAAATGTCGACGGTGAGTATTTGGTCATGAAACAGCCCTATACCGCGCAGCCAGTTGAAGCAGCGAAAGATAAGCCCGAGCAACCCATCACGACCGCACTGCTCAGGGTACGCGACCAAGTGTATGGGCCAGAGGATAGCATAGCGATTAGGGCAGGGACGGTGGCATTTTGGCAGAACTTGCGCGACGACAGCAAAATCGTGACCGCCCTCAAAGCCAAGCAGTAACGATCGTTGTAAATACTACATATTTTTAATAGACATCCAGTAAGCATTAGTAGTATAATGCACTCAGCCTCTTTGAGAGACAAACAGGCAGTAATACATACACAAGAAAGGGACCATGGCTAAAAAGATCTCCCATACAAGGGCGATATTCTTCGCGCTACCAGCGATCAGTATCCTACTGATCTCTTTTGCGTATCTATTGTTCACTGTGCTGTCTTCCCCCGTCTCCGCCGCCCCCTCCACCATGAACTTCCAGGGTCGTCTGCTCGATGCCACAGGTACTCCTGTTGCCGATGGTCTCTACAACATGAAGTTCGCTCTCTACGACGCGAGTACATCTGG
>JBAQIV010000064.1:0-4293 GCA_049289035.1 Saccharimonadales bacterium (SeqCode) | reverse complement strand
GCTCACCCGTCTTCACTAGTCTCTCTTTAGCCATAGTACTGTCATCCATTTAATTATTGTACTTTCTACACTAACATATCACCCCTCCAAAGTCAACGTGTCGCTACATAAATAAAAGCGCCGCTCTCGCGGCACTTTTATTTATGTACTATTAGCCTACTTTTCGTCGACAACTTCGCCCTCTACGGCTGCGTCATCTTTTTTCGACTTCTTTTTGTCGCCATCAGCTTCACCGTCTTCAGCTTTTTCCTCTTCGGCAGCCTGCTGATACATTTTGGCACCGATTGGCATAATCGCATCGTTCAGTGCCTTTATGGCCGCTTCAAGCTCGTCTTTATCATCTGAATCTTTCTTTTCCTCGGCAGCCTTGACCGCATCTTCGATAACTTTTTTGTCATCATCACTGATCTTGTCTTTATACTCATCAGGCATTTTCTTTGCTTGATAAATAGCGTTTTCGAGCTGGTTCTTAGTATCGATCGTTTCGCGCTTTTTCTTGTCTTCGTCAGCGTGCATTTCAGCTTCTTTTTGCGCCTTCTCGATATCGTCCTTGCTCATGTTGCCAGAGTTTTGGATGGTAATTGACTGCTCTTTGCCCGTGCCCTTGTCTTTGGCGGTTACATTCAAGATACCGTTAGCATCGAGATTAAACGTCACTTCGATCTGTGGTACACCGCGTGGTGCAGGTGCGATACCATCAAGCACAAAACGCCCAAGCGATTTGTTGTCGGTCGCAAATTCGCGCTCGCCCTGCAAGACGTGAATCTCAACCTGTGGCTGGTTGTCGCTTGCGGTACTAAATGTTTCGCTCTTGCTGGTTGGGATGGTTGTGTTGCGTTCGATCAGTTTTGTCGTCACGCCACCCATAGTTTCAATACCGAGACTGAGTGGAGTTACGTCAAGAAGTAGCACATCCTTCACGTCACCAGTAAGCACACCTCCCTGAATTGCTGCACCAATGGCTACAACTTCGTCTGGGTTAACACCCTGCATTGGATCTTTGCCGAATAGCTTTTTGACACGCTCAACAACAGCCGGCATGCGGGTCATACCACCCACCATGACAATTTCGTTGATGTCGCTCTTTGAGAG
Organism: Saccharimonadales bacterium (SeqCode); assembly: GCA_049289035.1. Lineage (GTDB taxonomy): Bacteria > Patescibacteriota > Saccharimonadia > Saccharimonadales > Saccharimonadaceae > JAPUDQ01. The sequence continues at coordinate 3,201 of JBAQIV010000064.1, read as the reverse complement.
CTTAGCGTCTTTGAGCGCCTTTTCGACTGGGCCATCGAGTCGACTCAGCAGGTCGGCAACAAGTGACTCCAGCTTAGCCCGCGTCAGCTTCACCTCGAAATGCTTCGGCCCATCAGCATCAGCCGTGATAAACGGAATGTTGACTTCATATTCGGTGACGGTTGAAAGTTCCTTCTTTGCCTTTTCCGCTTCGTCCTTCAGGCGCTGCATTGCTGCGTTATCTTTACGAAGATCGATACCATCAGTTTTCTTGAACTCATCAATAAAGTAGTTGACGATCATGTTGTCGAAGTCCTCACCACCAAGATGAGTGTCGCCGTTGGTGCTCTTCACTTCGAACACACCGTCGCCAAGCTCTAGAATTGACACGTCAAATGTACCACCACCAAGGTCGAATACGACAATCTTCTCTTCTTTGCCTTTTTCGAGGCCATAGGCAAGTGCAGCTGCGGTTGGTTCGTTGATGATACGCTTGACTTCCAGTCCGGCAATCTTGCCTGCGTCCTTGGTCGCCTGGCGCTGAGAATCGTCAAAGTACGCAGGCACCGTAATGACTGCTTCGGTGACCTTTTCGCCCAGAAACGCTTCTGCATCAGCCTTGATCTTACTGAGAATCATTGCCGACACTTCCTCTGGCGTATATTCTTTACCGGCCATTTTCACGCCGACACCGCTTTGATGTTTGACGATTTCAAACGGCATAATATCTATGTCTTTTTGGACTTCTTTGTCGCTAAACTTACGCCCAATCAAACGCTTAATACCGTAGATGGTATTCTTTGCATTCGTGACGCGCTGACGCTGCGCAACCTGCCCAACCAAACGTTCGCCAGCCTTGTTGACCGCGACAACACTCGGCGTTGTTCGGTTACCTTCGGCGTTAGTAATTACCTCTGGCTTACCAGCAACCAAATACGCAAATGCGCTGTTTGTAGTCCCTAGGTCAATTCCGATAATTTTACCCATATCATTTCCTCCTGTTATATTCATACTTTCTATAGTGCGTATTCAGCACCGATTAGCACTCCTCGCAGGATAGTGCCAATTCTGTATCTATCATAGCGAGTTAGCACTCTCGTGTCAAGAGTGCTAATAAGGATTTTTACAGAGGTCAAAATAAAAAACCGGACGAATCGCCCGGCTTTCATTACCAAAAATACTATTTCCGTGTGACTTTTACCATGGCGTCACGCAGAGTCGAGCCCTTGTAGATGTAGCCCGCCTGTAGTTCTTCGGCGATTATTTCATGCTCACCCACCGCATCCTCATCAAACTGAATCGCCTGGTGTTGTGACGGATCAAATGGTGTACCACTCGCAGCGTTGATGCGTCGCAGCCCAATATCATCAAGTGCTTTTTCGAGCTGCTTCGCAAGTCCCGCTACGCCTTGCGCCCATGCATTATCTGCTAGTTCTGCTGGCATATGAGCAGCTGCGCGCTCGATCGTGTCGACAACCGGCAGCAACCTTTTGATAGCCTTGGCCTCGCCCAGTTCACCTGCTTGCTGCTTCTCTAGCTCAACGCGTTTATGATAGTTTTCAAAATCAGCACGCACTCGCTGAAGATCTGCAGTCAATTCCTGCACTTTTTCATCATTTTTACTTTTCTTTTGCGTCATTCTCATCTCCTATCAGTGTTATCTCAACATATTGCACACATAAAGCTTGCTAGCTAAATCTATAGGACGTCTTCCAGCATAGCGCCTGTCCGCCTAACAAGCATCATGGTGCGCGCATAGTTTTGGCGAGTTGGCCCAATCACACCAATATAACTTTTGTCACTGTAGGGTGAGCGGAATTTACTAATAATTAAGGTTGCGCCGCTACTTTTACCAATCGGGTTCTCTCCACCGATAAAAACATTGAGTGGCTGGTTTGGCGCTGCTTCACGGAGCCATGGCTCAATATTATCAAGCAGTCGCGCAACGGCCTGTACATGCTGGCCCCCGGCAAACTCAGGCTGACTAAAAAGATTGCCAATCCCGTTCATATAAAGTTGCGTACCGATGGTCGCGAATCCAAGATTACCCGTCAGCTCAACAAGGCTATCGACTGCGCTACGGATTGCTCGATCAGCATGAGACGCTTGTGCGTTGACGTGTGCCTCAATCGCTCTCGCACCACGATCAGTACTGCTTGGTAATTCCGACATCTGTGCGTCAGTAATGCCATTAACATATAGCCGGTAGCCCTTGTCTGTCGGAATGCGTCCCGCACTCGTATGCGGCGCCACAATCAGGCCCTTATCCTCAAGACGAGCCATTTCACTACGAATTGTTGCGCTACTGACGCCAAATAGCTTTGCCAGTGTCACGCTGCCAACAGGGACCGCTATCTCAGCATACTGCTCGACAATGGCGCCCAGGATAGCAAGTTGTCTCTCGGTTAACATGGATCCAGTATACCAAATTGCTAGCACTCATGCAAGTAGAGTGCTAGTTCTCTGCTAGCTGTGGATAGTGAGCGATCGTTTCATGATACAGGCGCAGGGCGACTGCTTTGGCAGATGCATCATGGAGGTCATGTCGCTCACCAGAGATATAATCATCAACCGTTTTTACCACCTCATCTAGATCATCATTCACAACGAAAACAAATCGATCATTAGCAAGCACCGTCCGCAGCATGCGAACAGCTGTAGTGAGACGATTTACTAACTCTTCATCACTCATGTCTTCGCGGGTTTTTAGCCGTCGCATCCATTCCGCATAGCTTGGTGGCACAATGAAAAGAAACAGAGTGTCTGGCTTGATACTTGCAATAGCATCGGTGCCGCCAATATCTACCTCATTAATCGGTACTTTGCCGCTGTCATGTGCCTTTTGCAACTCACGTACACTTGTGCCACTAACCTGCTGGTCATGGATTAGCTCGGCCTCAAGGTAACGACCACGCCTCAGGTCTACAAGCACGTCCTCTTCTCTGCAAAAATGGTACACCACTCCGTCCTGCTCCAGAGCACCATTGCGCACCTTTGGCGGTCGTGTCGTGTCAGACACTATGTAGTGATAGCGTCCGGTTTTGGTAAGTTCATTTATGATTGTGTTACGTCCACCGCCTGTCACGCTCAGCAAGATCACGAGCGGCATTGTCGCCAGCGTATCACGCGCCTCCTGAGAGGGCTGGTAATTTGCAAGTAGGGTTTTGAACTCTTGTTTGTGTTGTAGCTGGACTTCCATATACCCAGTATATACTAATCGCG
>JBAQIV010000063.1:0-3130 GCA_049289035.1 Saccharimonadales bacterium (SeqCode) | reverse complement strand
AATATTTCTGAAATGTCAAACACAATTTTTTCTAACTTTAGTATACCACAATGTAGACGCTAATGGTAAATACTTTTTAAAGGCTTTTTTTGCCATAGAAGTATGGTTAGCCTGCCCATACTCCCCTACTATGTCAAACTCCACCCCTATAAAATATAAAAATATCCACAGAAAAATGTGGATAATATTACACCATAAATGAAAAAGTCTCAGATCCACGAGCGAACGCGGATCTGAGACTTAATAGAGCGGCCCTACTGCAACTTCTCGCGGCCGAGCCCAAGAACGCGGAGAAAGAGGAGACCAAGCATGTAGCCGGCCCAATTGAGCACGGCTTCGCTCAGCGCTGCGGTGGTCAGGCCTCTCAGCGCGGCCATGACAAGCACGACGATGCCGAATAGTATGGCATAGCGTCTCACGCCTGCCGTGGTGGTATTGAATCCACTTTTGAAAATGAGCACGGAAATGAGGTGCATGATGACAACCGCCAGGGCGGGGCCAAGGATGGAGGACAAAGTAGCTTGTTGAATAGCCCCAACCAGACAAGCCAGTAGACGGCATTGAAGAGGTGGTACCCCATCCCCATTGGCTTCGTGGAGCGCCTGTACATGAAGTACAGGAGGATGCCTATCACGAGGAAACCAAACAGGACAGAGCTGACGAAAGTCATCTAACACTCCCTTACCTTACTAGAATGAACGAATGCCAGACGGCATCTGCTGATACTTATAATAACATAGATCTATGAAAATGTAAAGATGTAAGGATAGTACTACGCGTTTTTGCGGCGAGGGGTGCGGCGGACGCGAGCCTTGCCCTTTGCGGGAGCGTCAGCCAGGAGCTTTTTGGCGCTGGCTTCGGTAATGGTCTTTGGGTCGGTATCTTTGGGGACTTTGGCGTTCTTTTTGCCATCTGTTATGTAGGGGCCAAAGCGGCCGTTGAGCACTTTGAGTGTACCGAAATCGGCGATGGTCTTTTCGGCCTCTGCTTTGAGTTTGGCGGCGTAGAGCTCACGAGCCTCGGCAAGCGTGATGTCATGTGGGTCGTGGTCCTTGATGCTAACAAATAGTTTGCCGACCTGGATGTAGGGGCCAAAGCGACCAATATTGGCTTTGATATCCTGGCCATCATCAGTTTGGCCGACTAGGCGCGGTAGCTTGAAGGCCTCTACGGCTTGTTCGAGGGTGACGGTTTCGATTTTGGCGCCACGTGGCATAGGAGCAAACTGTGGCTTGTCGACATCTTCGCTCGTGCCAAGCTGTAGCATGGGGCCAAAGCGGCCAAAGCGTGCGGTGATGAGACGACCGGTCTTGGGGTCGGTGCCAACTTCACGGCTGTTGCCAACGGTGCTGCGGTCGATACTCCCCGACTGTTCAATCAGTGCATGGAACGGCGTATAGAACTCTTTGAGCATCTGGTTGCGGTCAAGTTTATCTGCGGCGATCTCATCAAAGTGCTCTTCGACATTGGCGGTGAATCCATAGTCGACAATTTGCTTGAAATAGTCGGACAGGAAGTCGCTGATGAGTTCTCCGGCGGGTGTGGGTACTAGCTTGCCCTTGTCGCTGCCGGTATTTTCCTGAATCACTTCCCTGTCCACGCCAGTATCGTGGAGGCTGAGTGTAATGACGTCTCGAGGTGTGCCCTCGCTCTCGCCGCGTACTACATAGCCACGGGTCTGTATGGTGTTGATGATGGTCGCGTAGGTGCTCGGGCGTCCAATACCAAGCTCTTCGAGCTTTTTGACCAGTGCACCCTCGGTATAGCGGGCTGGTGGGCGGGCAAACACTTGTCGAGCGTCAACGCTATAGCGGTGGAGTATATCGCCAGACTTCATAGCAGGCAGCAGCGTGTCGTCTTTGCCGCCATAGACGCGCAGGAAGCCGTCAAATACCACCACTTCGCCTTTGGCCTCAAATACCTGCGTGCTAGTGGAAATAACGATGGTAACGGTGGTTTTTTCGAGCTTGGCGGGCGACATTTGGCTTGCCAAGGTACGGCGACGAATGAGGTCATAGAGCTTTTGGTCGTACTCGTTGCCGCTCACCTGCTCTCGGGTGATGTCGGTCGGCCTGATTGCTTCGTGTGCTTCCTGTGCACCGGCACTTTTGGTCTTGAACTTGCGAACGGTGCTGTAGTCGATACCGTAGAGTCTTTTAATATACTCGGCAGCAGCGGCAATCGCCTGGCTGCTGAGGGTCACGCTATCGGTACGCATATAGGTGATGCGCCCTTCTTGGTAGAGCTTCTGCGCGGCAGCCATGGTTGCCTTGCTACTAAAGCCGAGTTTGCTGTTGGCTTCCTGTTGCAACGTACTGGTGGTGAACGGTGCCGTAGGGTTGCGGGTACTTGGTGAGGTTGTGATTGAGCTGACGGTAAATGTGGCGTCTTGTAGGCTTTCGAGAAACGCGGTCGCCTGCTGCTCGCTATCAAAACGGGTGTTGAGATCTGCTTTAATTTCTTGGTTGTCGTGGCTAAACAGCGCGCTTACTTTGAACTGTGCGGATGTCTGGAACGCCTCAATTTCACGCTCACGCTCGACGAGCAGGCGTACGGCTGGGCTCTGTACGCGGCCGGCAGATTTGCCACCCGGGACCTTTTGCCACACAACAGGGCTAAGCTCGAAGCCAACGATACGGTCGAGGATCTGGCGGGCCTGCTGGGCCTCGACGAGTTTCATATCAACGGTTCGTGGATGCGCTACGGCCTCTTCGATCGCCTGTTTGGTGATTTCATGAAAGACAATACGGTTCGTCTTGGCTGGATCGAGCCCAAGCACTTCACATAGATGCCAAGCGATTGCCTCTCCCTCGCGGTCTTCATCGGTTGCGAGCCATACGGTCGACGCAGCTTTGACGGCCTTTTTGAGCTCGGTGATGATTTTTTTCTTCTCACTGTCGATTTCGTAGGTGGTTTTAAAGCCGTTGTTGACGTCAATCGGCGGCGTGCCATCTTTGGTTTTTTTGGCGATACTGCGAATATGACCGACACTACTCAGGACTTTGAAATCTTTACCCAAGTATTTTTCGATGGTTTTGCCCTTCGAGGGGCTCTCAACAATGACGAGGTTTTTGCTCATGTATTACGACCTACTATATATAATGATGTGGCTGATGCCAAATACAGTGGC
>JBAQIV010000062.1:0-4151 GCA_049289035.1 Saccharimonadales bacterium (SeqCode) | reverse complement strand
TCGTAAAGGTAGGGAAGACGGAGCGAGCCCAGGGGACGCGTATTGTATTTTATCCTGACCCTGAGATTTTTAAAGAGACGGTCGAGTTTGACTACAAATGGGTTGTAAGCTATCTCCGGCACCAGGCCTATCTCACGAAGGGTCTATATGGATCGGTGTATGACGAGCGTACCAAAGAGCGACAGGCATTCTATTTTGAGGGCGGCATTAAAAGTTATGTAAAGAACCTCAATATTGGCAAAGAAGTGCTAGCTGATGACGTCTTCTACGTCGAGCGCCAGGTCGAAGACTCTATGATAGAAGTTGCGATTCAGTATAACGATAGCTATATCGAGACAGTAAGACCATTCGCCAACAACGTGCTAACGCCCGATGGCGGCACGCATCTTATTGGGTTTCGCGCAGCCCTGACACGAGTAATCAACGACTATGCTCGCAAGAGTGGGCTGCTAAAAGAAAAGGAAGAAAACCTATCGGGCGACGACATCCGCGAGGGGCTCACTGCAGTTATACTTGTGAAGCTGCCAGATCCACAGTTCGAAGGTCAGACGAAAAATAAGCTCGGTAATCCTGAGGTTCGGCGCTATGTTGAACAAGTAATGAATGAATACTTTGCTTACTATCTTGAAGAGAATCCTGATGCTGCAAAGAAGATAGTTGGCAAGGCACTGCTTGCCGCGAGAGCACGTAAGGCAGCCCGGGCGGCTCGTGACAACGTGCTGCGCAAGGGCGCGCTCGACGGCATGGGTCTTCCTGGTAAGCTTTATGATTGTTCAAGTAAAAATCCAAGCGAGAGTGAAATCTATATCGTAGAGGGTGACTCAGCTGCCGGTTCAGCCAAAGAGGGACGAGACAGTAAGACGCAGGCGATTTTACCACTACGTGGTAAGGTCCTCAACACTGAACGAGCACGTCTCGATAAGATGTTTGCCAACAAGGAAATTGTTGCGATGATTCAAGCATTTGGCGTGGGTATCGGTGACTCGTTTGATGTTAACGGTTTACGCTATCACAAGATTATTATCATGACTGACGCCGATGTTGACGGAAGCCATATCTCGACACTATTACTCACGTTCCTGTTCCGCTACATGAAAGAGCTTATTGAGGGTGGTTTCGTCTACCTAGCTAAACCACCACTCTTTAGTCTCAATAAAGGACAGAAAAAGACGTATGTTTACGATGAGAGCGGGCTGGATATTGAGCTAGACAGACTCATTGCTGATCGTAAAGAGCGTGGAACTGAGCTGAGCGATGACGATGATAAGTTTAAGCAGGCAGGTGTCACCCTGTCGCGATTTAAGGGACTTGGTGAGATGGATGCCGATCAACTATGGGATACAACCATGAACCCGGAGCACCGTGTGTTGAGCCAGGTGCGTATTGACGACGCCGAGAATGCAGACGGGATATTCACCAAGCTAATGGGCGACGAAGTGTCTCTACGCAAGACATTCATCCAGGCCCGTGCCAAACATGCCAACCTTGATGAGCTGGATATTTAGGAGATAAAAAACGCTATGAATGAAGATACAACACCACTAAACGAAGAAACACCGATTGAGGGTGAGATTCTCGCTCCTGAGGTACGCGGCGTTGAACAACGTACAATCGAAAATGTCATGGAAGATAGCTTCTTCCGCTACTCAATGAGCGTCATTATTGATCGTGCGCTGCCTGATGTACGCGACGGACTAAAGCCGGTCCATCGCCGAATCCTACATTCTATGAATGTGAATGGTAATCGCAGTAACGCCAAATTTGTTAAGAGCGCCCGTATTGTCGGTGACGTGATGGGTAAATATCACCCGCATGGTGACTCGGCGATCTATGACTCGATGGTGCGTCTCGCCCAGCCATGGTCACTGCGCTATCCTTTGGTGCAAGGACAAGGTAACTTTGGATCAATGGACGGAGACCCGGCGGCGGCGAGTCGATATACCGAGGCGCGTCTACAGCGTTTCTCTGATGAACTGCTCGCTGATATTGATAAGCAAACGGTAGATTTTCGTGATAACTACGATGGCTCCGAGCAAGAGCCGGTCGTCCTGCCAGCGAAGGTACCGAATCTTTTGCTCAATGGGCAGATCGGTATCGCTGTTGGTATGGCAACCAACATCCCTCCTCACAACCTCAATGAGCTAGTTGATGCAACAATTGAGCTGATCGATAATGAACATGCAACGACTGATGACCTTCTGAAGCATGTGAAGGGCCCTGACTTTCCAACTGGTGCTACTGTGTATGGGGGCACGTCGATGCGACAAGCATACCAGACCGGTCGCGGTAGCGTCACGGTGCGTGCGGTTGCTCAAATTGAAGAGACCAAAAAGGGCCGACACCAGATCATCATAACTGAGATACCATATGGTGTAAATAAGGCATCACTTGTCGAAAAGATTGCCGAACTCTATAAAGAAAAGAAAATCAGCATTAGTGATCTTCGCGACGAAAGTTCTCGAGGCAAGGTACGAGTTGTGATAGAGGTCAAGAAGGACGGTTATCCGAAGAAGGTGCTGAACCAGCTCTATAAGCTAACGCCTCTGCAGAGTAGCTTTAATTACAACATGCTTTCGCTTATCAACGGCATCCAACCACGGATACTGGGCCTACAAGAAATGCTGAGTGAGTTTATCAAGCATCGTCAAAGCGTGGTTCGTCGTCGTACTGAGTTTGAGCTCAAAAGAGCGAAAGAACGTGCGCACATCCTAGAGGGATATAAAATTGCTCTAGACAATATCGATGAAGTAATAAAGACAATTCGAGCAAGCAAGACACAAGACATCGCCGAGAAAGCTTTGATAAAACAGTTTGCACTAAGTGAAATTCAAGCAAAGGCCATACTTGCTATGCAGCTGCGTCGTCTTACGGGCCTTGAGCGCGAAACAATTGAGAATGAACTGAATGAACTTCTAAAGGCGATTAAGCGCTATGAAGAGATATTGGCTGATGAGCAAGAAATTCTTGCCATCATCAAAACCGAGTTACTTGAGATGAAAGAGAGATATGGTGACGAACGTCGATCTCAGATTATCAACCACGAGCTTGGTAAATTTAGCGATGAAGAGCTGATCCCCGAGGAAGAAACAGTAGTGCTTCTGACTACTGAGAACTACATCAAGCGGACACTCGTGAGTGAGTATCGACGTCAACACCGTGGAGGCAAGGGCAAGCGCGGCATGACAACTAAAGAAGAGGATGTTATCGACCAGCTTGTAACAGCATCAACGCACGACTGGCTCTTGTTCTTCACCAACAAGGGACGGGTATTCCGTCTTAAAACCTATGAAGTGCCTGCGGCAAGTCTAGCAGCAAAGGGTGTGGCGGCGGTTAACCTACTGCAGCTACAGCCAGAGGAAAAGATCACTTCAATTATCTGTCATTCAAAGAGTGCGGGTGACGACGGCTACTTATTTATGGCCACGACAAAGGGAACCGTCAAGAAAACACCACTCAAAGACTATGCCAATATTCGTACGAACGGGTTAATAACCATTAATCTTGATGCTGGTGATGAGCTACGCTGGATTAAGCAGACTACTGGTAGTAATGATGTGATAATATCAACATCTGCTGGCCAGGCAGTGCGCTTTAATGAGGCAGACACGCGTCCAATGGGTCGTTCAGCACGCGGCGTAAGGGGCGTGAGGCTTAGGCCGAACGACTGCGTAGTAGGGATGGATATTGTGACGAGTGACGAGCAGACACTACTGGTGATTAGCGAGAAGGGATTTGGCAAGAAGACAAAAGTGGCCAATTTCCCAAGTCATAAACGCGGAGGTGTTGGCATAAAGGCGGCAGTTGTGACTACTAAAACTGGTCCAATCATTTCAGTCCAAACCATCGAGCCAAATATGGCAGAAGCGATTCTCATCTCGAAGGGTGGTCAGACAATTCGTCTCGGGCTCGACGACATCAAGCTGCTTGGGCGCACCACACAAGGCGTGACAATTATGCGTCTTGCGCCGGGTGACACAGTATCCTCAATCGGGCTCATGGAAGCGGCTGCCAAAGATGATGTGGCTGAAGAGGCGACGAAATAGCCATGCTATCGCCATATCTTTTGGCAATTGTGTCGAGCTGGGTGGTTGCACAAGGAACGAAATACCTGATAGCGGTTATAAAGAACAAGAATTTTGGAGCGTTTCGTC
>JBAQIV010000061.1:0-6286 GCA_049289035.1 Saccharimonadales bacterium (SeqCode) | reverse complement strand
GGATACTCACCAAGCACCTACCAGCACTGCTACACGAATGGATGGCACGAGCCAACCATCCTGAACTATTTCATAGCCCAATTGACTTCCTACGTGTTACGGTTGTTCCGGGTTAGTTGACTGAACCGGGATTCTGAACTGGTTATGGCTCTAGTGCTAGTGTGTTCCAGGCAGTCTTTGTCATCGACAGGGCAGGGATCGCCTCGAGCGTGTATGGATCAGCTGGCTGAACTGATTGCGCCATAAAGTAGGCGAGGGAGGCGATCATGGCGGCGTTGTCGGTACAGAGGCTCATAGGGGCGTATTCGATGTCGATTGGCAGCGCCTCGCGTAATTGGCGTCGTAGTTCAGCATTAGCAGCGACACCGCCAGCGATGACGACCGAGGCAGGGGAGTAATCACGGTACGCCAGAATTGTCTTGTCGACCAATGTTTCTACAGCTGTACGTTGGAAACTAGCAGCAACATCGGCCCTCAGACCGTCTGAGACGCGACCAGGCAGGTCTTTGCTAGGGAATGTGTGATCAACACCACAGGCGCTCTGAACGGCCCTGAGAACGGCTGTCTTGACGCCGCTAAAGCTGAAGTCGTAGCGGTGACAGCGGTTACGGGCAAATACTTCACCGCGTCCACCCCTGATAACTGGACCGTCGTAACGGTCATCAACCGGTGTGTTGATCTCGTGGGTGCAACCGGGCGGGCAGGGGAGGCTGGCTTTGGGAAAATCAAACGCCTGGGAGTTGCCTTTGGGGGCACGTTTACTGATGCTGACACCGCCAGGGTAGGGGAGGCCAATGATTTTGGCGACTTTGTCGAAGGCTTCGCCCACGGCGTCGTCTTGTGCCTGGCCGAGCAGCACGTAGTCGCCGTGCCCATAAAAAAGTGCCAGCTGCGTGTGTCCGCCACTGACGATAAGCGCAAGGAGGGGGAATTGTGGCTGAAGCTTTGGCAGTTGAAGACCTGCGGTGCCACTGCCACTTTGTTGCAAGCTGATAGTATCGGCCAGGCCAGCTTCAGATAACTCTTTACAGGGGGCTTCGCCCGCCTGTGGCGTTGGGCTGACCCCATGAGTCGCTATCGCTCCTCTTTGGGTCACACTATCTTCAGCTGGCCTGGCCGATACTATCAGCTGCGAAGCGTGTAATTTCTCTCGGTCTTTCGCTCTCTCAGTCTTTCCATCTACTGGGATTTCCCCCTCATTGCTCATTGCTAACTCCTCACCCCTGCCAATTTTCGTCAAAAAATTGGCATACACATGCCCCTCCACATGATGTACGGCGTAAAGTGGTTTGTGCTTGAGATGTGCCAGGGTGCGAGCAGTGAGTGTGCCGATCATGAGGCTGCCAATCAGGCCTGGGGCGTAGGTGACACCGATAGCGTCTATGTCATCCCAGGTGCAACCAGCCTCGGCCAGGGCTTTTTCGACGACAGGGAGCATGGCTTCTATGTGCGAACGTGCAGCGATTTCTGGTATGACGCCGCCGTAGCGAGCAAAATCGTCCATCTGTGAACTCACTACATTACTCAGTAGCCGCACGCCGTCTTCCACGACTGCGGCAGCAGTTTCATCACAACTCGTTTCAATACCCAAAATTTTCATCTGCTACAGTATAGCAAACACTGTCAGTGATGAGGTGCTAAAATAGAGTACATGAAGCAGAGAGTGGTAGAGCAGGTGAAGCGAGTGGCGCCCCGACCGGCTGTACAGGCAGTGCGGCGCGGGTACCATACGGCGCGGACGCACGCGGCCAGTGCATGGTATCGGTATCCGGCGCGGTTGCTCAAGGTGATTGCCGTTGTCGGTACAACTGGCAAAACCACCACGGCGTTGTATCTCGACAGTATTCTTACCTCAGCTGGTTTTACGACTGCGGTACTTACCTCTGAAGCTACTACTGTCGCTGGGGTAACGCGCCCAGCAGCGAGTGTCATGACGGCGCAACGCGTGCAGCGGTTTTTGCGCCAGGCTAAAAAAGCCGATGTCGACTATGTGGTAGTCGAAGCGCCGTCGTGGGCACTCGAGGCGCGGCTGTTTCACACCGTGGCATTTGAATGCATAGTCATGACAAACACCGAGACGCCTGAGGACACGGCTGCAATTGCTCAGCTGCTTGCCTACATACCACGCTTTAGTGTGCTCAACGCCGATGACGCGGCGTACCAGCACCTCGTGAGTTACGAAGCCTCCGAGCACACCATGAGTTATGGCACCAGCGAGGCAGCCGATAGTCGCATACGTCAGGTTAAACTGTACAAACGGGGTTCTGAAGCTAGGCTGCTCATCGATCATCACACGACGCTTGAACTCGGCACGCAGTTGCCTGGCAAGCACAATGTCTACAATATGACCGCTGCTGCTATGGCAGCGTATCTGATGTATATCAAACTCGAAGCGATTGCTGACGGCATAGCCGAGCTTGCGCCGGTGGCGGGCCGGTTTGAACGCCTGGAGCTCGACAAACCGTACGATGTCATCTTGGACCGTGCTACGACGCTCGGGTCAGTGACGAGCGTGCTCGAATCAGCCCGTGGCATGGCAAAAAATCGCCTAATTGTCGTGGTGCCGGGCGATACCACGCCAGAGGTGGCAGACGTGCTCGTAAAGTCGGCCGATCGACTATTTGTCAGTGGTAGCGACGACAATTCACCGCTGATGGTAGCCCTGCATAGCGCTGGCGGTGAGGCCAAAACAGAACGTATCGCTGACCCACGTGACGCAACCACCAAAGCAACCTCTGTCGCCCGGACGGGGGATGTGGTGGTGAGACTGATGGGTCAAGAAAACAATGTTCACGACTTAGTAATGACAGTAGTCGATCCAGATCAGGCTGACAAAACGGCCCCTACTGATAAAGACCAGTCACAAGACGACACACTATGACCGAGAATGTTCGATAGGATTTACAGAGATGACACCGCCGAATTGGTCGGTTGTCCACTCAAGGCGAGGTTTGGTAAGACCACTTTCGCCTAAAGCAACTGCAGCTTGGCGACGTGCAAGTCGACGAGTATTCTCATCAGTCGTGGTGGCCTCAGCAGCCTCCTCTGCGGCTATAGCTTCTTCATGCCTGATGGCAATAGCGATGGCCCTGTCATCGCTTGTATCGACGTATCCTTGCTCTATAAGCGCTTGTTGAATAACCGCTGGATCTGTTTCGTATTTGTTTATTAACATATTTTCATATTAGCATAAGTATTATGATATGTCAATACTATGAGATAATATACTATGCTTAGCTGAAGTCGGGATCAAGATGGTTTGTTCGGACATGTAAGCAGGTTTCGAGGAGGGCACCGTAAATGACAGTAAGCTTTTTGGCAGTGAGACGATCACCCGCATCGAGCTGCTGAATATTGGCAATATCTAAAGACGTCAAAGCAAACGTATCACGAATGTGTCGCAGGCGGCATCCGTCAGCACACGAGGTATCGCATGACAATGCTTTGTCAATCTGTGGGGGAGTCTCTGCGGCCATAGTTTTCACATAATACAATATTTTTTAAAATTAGTAAATGCAGGGCATAGGTCACTATCAGCAAAATTGAACGCGCCCCGGTCGGGACCCCTGTTGTAGGGTCCCTTCCAGGGCGTGTGTTCAGACCGTGATGCCGGCGTTGGCCAGCGCTGCGCGTAGCGCAGCGGCCATATCGCCGTCCGAGGACTTGATGACCGGGCGCAGGCTGTCGCCAGATCTGCCGACGTGTGAGGCGGGAACCAGGAAAGCGAACTCGCCGTTCACGATGTCGATGCCGAGCTCTTCGAGTGCGCTGAAGCAGCCCGAAGGATTGCTGGCGCTGACCTCGAAGAGCACGCCGTCCTCTTTGATGCACCAGTACGTCGCCAGCTGGCGAGGAACGAACCTCGTGCCAGCCGTTTCGCGAGCAGATGTGATGTCGACCAGGTCGGGCATGAATTCCTACTTTCTATGCGGGTTGGGAGAATGAACTGGCTGTCGGCATCCACAGTCTCATCTGGCCGGTGACGTGACCGTTAACGACCGGTGAGGTGTAGATGACCCCAGACGCTTCGGCAAGCCGGAACGTCGGTTGGTAGTCAGCATCGAGAAACTCGGCGAGTACGTTGTTGAAGTGCCACGTGCTAGGACGAGTTTCATCAGGGGTAAGATCGCTCGCGTTGAGGTACACTCTGACGCGGGCTTCGTATCCCATGACGACGATTTTGACATCGAGGAACTCTGCACGACCAGCCAGGATAGCCTGAACTGATTCGGACAGGCCGCCCTGAGGCGCGGAGATGTTCCACTGAAGCGCTACCGGAAGCTCCGGAAGCGTATCGACAAACTGCATGTGGGGAGCCTCCTTTCGGCTCATGTCAAGGTGCTGAACACTGCTCTCATAGTGACATAAACAGTCAGCAAAGTCAAATTCTGCTACACTACAGGTATAGCGAAAGAGGGAGGAATATGGCGGTTTCAATCGAGACAATGACAGAGATAACCTCGCACGTATCAGAGCAAGCGGCAGCCAATATACAGCAGTGGCTGCAAGAGCCGAAATATGCCGAATATCGCCCAGAGGTCGTGGCGATGATTGAATCTGGCAAGTGGCGGGAACTAGAGGACGCATTTTTCAAAGTAGCAGAGTTTGGCACGGCGGGTATACGAGGGGTGACGGGGGTTGGCAGTAATCGCATTAACCGCGTGACGATAGGGTGTGCGACGCAGGCGCTGTGCCAGTATATGGCAGAGCACGACCCGGCCCTGCAGCAGCGGGGCATTGTGATTGCTTATGATACGCGGTTGACGTCGGTCGAATTGAGCCGTTATGCAGCCAGTGTCGTGGCGGCCAATGGCTTTACCGCGTATCTGTTCGATGGGTTTCGTTCGACACCCGAGCTGAGTTTTGCGGTTCGATATATGGGGTGCGCGGCGGGGATTGTCCTGACGGCCAGCCACAATCCACCGAGCGACAACGGCTTTAAGGCCTACTGGAGTGACGGGTGCCAGTTGATCGCGCCGCACGACAAAGGCGTGGTGGAAAAAGCCGCAGCAGTGACAGAGATACAGAGTATCGATTTCGACGAGGCAGTGCGACAGGGGCGCATTGTGATGGTCGGTGAAGATGTCGATACGGCCTACGTACAGACTGTTGTGGGCACGTCGGTGACCGATGAGCGAGATGTCGCGGTGGCGTATTCGTCGCTACACGGGGCGGGACAGACCAACACGCTGCCGATTTTACGTAAAGCCGGGTTTACCCAGGTGTATGCGGTTGATGCGCAGCTCGTGCCTGATGGCCATTTTCCGACGATTCCAAGTGGCAAGCCCAACCCCCAGGACCCGCCAGCCAACGACATGGCCGTGGCGCTTATGCACGACAAACACGCCGACATAGCCATAACAAACGACCCCGATGCTGACCGTTTCGGCGTGATGGTGCGTCAGGGTAGCGAGACAATCTACCTCAGTGGCAACCAAGCGGCGATGCTTGCGACTGATTATGTGCTCGGTGCGCTGCAGCAGCGTGGTGAGCTGACACCGGATCATTATGTGGTGAAGACGATTGTAACGACCGATATGATGGACGCGCTCGCCGCGTATTATGGCGTGGAATGTGTCAGCAATCTCTTGGTGGGGTTCAAATACGTCGGTCAAACTATACGCGAGCGTGAAGGTACTACGAAGCAGTTTGTTATAGGGGCAGAGGAGAGTTTTGGGTTTATCAAGGGCGAGTATGCTCGCGACAAAGACGGTGCAAGCGGGGCGCTGATGATCGCCGAATACGCCGCGCAACTAAAACGCACGGGGCGTACGCTGCATGATCGGCTACTTGAGCTGTATGTTCAACACGGGTATCACCTCGAGCATCTGATAGATGTGGCGTATCCGGGTGCGGATGGTTTTGAGCGTATGCAATCGATTATGAAAGGGCTGCGTGCTCAGCCGCCAACAGAGGTGGGAGGCCACGAGGTGACGGCGGTCACGGACTACCAGACACTGGAACGAACAGATACCAAAAGCGGTGAGAAAACCCAGGTAGATGGTACCGCAGGCAATGTTGTCGTGCTCGAACTCGACGGCGACAGGCGGCGTCGGCTGACCGTGCGGCCAAGTGGGACAGAGCCCAAGATCAAAGTGTATGGTATGTGGTACGAAGCGGCTGATGTAAATGCCGATGCGCTCGACCACTATAATCAGCTGACTGCCTCGTTGCGCCAGCTGGTGACTTCGTTTGAGACGATGATTACCATGTGATCAGGTAGGTAAAGCCTCGGCTTCCCCTTTCAGAGCAACTGCCCCTCGCCGCTAACTGATTAGCCTTCGCC
>JBAQIV010000060.1:0-27698 GCA_049289035.1 Saccharimonadales bacterium (SeqCode) | reverse complement strand
TTTGGTGCGGGTTAAGAGACTCTAACTCTCGACCTCTTCCTTGGCAAGGAAGCGCTCTAAACAACTGAGCTAAACCCGCATGATATAGTTTGATTGATTGTGAAGTTGCCGTGACATATTGTAGCTGTGCTTCCTTGGCCTGGCAAGGTAGGTCACGTTCCGCGACCCCGCAACTTTATCTTTGAAAGCACAGCTTTCAAGAGAAGATTGCCTTGCGAACCACCACTGGTGGCTCTCACTCTAAACAACTGCCATATCATCCGATATGGCCCTGTCGAATGACAGGAAGCTAAATTCGCGCGTAGAAATAAGTATAAATAACAGATGGGTTTTTTGCAAATTTAAGCAGGTCGCGTGTAGTGCAGGAAATCTGCCGATTGTAAGAGGTGGGGCAACTGGTCTTTTGCCCAATATGAGTAGGTGTTTGGGTGTGTAGCGATGTCGGCAACGTAATTAGCCCACAGTATCCAGCGGAAAGCTTCAACTTCGTCGGGGTTCACCTGGAAATTTGTCGCGAGGCGGGCGGCAAAAACGGGGCAGATTTCGTTTTCCACAATGCCATTGTAGGGTGGTGTGGCGTAGCGATAATCTGACACTATGACGGCGATGTCGCGCACAGTCATACCTAGTTCGTAGTCGGCACGGCGAGCGATGGCTGCTTCGTATGATTCGCCTGGGGCGGGGTGACCACAGACACTATTGGTCCATACGCTGGGCCAAACTTTTTTGGTATGAGCACGCTGCGTCACTAGGAAGCGACCCTGCTCGTCGAATATATAGCACGAAAAAGCTTTGTGCAGTGGCGTGGTCGCATGATGTGACGCAAGTTTGGGGGCGGTGCCAATCTCGCGACCACTATCATCGAGCAGCACTATGAGATCGGTGTCGGGTATTTGTGGGTCCATTGTATAGCTATAGTATCACGACCTCGCGCCTCGTATTTATGTAGCTACTACGATATAATACTGCCCAGTGGCGCCTTGGCCGAGAAGTTAGGCAGCGGTCTGCAAAACCGCGCAGGCGGGAGCGTTACCCGCAGGTGCCTCCACAGTGAGTTTCGACAACGACTCTCTTGTTTTGCAGGAGAGTCGTTTATTTATTAGCCTTATTCGCGTAGTCTGTCTCATGTGCTGCCGTAATTTTTGGTAATCGTCCCCTCAAAGCGATACCCGCTATGACGACAATCGCGACGACAGAAGCTGCGACAAGCCCGATCTCGGCCGTACTCAGGCCGTGCCCTATAACAGATGTATTGCCTGTGCTACTCTGCGGGATCATCCAGGGCAGATAGTACGCCTGCACATAGGTCATAAGCCCAACCAGTGCGACGAGCGCCAGGCTATGCAGTATGGTAAAGCGAAACAACGTACCTTCTTGGCCGGTCAGACCTGTTGCGCCTGTGGCGACGGCAATACTCTGCGGCGAGATCATTTTAGCCGTGACGCCACCGCTCGTATTGGCAGCGACGGTCAGCGTTGGGTCGATACCGAGTACTTTTGCGGTATGCTGCTGTATACCACTAAAGAGAGCATTTGACGACGTATCGCTGCCAGTCAAAAACACACCTAGCCAACCAAGTAGCGGCGCGATAAGCGGGAACCAATGTCCACTTGCTGTCAGAGCTTGTCCAAGTGCCGCTGACATACCAGAAAAGTTAGCGAGATACGCAAACCCCACGACGCATGCGATGGTTAGTAAGGGCCTCGACAATTCATGTACTGTGTGGCGGGCCGTGTCCCAAAAATCACGCCACGACATGCGCAGCAATAGTGCGGTGAGTATAGCTGCGAACAATATAGCAGTGCCAGCAGCAGAGAGCCAACTCCATGTATAGACGATTTCTTTCGGCATGCCGTCGATCATAATCGCGTGGTTGAGTGCGCCGAACGGTAGTTTTATGCTGGTCGTGTCGAGTATAGCTTTGATACCAGTGTCGCCCCAGCTGCCGACGAATATAACTAGCATGATAAACGGCGCCCACGCTCGTATGATAGTCGATAGGCTATGTGTATGTGTTTTTCGCACTATCGAATGGCCTGCATGGCGCTCAGACGGAAAGCGCCAGACGGTTTTGGGTTGCCAAAATTTGAGCAGAAGTACCAACGCAGAGATCGAAACAACAGCTGACAGTATATCTGGCAGCATAGGCCCAATATACGACGCCACTGCATACATGGTTAGCGCGTACGAACCTCCAGCCACGACGAGTGCTGGCCAGATCTCTCGTGCACCGCGCCATCCAGATATAAGAACCGTCAGCCAAAGTGGTATGATCGCCGCGATAAATGGTAGCTGGTGCCCAACCATGTGACTAATGAGGTTAGGGTCGATGTTGGTTACGGTACCAGCGGTAATGACCGCGATGCCGATCCCGCCAAATGCGACCGGTGCTGTATTTGCAATCAAACATATACCAGCTGCATAGAGGGCTTCAAATCCAAGTCCTACCAGCATGCCAGCCGTGATAGCCACCGGCGCCCCAAAGCCAGCCGATCCTTCCAGGAAAGCGCCGAAACAAAACGCAATCAGCAGTGCTTGCAGTCGTCGGTCAACTGTGATCGATTCAATGGTATCGCGCACCACCGCAAAACTACCCGTACGCACACTGATGTTGTATAGAAATACCGCGGTGAGCACTATCCAGCCAATCGGGAATAAGCCCTGCAACGCGCCGTATGCAGTCGAAAGTAGCGCGAGATTCATGGGCATGTGAAATATAGCTGTTGCAATCGCTAGCGCTACGACCAATGTGAGCACGCTTGCTATCCAGCCAGCTACTTTGCGGCTCAGCAATAGCCCGCACAAAAACACAATTGGTATAGCTGCAAACAGCGCCGATAGGGCAATGTTATAAAACGGGTCGGACTGTTGTAGCCACATATATGCTCACTATAGCACCATGAGCGTCATGTCGATAGTAAAATATGTTATATTTTTATGGCCTCATGGGTGATAAAATTGTAGATGACGCGCGGGTGTTGTAATCGGTAGCCAAGAGACACTTAAAATGTCTTGCCCTCTAAGGCGTGCGGGTTCAAGTCCCGCCCCGCGCACCATATAAAATACCGTCCTGAGGGATGGTATTTTATATGGTTCCGGCATATGGGACTTGAACGGGAAGTCCAGTGGACTTCCCCGGCACCCTTGCCTATACAGTGCAAGCCTACACTCTATAGGTTCAAGCGAAGCGAAGAAGGCAAGTCCCGCCCCGCGCACCATAAGACGCATTCCAGACTACCGTCACCAGTAGTGATTTGCTATACTAGGTATATAAGCGTAAACAAGGAATAAGGTATGGATATAGCTCTATGGATCGTGCTCGGCGTCGTCGTGGTTGCAGCGTTTTTCTTCTGGACAACATATAACACTCTCGTCGCACTCAAGGTGCGTGTCGAAGAAGCCTGGAGTGACATCACTGTCCAGCTCAAGCGACGTGCTGATTTGATCCCAAACCTCGTTGAAACGGTCAAAGCCTACGCTGCTCACGAAAAAGAAGTTTTTGAAAAAGTTACCGAAGCGCGCGCTGCTGTCGTCAGCGCAACCAACCAGGGTCCAAAAGCTGCCGCTGCCGCGGAGAACCAATTTGAAGGCGCTCTCAAGAGCCTATTTGCCGTCTCAGAGAACTACCCGCAACTGCGAGCCAGTGAGAACTTTCAGCAGTTGCAAGCCGAGCTGGTCGACACCGAAGACAAGATTCAGGCTTCACGCCGTTTCTACAACGGTGGTGCCCGCGACCTCAACACCAAGATCGAGCAATTCCCCAGTAACCTGATTGCTGGCATGTTTAACTTCCAGAAACGAGAATTTTTCGAAGTAGAAGACCGCGCCGCAGTCGAACAACCGGTCCAGGTTAAATTGTAAAACGTATATCGTAGACCGTAGTTCGTATATCGTATAATGCCCATCACATATTTCACACAGCTACGTACATGGCAAAAAGCGCGAGATTTTGCCGTGGCTGTTTATACCACTACAGATAAGTTTCCTCAAAAAGAGCTTTATGGTATGAGCTCTCAGCTGAGACGTTCCTCGGTCTCTATATCGGCAAATGTTGCGGAAGGCTTTTCTCGGAAAACGGCCAAAGACAAGAATCAATTTTATACAATAGCAATAGGCTCACTGACTGAGACCATGAGCCACTTATTTGTCGCTGAGAAGCTAGGATATTGTGATCAACATGATCTACAATGGTATATAGCAGAAAGCGAGGATCTCAGTAAAATGCTTTACGGAATGATTAAATCAAGCCAAGAAAGGAGAATGTAGCCCTTATACGGTATACGATATACGGTCTACGGTATACTGACTCATGTATTCTGCCATAGCAACCAACAAACGTAATACGATATGGATCACCATGTTTTTTATCGTGATTATCGCATTGCTTGGCTATGCGGCGGCGATGTACTACGGTCAGTGGATATTTTGGGGGGCGCTGGTTGGGTCGGCCATTTACGCACTTATACAGTATTTCGCGGCCGCTCGGCTAGCCCTCGCTGTTACCGACGCCAAAGAGATCCAAAAATCCGACAATCCCACGCTTTATCGTATTGTCGAAAATCTCGCCATTACCAATGGCATGCCTATGCCGAAAGTCTACGTTATCGACGATCCGGCGCTCAATGCCTTTGCAACTGGCCGTGATCCAGAGCATGCCTATGTCGCAGCGACGACAGGCATACTAGAAGCCTTGACACCCCGTGAACTCACCGCCGTCATGGCGCACGAAATGGGCCACGTGAAGAATTATGATATACGAGTTATGATGATCGTCTTTGGTCTCGTGAGTGCGATTGGGTTTATTGCCGATACGATACTTCGTATGGCGTGGTTTGGCGGCAGTGATAACCGTGACCGTAGCCCACTACTTATGGTGCTTGGCATTGTAGCGGCTCTGTTGGCGCCGGTCGTTGCCATGCTGGTGCAAGCAGCAGTGTCACGCCAGAGAGAATACCTTGCCGATGCAACCGGTGCCATGACCACGCGTGACCCAGAAGCGCTAGCACGCGCTCTCGAAAAGATTGCCGAACTTGGCTCCATCACGCAACGACAAAATACCTCAGCCGCACACCTGTTTTTTGCCAATCCACTTAAGGGCGGTATGGCCGTAGCCTTTAGCACGCATCCACCTATCGAAGATCGCATAGCACGGCTACGCGACATCGGGAAAAAGATGTAATCATGGCCAAAAAATCCACCACCTCAGCCAAGTCTTCCGGTGTATCTCATGCCAAACAGACACCGTCTCGCCAGCTAGTTTTGTGGCGTCGTGTCGTAGACAAACTATGGCGCGTAGTGTCGTATCCGTTTGTGAGATGGTACGCGCGGACACGTAATTTTTTGTCTCGCCGTCCGCACCGCAGTTTTCGACGTACCCGTCGACGCGATGTAGCCGAACTAACACCGCTGCCAAGCAACATCTTTTTTACGTCCGACGTACTAGGGACGATCAAGCGAGATCGTCGTTCATACATAGCATTTATTCTCGTTTACACACTATTGTTTACTGGTATCGCCGGTATCATCAACCAAGAAAGCTACTCGTCATTTAGCGACTCAGTCAAGCAACTCGGTCCACAGCTCGCTGGGGGTGATATAGGTAAAGTGGGCGAGACGTTTACGCTCTTTAGCTCTGTCGTGAGCGGCCAATTAGGTAATCAACTTGGCGAAGCGCAACAGGTTTTTGTCGGGCTACTTGCTTTGGTTATGTGGATGTCGATCGTCTGGTTTTTGCGTCATCGCCTGGGCGGAGCACAGGTGCGTGTGCGCGATGCACTGTATAATTCTGGCGCACCTATCGTACCAACATTTTTGATTGCGCTGGTTGGTCTGTTTCAAATGGTACCGGGCGCCGTCGGCGTGATTGCGTATTTTGCAGCGACATCGACCGGTGTCGTGGCGGGCGGTGTTGAGTCCATGCTCTTCGCAGTGGCTGCTATCTTGCTGGTCGTACTGTCACTGTATTGGCTGACCGGTACGATATTTGGTTTGATAATCGTGACAATCCCTGGCACGTATCCGTTTCGTGCATTGTCGCTAGCTGGCGATGTCGTTGTGGGGCGGCGTACCAGTTTGCTGCTAAGACTACTCTGGATGGCATTTATTATACTTGTGCTGTGGGTACTTATACTGGTGCCGGCTATCCTCATTGCCGATGCTCAGCCATGGAAATGGCTACCGATTGTGCCGCTTGTCACGCAGCTGCTAGTTGGCATGAGTATCGTGTTTGCTGCTAGTTATGTGTATTTATTGTACCGGAGGATGATCGATGCCGCTCCCAAGCAACGATCCCGCAAAGCGCTATAACGAGCTGGTTGAGCTGCTCAATCGCTACGCGTATGAGTACCATGTGCTCGACACGCCGTCGGTCGACGACGCCGTGTATGACGCGCTCTATGGCGAGCTAAAAACCCTCGAAGCCGCGCACGCCGAACTGGTGCGTGCCGACAGTCCATCGCAACGCGTGGGTAGTGAACTGCTCGGCGGATTTCAAAAAGTCACGCATAGCGCGCGCATGCTCAGCCTCAATGACGTGTTTGATCGGAGTGAGGTAGAGGCCTGGGTGAAGCGTATCGACAAATTGCTGCCCGGTCGCACACATGAATTTTTTGCTGACATCAAAATGGACGGCCTCGCCTGCGCACTCATCTACCGCGATGGAGTATTGGTGCAAGGCATCACGCGTGGCGATAGTTTTGTCGGCGAAGACATCACTGCCAACGTCCGCACCATCCGCACCATCCCCTTACGTTTACGTGATCAGGTGCTTCTTCCAAAATCCAAAATCCAAAATCCAAAATCTACTAAAATTGAAAAGTTCTTGCAGGGGAGGACAGAAATCCGCGGTGAAATCGTCATGTTAAAAGCCGATTTTGCGGCGTTGAATGAGCGTCAACGTGCCGAGGGTAAGCCTGAGTTTGCCAACCCGCGTAATTTGGCGGCTGGTACCATGCGCCAGCTCGACCCGGCACTGGTTGCCGCGCGGCCGCTGACATTTATCGCCTATGACATACTACGCGACGACCCGCGTGACGTACCGACAAACATGGTTGCGTATGAGACGCTGACGGCACTGGGCATCCGTCGCAACATGCAGGCGCGTGTGTTTGACAGCGTTGGCGGAGTCATGCAGTTTGTCGATGAATGGGATGCGCGCCGTCATGATCTGCCGTTTAACACGGACGGGCTTGTCATAAAAGTCAACGATCGCGCGCAATTTGCCGAATTGGGTGTGGTCGGCAAGCAACCGCGCGGGGCAGTGGCCTACAAATACGCTGCCGAACAAGCCACGACGGTGGTGGAAGACATTGTCATATCGATCGGCCGCACTGGTGCAGCGACACCCGTCGCCGTATTTGATCCAGTACAAGTGGCCGGGACGACGGTGCAGCACGCTAGTCTGCACAATGCCGATGAGATCGCTCGGCTCGATGTGCGCCGCGGCGACACGGTGGTGATATTTAAAGCTGGCGATATCATACCACAAGTCGAATCGGTCATCCTAGAACTACGACCAAAAGACACTGCACCGATCGACTACGAAGCCGAGTTGGCTCGCCAATACCCCGAGCTGGAATTCGAGCGACCTGACGGTGAAGTGGTCTACCGCGTGCGCGGGTTGACTGGCCCGATTATACTCAAACGTGCCCTGCGGCATTTTGCGAGCAAAGGCGCACTCGACATCGACACGTTGGGCGAAAAAAACGTCGAGGCGCTGGTCGACAGCGGCCTGGTGTCTGACCTGGCCGACATATACACGCTTACGAAAGATCAACTGCTGGCGCTTGATCGCTTTGCTGACATCTCGGCGCAAAAACTCATCGACGCCATTGCCGCCAAAAAAACGCCGCCGCTCGAACGATTTGTCTACGGCCTCGGCATCCGCCATGTCGGCGTGCAGACGGCGATCGACTTGGTTGCTCATTTTGGATCACTTGAAAAACTGTCTCGTGCCACAATCGATGAGCTGCAAAGTGTCGATGGCGTAGGAGAGGTTGTGGCCGAATCGATCACCGCGTGGTTTGCCGACGAAGACAACGTACAGCTGCTCATCAAGATGAAATTTCTAGGGGTACAACCCCACTACGAGGTGAAATCGGGCACGCTCATGGGGCAAAGCTTTGTCGTGACTGGTACACTTGAAAGCATGAGCCGTGACCAAGCAGCCGAACGCATCCGTGCTCTTGGCGGTACATTTCAAAGTAGCGTCGGCAACGACACCACCTACCTCGTGGCCGGTGCCAACGTCGGCGCCAGCAAGCTGAAAAAAGCCGAAAAGTTGGGGACGAAGATTATTAATGAAGAGAAGTTGAAGGAGCTGCTCCATGAAAGATAATATTGCTGGGTTTTTTATTGATGGCTGGTATATGTTCGACAATTTCTCTTCTTTCTCCATTATGTTTCAGAATAAATATTATCCGACAGTTGAACATGCATTCCAGGCGCTCAAATACATTCAAACTGCACCGGATATTGCAGAAAAAATCCGCTGTATGACATCTCCTGCCGAAGTTTTTGCCTTCACGCGTGACGAACAAATAAAATTACTAAGAGACCCAGAATGGGATGCAAAAAAAGTGCGAGTCATGGAGGAGCTTATTCAATTAAAGTATGATCAGCATGCTGCTGTACGCCAGGCGTTAGAAAGAAGCGGCTCAATGCAAATTGTTGAGATGAACGATAATGATGAATTCTGGGGATGGGGAGCTGGCCCTGACCATAAAGGAAAAAATATGCTGGGTAAGACGTGGATGAAGATCAGAGATGAGCACAAGTGAAGGTAATGGCATGATAACAAAAGTGCTGATAGTGGCGATTGTTGAAAACGCAAATGGTGATGTACTGATGCGCAAGAAGCCAGACGGCTCACCACCGTACAATGAGACCTGGTATATATTTGGTGCTGAGTTGCGGCCGGGTATGGACATTGTCGAAACGCTACGTACACACATAAAAAATCAAACGGGAATCGAAACGGAACTTGTCGATCGACTTGGGTGGGACGATGAAGTCAAAGCTGATCTCGATGGTGTTACAAAACAATTTATTTATCTCGACGTACGATCACAGTATGTATCGGGCGAACTGCAATTGACTGAGGGCATAGAGAAACTCGAATGGGTACCGAAAAACCGTTTAGCAGAATATGACTTAGTACCACCCTCACGAAAACTTTTTGCGAAACTCGGATGGGTATGATAAGTAATCATGACAGTGTAAAGAAGGGGACGATTATGACACTCAAAGATTACCAGCAAACAATTGACGAGTGGGCACAGACGCTCGAAAAGCCTTATTGGCATCCTCTTAGCCAATTTGCTCGAATGAGCGAAGAACTCGGTGAGGTGGGTCGCCTGCTAAACCATATGTATGGGGACAAACCAAAGAAACCTACTGAAGCAAGGCAGGAATTACCCGAGGAGCTGGCAGACGTATTGTTTACCGTGCTATGCATGGCAAATAGCCACAACATAGATTTAGATGAAGCTATGAAGCCCGTGCTCGCCAAATTAACAACTCGCGACAGTGATCGATTTAAAAAGAAGCTATGATCCGAAGACCTGAGAATGTCGCGAAGATTTTCGTTAATCTTCCGTGGTCAGTGATGATGTTATTTTTCGGAGTACTATCGTTACCAAATAAATTATCACTGCGCCATAACGCGTTGATCGTATATGTCAAAAACATATGGTGGGTTCCGCGATCGTCTGGCGTGAGAGCGATGACGCTTGGGAACGTTATTGTACTTGGGCCGCATATAGAGTCAAAAGATTTAGCACATGAATTGGTACATATTGAACAGGCTATGAGACGGCCGTTTATCCACCCGGTACTATCGTTTATCGAAAGCGCGCGTCATAAAGGCCTTGATAATATATATGAACGAGAAGCTTATCAAAAGGCTGGCAATAATTACTATGCGAAAAAGTAACACCCAACTTCCAACTGCGCAAGAATTATTCGACATACTGGCGCTTGAATCACCGCGAAAGGCGGTGAAGTTTGATTTTCTCGACAATAATCAATGGTTGTTTGATACGTATCGTGAGGTAGCCGGTGGCGCCGCATGGACGCGCACGTGGCGAGATATGTCGCTCGATGAACTGGTGCGACACTGTCATACAACAACCGATAGCCTCGCAGAAAAAGTTTTAGACGGGCAGTTGTCGCGTTCGCAGCTGGATAGGTTATATCGCCATCTCTGCAATGGTCGCATCACGACTGGTATACGTGGAGCACAGCGGGCTGATGCAGCGTTTGTGTTTGGCTCGCCGAGTGACGCGCGAGTCAAGCTGGCGATCGAATGCTACTTTCGTAACGCCACGCAAAAACTAATACTGAGCGGCAAAGGCCCGCATTACCGCGATCATGACGAAACCGAAGCCGATCGGATGAAACAAGTTGCAATAGCTGCGGGTGTGCCAGAGCGTGCAATCATGGTCGAAAGTCAGTCGGTGACCTTGCCCGATAATGTAAAACGCACGCTTGATCTTTTTGACGAAATGGACTGGCACCCGCGTGATCTTATCGTCATTGCGACAACGGTGGTCACGGCACGAGCCTACATGGAATGGTATAAATTCACTCCGTGGGATATTGAAATTCACATGATGAGCCCCAAGCCTACTGATCCTGATTTGACCGAAAACGGTTGGTTTCGCATGGAACGCGGTGTGCGTATCGTCCTCAACGAATATGCAAAAATCGTCATCGAGCATACAATGGATATGATCCGACAAGATGAAAATGCATAAATTTGATTTTAGTTATCGTTATGGCGAGCAAGACATACCCTATAGCGTGTGGCTGAGTGAGGGTACTCAGACAATTAAAACAATTTTATTTCTGGGGTTGGCACAACTCGGCCATGTCGCAGAACATGTAGCTAGTATTTGCCCGCCAGGTATCGCCATTGTCGAAGGGGCGCGTCATTGGAAAGCTGCAGATGATGGTCACGATGTGCCGGCATATGTGTCAAATTATGCATACTGTTCGCTGCAGCGAGTTATCGATGAGTTTGAACTTGGCGAAGTGGACATCATCGCAGAGTCGCAAGCAGCTGCCAGTATAGTAATTGCTTTGGCGCACGGTGATTACATAGAAAATGTCAGAAATATCGTGCTCGTGCAGCCGCACGGGCTTAATCGGTCGGCCTTTGGGGCTGATCCAGACGCAATGATCCGTGAGCTACGTCGGCGCACGCTACGAAACGTGCGGCATCAGGTGAGGCCACTACTAACAGACAAATCACTACGCACTAGCCATCGTCAGTTGCTCAAATATGCCAATCTCAATGACCCCGCGTCACGTGCACGATACGTTGCCGGTCTCGATTATGGTACGGTCGATGATCTCAGGGTAGTGGCGTCGTCTCATCGGACACGTATTGTTTGTGGTGAAAAAGACGAGCTGTTTCCTCCAAGTGAAATTACTGACAACTTGAGGGCAAACGATATCTATGTCGACGTGTCCATCGTGCCAGGTGTACCGCATTCACCTCTAGGGACCAGACTCGGGCAAAGACTATTAGCCGAAGCATTGATAGGTCATTATGCCTGAGCGTGACCGTATATTGTCACAGCCTCACATGAAGCTTGGTCGTTACCGCCATTATAAAGGCGGCGAGTATGAAGTACTCATGCTTGCGTGCGATGAGGCGACGCATGACTGGTTAGTTATCTACAAAGCACTCTACGATACTGGTGATATGCCGCGTGTGTGGGCGCGGCGGTATGAAATGTTTCATGAAGCGGTCGCTACGGATATGGGCGCGGTGCCACGATTTACAAAAACAGCTGACAGCTAATCCATTGGACCACTGATCTGGCTGAGCGCGTAACTCACTTCGTCGGGCTGTGGCATCGATTGCCACGAGTAGGGTATGGTGTCGTCATCCATGACGATCATGATGTACGGAACCGAAGTGATACCGTAAAACTCTTTGACGGCGAGTCCATCACCGCGTGTTGGGTCAAGGTAGACTACTTGTGTCTCGTCGGGCGTCAGATCATCGACGCGGCGCGCAAACTCGAGTAGTTGCGTTTCTGTTTGTGATGTCCCATCGCCAAATATATAGACGGCGGGCCCTGTGCGATCAGGTATGTTGGTAAATTCTAATGCCATACGTGATAGTATAGTCCATCGCACAACAAAACGAAATGTTGGCGATACGATCTGGTTTTCTGGTATCATAATGGCTATGAAATTATCGTCGACGCGGCTGTATTGCTTTTCACCACCCGTGATGATGGCAACATTTCTGATCGAAATTGGACTAATGATATGGGTGTTGGTACGATACCGCCATACATTGCTGGTCAGGCTCGTGGCGACCATGATGTTTGCGCTTGCGGTTTTTCAGCTTGCAGAATATAACGTCTGTGAAGCGGCAATGGGTCTCGATAGCGTCTCATGGGCACGCATCGGGTTTGTCGCGATTACTGCATTGCCGCCGCTCGGTATTCATATACTGACTGTCATTGCTAAGCGGCCGATGAAATGGCTAGTGGTCTCGTCATACGCCGTCATGGTTGCATTTATGGTGCTTTTTGCGTTTATGGAGCGTGGTGTGACCAGCGGAGTGTGTGGCGGTAATTATGTGATCATCGACATTCTACCTCAGGCGTCGTGGTGGTATGGCTTTTATTATTATGGATTAGAGATTCTCGCGGTCTTGCTGGCGGTATGGCTTAGTCGACGCATGATAGATAGGCACGCAAAGCATGCCCTACATGGCATGATCATGGCGTATCTTGTGCTTTTAGTTCCGACCACGACCGTGAACTTGCTTTACCCGTATACCGTGCAGGCTATACCCAGTATCATGTGCGGCTTCGCCGTTTTCACGGCGCTTATTATCTCACTTTATGTACTGCCACGAGCGCAGATAACAAAACACCCCCGATAGCTCAGGGGTGTTTTGTTATCAGTGATGACTACCAGCTGCGCTGACGGTCACCGCCGCCACCGAAGTCGCGACGAGGTTTGTCCTCGCGTGGGCGAGCTTCGTTGACTGTGATAGTGCGACCGTCGAGCTCAGAGTTGTTGAGCTTTTCGATTGCAGCGTCGGCTTCAGCATCGTTTTCGAATTCGACGAATCCGAAACCGCGTGAGCGGCCGCTATCGCGGTCAGTCACTACCTTGGCACTGGCGACAGTACCACATGATGCAAAATGTGCACCGAGGCTGTCGTCAGTCGTTGCCCAGGCAAGACTTCCTACAAAAAGTTTTTTCACGTGTATTGTTTCCTTACGTTACTGCTTCAGTCGACCAGCAGTAAGTCAAGAAACCACACGCTACTCTGAAACTGTCATTATTTAAGCATACATGCTGAAAAAAAGCTAGTATAAGCAATATTTCGTATATCGTAGAGCGTATACCGTAGATCGTATAGTCACAATTTTAGCTCACGCAATATAGTTGCGTAGCCACAAAATATTTGCTACCATAAGCATGTTAGCTGATGCGCTACGGGTTTGGCGTTATCCGGACATAGAAATAAACAGACTAAAACAAAAAACCCGGGTGGGCGCGCACCAGCTCACAGATTAGATCCCAAGAGGGATTTAATCTAACTAGAATTTCGAACCTACATAGCATAAAATTGATTAATGACTAAATATTCCCTAGAACAAAGGCAACGTATTATTGCTTTGAGAACTGAAGGCAAATCGTATGATGAAATAAACGCTATTATGGGTGCATATATACCAAAAGGCTCTATGTCATATATTTGCAGAGATGTTAATGAGACTGACGCCAGTCGCTATGCCCGTAGGGTAAAAAGCCTTGAGATACTTGCTCGGGGTCGCAAAAAAGCATTGGAAACGCACAGAAGAAAACTACAAGCTCGTAAGAAAGATGTTGAAAGCAAGGCCGAGTTGGTATTGAGTGAACATATTAGTATAAACTCTAAAAAATTAGCTCTCGCATTGCTCTATTTGGGTGAGGGGTCCAAGCTCACATCGCGCAGGGGCTTATCGCTAGGTAGTTCATCTTTACAAATTCTTACTATATACATTACCTTGCTTGAAGAATGCTATGGTAAAAAACGCGAGGATTTGAAGGCGCGAATACAATATCGCTGCGATCAAGATATATCTCAGTTACAATCCTACTGGGCGCATGCGCTCGGGTTTAACGATGATCAGTTTTACAAAACCGCTCCAGATATGAGGACATATGGCAAGCCCACCCAAAAATCTGATTACCGAGGAGTGTGTGTTATCACTTGTGGAGGAGTTGATATTCAGTTAGAATTAGCTGTAATAGCCGATAAATTTGCCGAAAAATTGAGGGGACATAGCTCAGTTGATTAGAGCGCTACGCTGGCAGCGTAGAGGTCGGGGGTTTGAATCCCCCTGTCTCCACCAGGCTTTATAGAAAAATGCCAGTTCACGCGGACTGGCTTTTTTCGTATACTATAGAGTATATGTTTAAGTCTATCGTTGAACGCATACTTCGTCACTACGTGAAACGCTATCTCAAAAAATACAAGCCAACACTTGTTGTCGTGGTTGGCAGCGTCGGCAAGACAAGTACCAAGATGGCGATTGCTACGATTTTGAGCGAGAAGTATCGTGTGCGCACGCATGAAGGCAACCACAACACGCCGCTCAGCGCGCCACTTGCTATCATGGGGGTTGAGTTTCCCGACAATCCTCGGTCCGTTGGCCAGTGGTTAGCGGTATTTGCGGCGGCGAGGCTACGCATTCGTCAACCCAAAGATGTCGACGTGATTGTACAAGAACTTGCAACTGATCACCCGGGTGAAATACCCCTGTTTGCGTCGTATTTGAGGCCAGATATTGCAGTTATCACCGCCGTGGGTCTTGAGCATATGGAGTACTTTAAGCGTCTTGAAGTGGTAGCCAAAGAAGAACTGTCGATCGCAAAAGTTTCCAAACTCACTATCGTAAACCGCGACGATGTCGATCAACGTTACGCAAAATTTGCCGAAACCAACGCCATTACAACCTATGGTACCAGCGACGCAGCAGAGTACCACATAACCATAGACTTTGGTATACAAGTCGATGGCATGACTGGTACGTTTGTGTCGCCTGACTGGGAACCATTTGTGGTTAACTTGCAGGTGGTCGGTGAACACAATGTCAAAGCTGTCGCAGCGGCAGGTGTCGTGGGTGCCAAACTTGGCCTGACAGCCGAACAGATTGCCACCGGTATGGCGAAAGTGCGACCAGTGCCTGGCCGTATGAATCGTTTGCGTGGCTTGCAAGACTCTATCTTGATCGATGACACCTACAACTCAAGTCCCATGGCGGTTGCGGCTGCACTTAAGACGCTGTACTCGATAGACGCACCACAGCGGATTGCCATACTTGGTTCTATGAATGAGTTTGGTGAGTTGTCACCCAGGGCGCACGAGGCGGTTGGAGCGCTGTGTGATCCGACCAAGCTTGACTGGGTGGTGACGATTGGTTCTGATGCAGCAAATTATCTTGCCCCAGCGGCGCAGAAAAAGGGCTGTCAAGTTCGTGCGTTTAGCAACCCTTTTGCAGCGGGCGGTTTCGCTCACTCCGTACTCAAGCCAAATGCTCTCGTGCTGATCAAAGGCTCGCAAAACGGTGTATTTGCCGAAGAAGCCACAAAAGTATTACTCCACGACAACGTTGACGAAGAGCAGCTGGTACGCCAAGATCCAGCCTGGATGGCAATCAAAGAAGCGGCATTTGACAAGTCAGATGGCAGTCGCGAAGACGTCTAAGCTCGTAGTATTATGAGTCTCTGGGCGACACCCATAAGGTATGATACGATTGAACATAAGAGTTTTTAACGTTATATAAGGAGTTATACACACCATGCAACCAGAGCAACCATCAACGAACCAAACTCCTGCGCCAAATGCCGAGCCCAATCTTGGCAACGAGCCAGCTCCGCTGTCGCCGCCGATGGCCACAGCTCGCCCAAACAGGCTTTCTAAAAAACTACTGATTACCGTCGGTGCGATACTCGTTGTTCTCATTGGCGGGGGTGTAGCGGGGGCGCTGTGGTGGACCAGTCCACAAAAAGCCTTTAGCGATGCAATGCCGACCCATGAGCTACCGACATCGGCTGCAGTTAAGGGCTCTATAGTAGCGACGCCAGCTAGCGGCCCGAGTGTGACCGTCGATTTTACGAGCAAATTTAACAGCGGTAAATCATATACTGACCTCGGTTTTAAAGTCAACGCTGGCGCTGTCAACCTCAATCTAACCGGAGCGGTTGCAACCAGCGACACCAAAAGCGTCTTTTTTAAAGTCAACGATGTCCGCAAGACGATCGAGTCATTTGCTGGCTCCAATGCCAGCGCTGTCGATCAGGTGTACGGTAATCTCATAAACAAAATTGACAATAAATGGGTGGAAGTCACCGAGAGTGACATGAAAGAAGTGACCAAAGGCGCAGGTGTGGATATAAGCTGTCTTACAAACACACTGCAAAAGGTTACCACAGGGCGCTCATACATAAGTGAATCCTATGACCTCTATCAAAAAAATGCTTATCTATCCGTCAAAGAGACACTTGGAAGTGAAAGTGTCAACGGCAAGGATTCGCATCACTATATCGTCACCGTCGATAAGACCAAGATGAAAGAGTTTGACAAAGCACTCGAGGCCTCAAAGCTCGGAGCCGAATTAAAAAAATGGACCACCAAAGACACCAGTACTATGGAAAGTGTCACAAATGACGCTGCGTCTACGCCAAAGTTTGAAATTTGGGTCGACAAATGGTCACATAAACTGACAAAGTTTGTCATGACACAAGACCAAGACGGCACCAATGTCAAACTGACTGCCACGGTTGATTACGCAGCGCAATCAGTCACCATGCCCAAAGCTGACACGCAGTTCAAAGATCTACAGTCTGAGATACAAAAGATGCAGCAGCAATTTACTCCTGCTGAAGCCTCGACCAGTCTCGATCTTAGTCAGATCTAGTCTTGCATAGAAATGTATAGAGATACGGCGTATACTCGCGCCGTATCTGTTTTTCTGCTAAAATTTACTATATATGAAACGCTACGATCCTAAAGTAATTGAACCCAAATGGCAAAAAATATGGGACGAAACTGGCATATATACGGCCGATCTCCAGTCTGACAAACCCACATACATCGCCATGAGCATGTTTAACTACCCTAGTGGCGCAGGCATACATATAGGCCACGCCATGAACTACACCATCAGCGATGTTATGGCGCGCTACAAACGCCAGCAGGGCTATGAGAGTTATCATCCAGTCGGTTGGGATGCCTTTGGTTTGCCCGCCGAAAACTATGCCATCAAAGCTGGTGTGTCGCCGCAAGACTCTATGGCGCGCATCATCCCGAGCTATCATACCCAGTACAAGGCTATGGGCTGGAGCAATGATTGGTCCAAAGAAATTAGCACGCATCTGCCTGAGTATTATCACTGGACCCAGTGGATATTTGCCGAAATGTATCGCCAAGGCCTGGCCTACCAAGACGCCCGTATGCAGTGGTGGTGCACGAAGTGTCAGACGGTGCTCGCAAACGAGCAGGTGATCGATGGCAAATGCTGGCGGCACGACGGCGCAGATGACCCGGAAGTCACCAAAAAAGAAGTCAAACAATGGTTTTTCCGCATTACCGACTACGCCGACGAGCTGCTCGAAGCCACCGACGCGCTCGATTGGAGCGACGTCGTCAAAACCGCGCAGAAAAACTGGATAGGGCGCTCCGTGGGCTCAGAGATTGAATTTGAAGTGTCAAATTTAGTAGATCGTGGAGCGAAAGAGCGAAAGAGCGAAGGAGAATCGCAGCACGATGACGACGAAAAACAGCCGAATTTTGTCATACTGCATGGCTATACCGGTCGTGCCGATAAAAACTTTATTCCAACCCTGAAGACCGCGCTTGAGCACCAAGGCTACAATGTGCAGACGCCGCAGATGCCACACACTGACACCCCAGACGAAAACGAACAAGTCGGCTATGTATTGGAAACCTGTACTTTCGACGAAAATACCATTCTTGTCGGCCATAGTTTGGGCGGTGCAGTTGCTATGAAAATAGTTCAGAAGCTACCCCATACTTTGAGAGGACTTGTGTTGGTAGCACCGGTAATTGAACCGCAATTTCGACCCAAAGACTACCAGAGGCCATTTCTCAATACCTTTGATCTGACGTATGACTACGATAAAATACGTCAACAGGCAAAGACGCGTATTGTGATGTCAGACACCCAAGAGGTTGAGCGTCATGCCTACCTAGAGTACTTGGCGCCAAAAATCGATGCCAATCTTAGCGTCTCGACGGCACATCGACGTCATTTTACCGCTGATGATGAGCCCGAGATCCTCAACACGCTACTATCTTCATTTGGTATTCTTCCAAAATCCAAAATCCAAAATCCAAAATCTACTCCTATCACCGTCTTCACCACTCGTCCCGACACTCTCTTTGGCGCGACGTTTCTCGTGCTGGCGCCCGAGCACGAGATGGTCGAGCAGTTGACCACACCAGAGCAATCAGCGGCCGTGAAAGACTACATCGCGCAGTCGCTCAAAAAGTCCGAGGTGGAGCGGCAATCTGAGGGTAAAGAAAAAACAGGGGTGTTTACTGGTAGTTACGCCACGAGTCCCATCAATGGGACGAAAATCCCAATCTGGGTCGCCGACTACGTGCTGGGTGGCTACGGTACCGGCGCGATCATGGCCGTGCCCGCGCACGACGAACGCGACCATGAATTTGCCGTCAAATTTGAGCTACCGATTATCGATGTTGTCATCGAAGATTTCGGTACTTCGCATGTTGATGAAGTTGACGTACGAGGTGTTGTCGTGCTTGGATATGACAAATCAACGAAAAAATTTCTTGGTCTGAGAAGCACAATGCCTGATCATCACGCCTGGCTTGCAGGTGGTGGTATCAATGAAGGTGAGACATTTGACGAATGCGCGAAAAGAGAGTTGCGCGAAGAAACTGGATATGATGCAGAGGAGCTAATACAGTTAGGCCAACCAGTTTTCTCTCACTATTTCAATGAGAAAAAAAATAGTTACCGTCGTTCATTCGCGCCTCATTACCTTGCTTATGTTAGCGGTGAACCCAACACCGCAGCTCGAGAAGATCATGAAACGTTCGATATTGAATGGTTTACTTACGATGAGCTATATCGAGATATCGAAAAAACTGGCGGGGGTGTTGAGCATTGGCTAGAAGTGCTGGAGCGAGCAAGAAAAGTTATAGCTGGTGAAGAGCTAGAAGTATTTCACGGTGATGGCGTACTTATAAATTCTGGCGCATTCGATGGCGTGGCGTCAGCTGAGGCGCGGGATTTGATCGTGCAGCATCTGGAGCGTGAAGGCAAAGGGCGGGCAAAGACGACGTACAAATTGCGCGACTGGAGTGTGAGCCGGCAGCGCTACTGGGGTGCGCCGATCCCGATCATTAATTGCCCGCGGGATGGTGCAGTGCTAGTACCCGACGATCAATTGCCAGTGGTATTGCCTGAGCTGACCGACTTTGCGCCAAGTGGCGACGGCCGTAGCGCTCTGGCGCGGGCGACCGAGTGGCTCACCACGACCTGTCCGACCTGCGGCGGTCCAGCTGAGCGTGAGACCGACACGCTGGATACCTATATATGCAGCAGTTGGTATGAACTTCGCTATTTTGACCCAGCAAACACTAAAAAACCATTTGAGCCAGCCACTGCAAACAAATGGATGCCGATAGATTTTTACAATGGCGGCGACCATGCGACTGCGCACTTGCTGTACGTACGGTTTGTAGCGCGATTTTTCCATACACTGGGCCTGTTAGACAACCCTGAGCCGTTCAAAAAATTCCTATTCAACGGCAAGGTAAAGGCGAGTGATGGCAGTGCATTTAGCAAAAGCAAAGGCAATGGTGTCGATCCACTTGAGATTATCAACCAGGGTTATGGCGCTGACGCGCTTCGTACCTACCTGATGTTTGCGGCACCACTCGACCTTGATAGCCGCTGGGACCCGCAGGGTGTACCAGGGACGCACAGATTCCTATCTCGTATCTGGAACCTAGCACAAGAGTTCTTAGCGAGTGACCCACAATCCACCCGCCAGCTGGCGGACCAAAATCCAAAATCCACAGACGTGCTGCGCATCATTCACCGCACGATCAAAAAAGTCACCGAAGACCTCGAGTCGCAAAAATACAACACCGCTATCGCTGCCATGATGAAGTGCGTCAACGAACTGTATGAAGCAAAAACGCGCGACGGCTTTGCTGATCGCGAGAGTTGGCAGTGTGCGCTCGAGAGCCTGGCGGCATTGGTCGCGCCGTTTGCGCCGCATACGGCCGACGAATTATGGCACCAGCTAGGTCATGGTACGAGCGTGCAGCGCGACAGTTGGCCAGTGTGGGATGACCGCTACCTAGTAGATGATACGCTCAAACTCGCGGTGCAGGTCAATGGCAAAGTGCGCGCCGAGATAACCATTGCGGCTGACACGCCCAAGGCGGACATAGAAGCAGCCGCACTATCACACGAGCGTATCGTCGAACTCCTGGGTGACAAAAAACCAGCCCGGGTCATATATGTCCCGGGCCGGTTGGTGAATATAGTCGTGTAACGTAATGTTAGCCGAGGCCACCTGGTTTACGAGAGCATTTCTCGGGCAGACCACTTATTTTACTACCGGCCTGTGGCTGGGGGGGAGTTTTATTTACAAAATTTCCCTCAATGATAAAACTTTGGCCCGGTTGTGCGCGGCCTGCATTTATATCGTTTTGATGTAATGCTATTGCGGCAACAATATTTGGTAGCTGAGTTGGTGGGACATTTTCGAACGTAACGTTTTTATCGACAATTCCGCTAAAAGTATCTCCTGCTTCTACGGTAACAGGTGCTAATAAGCCGCTACATATAAGGTGAGATCCTCCCCGGTCGGATGTGTTTGGAGCACCGTTACTACCTGGGGCACACGCAGCCGGGAGTAAGCCGGTGGCAACACCCATGAGTGCTGCGACAATACGTTTGCGGTTCTGACCATTGCCGATAGGGGTTTCTGGTGATCGATGTGTACTCATAATTGTATATTACCACAAACAGTATAGTATGTCAATACTTTTTTCGACAATGTCCTTGAGGTTCGCTAGGGCATTTGCTATACTGGCTATAAGTTTTAACACACAACAGGAGAATTACCAGATGGGAAAGCCGAAAAAGCAGACCTCCCCTCGTAAAACTGGTCTTCGTCGCTCTCATCTCGTGCTCAAGCTAGCTCGAGCGGTGAACGCCAAAAGTCCAGTCAAGGTTCGCACTACCAAGCGTGAATCAGGGAAAGCAAAGTAGTTTTACACCAGAAACTACCGTTTTTTAATAACTAAGGAACCAACTACAAAGAAACCGCTATGGCATCTAATCGTCACCTTGGCCGCATTATCGCTCTGCAAACGCTGTACGAGTATGATTTTAGGCGTATGTGCCATGATGAATCGGCCGATGTCGAGGAGATATTGGCTCGTAATCTCGAGCGATATGAGCGAACGCTCGACGATAAGCCGTTTGTAAAAGCCCTGGTAAGCGGTGTCGTTGCCAAAGCGACGTCACTCGATGAGGTGATACAACCGATTGCGCCAGAGTGGCCGCTCGATCAGATCGCGCGCGTCGATCGTACGATACTTCGTATGGCCGTGTACGAGCTGACCGAATGTGCGGACACCGTACCACCTAAAGTGGCGATCAATGAAG
This sequence comes from Saccharimonadales bacterium (SeqCode), assembly GCA_049289035.1. GTDB lineage: Bacteria > Patescibacteriota > Saccharimonadia > Saccharimonadales > Saccharimonadaceae > JAPUDQ01. The sequence goes on along the minus strand of JBAQIV010000060.1, from coordinate 6,000 downwards.
CAGTTGAACTTGCAAAAGCGTTTGGTTCCGATAATTCATCAAAATTCATCAATGGCGTGCTTGGCACAGCCTATCGGATTTTGATCGAGGACCCAGACCATGCAAGCACCAAAGTTTGATAAATTTAAGAAGTATTTTAACCGCAAAAAAGCCTCTATTGACGAAGTAGTTCGTGAGCTGACGGCTGGTGGGATAGTATTTCGCCGCAACAAAGCGGGCGAGATAGAGATATTGCTCATAAAAGACCCGAAGGGTCGCTGGTCAATACCAAAGGGGCATGTCGAAGAGGGCGAAACAGCCCAGGAAACAGCGCTTCGTGAGATCGCCGAAGAAGCTGGTCTGAAAGAAACGGAAGCGATTTGTTGGCTCGGCAAGACGCATTTTCGCTATCGTCGGCTGACGACACTGGTACTCATGACTACGCAGATTTATCTGGTGAAGGCCCTGAATCCCGAGGAGCGGGCACAAAAAGAAGAATTTTATGAAGAGATCAAATGGTTTGCGTTTAACGACGCACTTGAGGCGGTTGAGTACGAAGATATCAGTAAACTCATGCTGCTAGCTATGAAAAGGATTCGTCATGCAGGGCATTGATACGTCGGCCTACCAAGAATTTGCGCGTACCCAGCTGGGGTTTGAATTTGCAAATATTGAGCTGCTAGTGACAGCGTTTACACACCGCAGCTACATGAACGAACACCGTAAAAGTGCTCGTGAACACAATGAACGTCTGGAATTTTTGGGCGATGCCGTGCTGGAACTGGCGGTTACTGACTATCTGTACCGTCATCATGCAGAGCCGGAAGGTATCCTGACGAGCTGGCGCAGTGCGCTGGTACGAACGGAAAGTATCTCGGAGGCTGGCTCGCTGCTTGGCTATGAGCCATTGATCCGGCTATCGCGCGGCGAGCGGCATGGCAGTGATCGTGCCAGGGCTCAGATATTGGCCAACGCGTTTGAGGCGCTGATCGGTGCTGTCTATCTTGAGAAGGGCTACGATACGGCTGATGCATTTATTAAAAAACACATACTCAGCAAACTCGATGTCATACTTAGCAATGGTAGCTGGCGCGATCCCAAGAGCCACCTTCAGGAAGTATCACAAAGTGTCGACGGTATGACGCCGCAATATAGGGTGATCGAAGAGATCGGCCCTGATCACGAAAAAGAATTTACCCTGGGCGTGTATGTTGGTGATAAGCTGATGGGTACAGGGGTGGGGCCGAGTAAACAATTTGCCCAGCAAGAAGCCGCCCGCAACGCGCTTGCCGTGTATGCCGAGCAGGAAAAACAGGGGTGATAGAGGTATAGCCCAGTTCATAGATGCATAGAACATATGCCATAGATAGATACATATTTCATAGATCATAGTAGCGATATATGACATATGGTATATAATATTTCCGCCCCTGTTGACCAGATCAGAGAGTTGGTCTATAATAGCGTGCTAGTATCATTATCAAATTTGAGAGAATATAAGGAAATATTTCATGCTCGCAATCCGTTTGCAACGTCAAGGCCGTAGTGGCTACCCAATGTACCGCATAGCCGTCCAGGAGTCACACCGCCACCCAACAAGTGGTCGCGTGGTTGCCTATGTCGGTAGCTACAACCCCCACACGAAAGAAACGACCCTTGATAGTGAAAAGGTTGCCTACTATCTAACAAATGGTGCGCAGCCGACGCCCCGTGTGGTCAAAGTTTTGGTTGAGCAAAAGGTAAAATTACCCGACTGGGTTGTAAAACATACCGGCAAAAAGCAGGTTGCGGTGAAAAAAGCCGAAAAACTTCGTAAAAACCAGCCTAAAGAAGAGCCAGCGGCGGAACCTGCTGTAGAGCCAACTGTAGAACCAGCAGCCGAAGAAGCTGTGGAAACTCCCGCTGAGTAATCTATCTGTGCTTGTTTGATCATTGTGAGCTGACGGCCTAGCTCGTGTTACAATATATCCATTACCAGTAGAGACCTTAGGAGGTACCACAATTATGTCAGCATCTATTGACCAACAATTTATCGAGTTTATCGTACGATCTCTCGTAGGGCACCCTGACGATGTGGTTGTTGATCGCATTGTCGATGAAAAGGGCGTCTTGCTTACGCTCACAGTGCATCCTGAAGATCTCGGGCGTGTCATCGGTAAACGCGGTGCAACAGCGCAAAGTTTGCGTTCACTTTTGCGGGCGCTTGGCACAAAAAATGACGCACGCTACAACCTCAAGATCGTCGACGTTGATCGACCAGAGGGTGAACGCGATATGCCTCGTCAGAAACCAGCTCCTGCCACCACGGATGACGCTACGGTAGCCGATGACACGACAGCATCTGACTGGCAAGACACAGCAGATGACAGTCCTGTGGATAGTCCAGCAGGGAAGCCTGTGGAAAAAGAGTCTGACCTCGCTGCCAAGACACGCGCCGAGCTTGCAGATTTAGACGATCTCGATATATAATTAATCATAAGTTCAACTGGTCCTTTCGATAAGACTCTAGGACAAACCGAACTGCGAGCCCGCCATCTGGCGGGGGTTAGAGCCTTATTTGTGCTAAAAAGCCCGCCCAAAATCGGCGGGTTTTTTAGTTAGTAGCTATAGAAAAAGGTAAGGGCTCGGCGAGCGAGAAGGCGGGTGCGAATCTCGCACGCCAAGCCTTTACCTCGAACCGAGCCTATTTCTTTCGACCTCCCTCCTCGATCCACCAGATGACGCGAACCATCGCCCATCCGAAGGTTCCCGCAAGGGTGAAGAAGATGAAGGGGGTGAAGTTACTGTACATTGTGAGCCTTTCTGCTCATACCAGTGGACAATGCCAGTTATAAATAATAGCATCTATAGACAAAAAAGTCAATACATGCGAGAATGTAACAGATGAGAAAATTTCAAGTGATCACCCTTTTCCCCGAGATGTTTACGGGTGTATTTGAAAATTCCATGATGTGGAAAGCGCAGCGAGATGGGATTGTCGAGCTGAGTTGCGTAAACCTACGCGATTATGGGCTTGGCCCCAGGCGAAGCGTCGACGATACGCCATATGGTGGTGGTGATGGCATGTTACTCATGATTGAACCGCTCTGGAACGCGGTGGCTGCCGCCAAAGTCAACGATCCCATGGCAAAAGTACTGCTGATGACACCGCGAGGGCATCGTTGGGCACAACAATTTGCGCAGGAGTATGCCGGCACCTCTGATAGCTATATCTTCATTTGCGGCCGGTATGAAGGGTATGATGAGCGCATACTCGAGCTTGTGGATGAGCAAATCAGCGTGGGCGACTACGTGCTTACTGGTGGAGAATTGCCAGCCATGACTATCATCGATAGCATAGTTCGTCTCATCCCGGGTGTATTGGGCGGTGAGAATAGTGCAGCGATCGAGAGCTTTAGCGATGGCGAGACACTTGAATACCCGCAGTACACTCGACCCGAGGAATTCCGCGGCATGAAAGTGCCCGACGTTTTGCTAAGCGGCAATCACGGCGAAATCGCCACGTGGCGTAGTAACCAGTCTCGTAAAACTCCGTGAGGCCTTAATCTGCGCCACTAGCTGTACCTGTGCAATGTGCCTGATGCAATGAGGGAATAGTAATGAGCAATGAGGCAAAATAAGTTGCTGACACTTATAACCGTCAAAGCCCACTACAAAGTGGGCTTTAAGTGTTGTGGTGGGAATAGCGATCCAAGTTTTTTTGGTGTTTTTGTTTTTTGAATTCGCTTAGTTAGTATCGTACACCTCTATACCTAAAAGCACAAGCATTTTGTGAGAAAATACAACATTTCACGCTCGAACACTGATAGGAAGCTGCACTAAACTAGCGGCAGTACGGTATAATGCATACATACTAACGGAGGTAAATATATGAAATTATTTGGAACAGTCTATGCGCACTGCGATGTGCCATGCGGTATATATGAGACAGATACCATGACCCATGCGGCACAAACGTGCAAGGTTATGGCCGAAAAAGCGCTGGCGATTGGTGAAGAGCCGACGCCAGACAATGATAACAACTTTATACGCATGATCATGACGAAAGAACGGCATGCCCAGCGTGTGAAACACGAACTAGCCGTGCTGTGGGGCGATTATTTTAAGCCCGAGCATCTCGAAAAATACCCTGATTTACACGACACGATCTGGCGTGCCATGAAGCAGGCGAGTGCTGTGAAGCAACACCTCGATGTCGCTGCCTGTGATGAGCTGATTGCACAGGTCAAGACTGTCGCGGACATATTTGCTGCTACGAAACGATGATCTACTTTCGCCGTGTCAGCGGGTCGAGTATGTCTCCGGCACTGTCGCCTGGTAGTGTGGTGGTGGCGTCGTCTGCGGCGCGGTATAAAGTAGCAGATATCGTGGTGGCGCGCGTCGGTGAACGAGAGGTGATAAAACGAGTCGTGAAGATTGCGGGTGACCATGTGTGGTTGGCGGGTGACAATGCAAGTATGAGCACCGACAGCCGACACTATGGTCCTGTCGACAAACGCGCTATACTGGGCGTTATGAAATATACACTACCGTCTTCACAACCAGCACCAACATTACGCTCAAAAAACGGGGCAACTCTCGGGTGGGTCGCCGCTGTCGTCATGATAGCGTTTGCGGTCATTCATTTGTTTCGGATTGATACATTTGTCCCAGAACTGAGCCGTGTGCTTGGCAATGATCGTACGCTCACGCTGTGGGTGGCGAGTGCTGTTGTGGCATCTGAAGTATTTGCAGTGCCATTTTTGCTTCGTATGCGCCTGAGCGTACTCGCGCAGTATGTCAGCGGTGCGCTGAGTGTGCTGGTGCCGCTTTGGTGGTGTTCGGTGGCTATATGGACTTACGGTAGTGGCCTATCGACTGCTCAACTTGGAGAGTTTAAGGCTTTGCCAAGTTCGTTTGTTCTCATCGCTTTTAACATGCTGTGGGTTATCTTCGCATATGGGACCATCTGGGCACTTGGCTACGATCACCACAAAGGTGAAAAGCGGTCATTTGTGACGAAGTGGTTGTCGCGGTTGAGCGGTACCAAATAAATTGCTATAATTACCTCTGTTCGAAAAGTGACGAACAACGATGAGTGCGGTGACATCGACGCTGGTACAAGTTAAAAGTGCGTTATAATCGAATATGCCAATGGGGATAAACGCTTCGATGATAGACTAGCTTTCGCTATTCCACCATCGGCTATATTCTGTACAAATCTATGATTTGACAGAATTGTGCCAAGTTCCGCTATTGGGCGGACAAGGTCCAGGCAATAGCGAGAACCGCCAGTGGCGGGTCGAATCCGATTCGAACCCCAAGTACGTTATAATCAAATATGCCAATGGGGATTGGCCAAGTGGTAAGGCAATGGTGAGAGCCGCCAGTGGCGGGTCGCAAGGGAGTCCACTCTCGCAAACTGGTTTGCGAAGATGTGGCGACGGGCTCGCCGAAGGTGAGTCTAGGTCCCAGGCGACCAGAACACTACACAAAATGTTAGTTGAGACGTATAATTCTATATATTATTGGGGATTGGCCAAGTGGTAAGGCAATGGGTTCTGGTCCCATGATCGGGGGTTCGAATCCCTCATCCCCAGCCAAAATTGTACTAGAACGGAAATTGTCGCCCGAAAGGGCGGCTTTTTCTTTGGTTTTGCTGAGCAAAAACCAGATGTTCTCAGGGGGAGAGCTAGAAACGGGGGCAGCCGTAGGCTGCACCTTTTGGGATTTTAGAATTAGGTTCGAGCCAAAGATTTCTTTGGCAAGAGCCTTTTTTGCTTCTAATTCGGAGCTTCTGGTAATCTCACAGATTGAGTTAGCATGCTTGAGCCAGTTTCGCATCGGTTCGACCCAAGCCGTTGAGGTTAGGGTCAGTTTGCTGTTTTGTTCCTCCAGCGACTTCTTTTCGCTCATAAGTTCGGCTTTCTTGGCGACATAGGTTTCTCGGTCAATATCTTGGTCTAGGTAACTGTCCAGCAGGCGCTGTAACTTACTTTGCAAGTTACCAATTTTGCCTATTGCGCTTGCTATGAATACACC
>JBAQIV010000059.1:0-2573 GCA_049289035.1 Saccharimonadales bacterium (SeqCode) | reverse complement strand
ATCCCAGCCACAACGACACACGCAGTCAGTGCCCCAAACAACAAACATCTGCCTATGACGCGCATTTTTGTATCCTTGGTTTCAAATCATCGTATGCTTGCCGAGCGTCTTCATGAATATGCTGACCCACAAGTGAATAGATGCTCCGCGCATCGCTGCATTTACCTTTTTCTGCTGCATCCACCGCGGCATTCAACATGATGTCGGTCCAGTCAGCCGAACCTGTTTCGTATTCATCAGCTGCCTCAACATAGGTGCGCGCGTCAGTTGATTGCAGCTGCAGCGTTGCCGTACTGGTCTGCGAAGTGCCGTGAGGACGTGACACCACAAACCATGCAAGCGCAGCCAACACTCCCACACCTACGAGAACCCCACCGATTATCACAATTCGCTTACGCTTCATCCTATCGTAGATGATAAGAGGTCTGTCCTAGATGGTCAAGTGTACCCCAGGGCCGCAATCTGTTATCATACTGATATGAGTTTATCTATCGGAATATAAAAGTTCCAACACAACTACCTTTCGAGCTAAAATTGCGTATGCCGAAGCCTGACCATGGCGGACGCGGCTACTCCGATGAATATATTGCCACTATTGAAAAGACTCTCTACGTTTAGAAACTAAATCGCTAGAAACTCATACCACCCGTGGCTTTTATCCCTAGAATGAACAATAGAATTACCCAGCATGAAGAAACCGAGAAAACGACTTACTTATATAGGACTAGTTTTTGCGTTTTCAGTTACTTAGTTCATGCTACCAGCTAATACCTAGATTAATGCAACCAAAATATAAAGCTCGACTCTGTATAGTGAGCCGAGCTTTATAAAATATATAGTAACAATTCTGTTACGTTAGTCTATTTACCTTGCAGACCGTAAGTGAAAAGCATAATCGCAACAATGATTACGAGACCGATGAGTATAGGAAAAATATACTTTCTCTTCACCAACTAGTAGCCCCAATCTTTTTGCCACTGCTGCATTTGCCGGATTTCTTTGGTTTGAGCAGAAACAATCGCTTTCGCGAGGTCTTTTACTTCTTGGTGCTGGGCGTTCTTTTCACCCGGAGCCGCCATGTCGATAGCCGACTGGTGGTGCATAGTCATCTGCTCGATGAAGGCTTTATCAAAGTCATCGCCCGTTTTGCCCTCAAGTGCTGCGTTCATACCCGCCATATCACTCATCATGCCCATAGCACTGTGGTCCATCATAGTGTCACCGCTGGTTGATGGATAACCCCAATCTTTTTGCCACGATTCCATTTTGGTAATCTCACCCTCCTGAGTCGAGATGATGTCATTAGCCATATCCTTCAACTCTTGGTGTTTAGCATTTTTCAGTGCCATCTTCGCCATATCAACAGCTCCTTGGTGGTGGGTAGTCATGTTGGCGATAAAGGTGCGGTCGTAAGTCTCACCAGTCATGGCAGCATACTGCTTGTAGGTATCCGATGATGTATCTACCTGGCTGCTGTCCATCTCACTCATTTGATGATTTACTGTCGGGAAAAGTTGGTCACGATAAACATACACCCCAACACCTAGCACTATAATAATTGCAGCGGCAATCAAACCGATTGTCATTTTTTTGTTCATATATACTCCTTGAAATTAACTAGTTACAAAATTCGTAATAGCTAAATCTCAAACACGAAAAACGGTCAGCTTGATGTAGGCGGGTAAGCCATTTGGCGGTGGTTCTCTCTCATCTGCGAGCCGAGCTTCCACACTATGCTGTGACTTTAACGCTACTAGCGGTGACGCCTGGAACTGAATATAAAATGGAGGCTCGGGTGCATCGTCCTCATCTTTATCTGTATCATTAATAATCTCGTCTTTATGAAGCGGTGCTGTCGTGCATATGTTGAGACAGTTTGATGCATTTGCACCGTGACCCATACCGCCCATGCTATGACCAGAAGCTTGAGACATTGCACCGGCATGAGCACCAAAACTAAGCACACCTAAAAGCATTATTAACGCTAGAGAGGCACACTTTCGCAGTAGTTGTTGCATACTTCTATTTTACCTAATTCAGTCCATATCTCCTAACTATCAAAGACTTATGTAGCCTGTTAGAATGGAGAGAATGGTTCATAAAAATCAAAATATACCACTTATCGTGAAAGCACTTATTCCTGAAACGCCACAGTATTGGAGTATTGTGTTTGAACGCCCGAAAAACTTCGTCTTTGAGTCGGGCGACTGGATAGATATTGCTTTTGAAGAAAAAGATTTGCGTGGCGGCAAGACATACTCCATTTCGTCTTCACCGACGGAAAGTGATATTCGAATTACCTTTCGGGAAGGCATAAGTGAACTAAAAAAAGCACTTCAGGCAGTTCACCTCGGAGATAAGCTCGTCATCACTCAATATGGTAACGACTATGATTTCCAGCTCAAGAAAAGCCAGTCAAGCGTTCTGATTGCCGGAGGCGTCGGCGTCGCACCTTTTCGTAGCATGCTCAAAGAAATGACTGACCATAGCGATAAGCATGACGTGCAGTTAATTTACCTGAATCAGAACGATAATTTTCTATTTCGTAGCGAGTTAGACGAGTGGTCTGATAA
>JBAQIV010000058.1:0-13081 GCA_049289035.1 Saccharimonadales bacterium (SeqCode) | reverse complement strand
CATATATGGTATAATATAAAGCAGGATCACCACGATCTCGTATCTCGGCCACCGCCGAGCTATTCACAACTCGACCTAATAGAAAGAGGTGAGGGCATGACGCGCACTCAAGCACGAGTGTGGTGGTTGGTTTGCGTACTCGCTGCAACAGTGCTGAGCGTGCTCAGCCTCTTGCAGCCGGTCGCCAGCCACGAGGCATCAGCGACACCAGTGGTGTCATCGCCGGTGTCGACACCAGCCATCGCGGCACCAACCACGGTACCGCTACCAAGTGTTTCGGCATCGGCGATCACTGCTGCGCCTGTACCATCGTCGAGCCCTACGGTATCGACGAGTATCGTTCCAGCGCCGGCAGTTCACGTGCCGTCTGGCCGCCCGACCGAGCTGGTCATACCGTCTATCGGGCTCCGCGCGCGCATTCACGCGCAGTCGTGCCCGCTGGTGGATGGTGCGCTCAAGCCGGCGACCCTCGCGGAAGCCTGCTACTACACGGCAGCTGATAAGCCATATCAGCTGCCAGGTAGTTCGACCAGCGACCTCTCTGTGCTGGCGGGCCATACCTGGCGCACTGGCGAGGCGGTCTTCAACGCGCTCTACGACTGGCGCACGCAAACATTTCGCGTGCAAGTCGGCGATGAGCTGTGGTTGCGGACCGACGCATCGGGTGACCAGCTACTGGTCTACCGGGCCGTGCAGACCTACACTCCCGCAAAGGGGGATGGGCCTGACAGCCTGATGCGCAGTACCCAGGTGTGGGGCGCGGACGGTGAAACCCTGCCTGGACGGCTGCTGACCATCGCCTGCTTGCAGCCAGAGGACCTGGCCGTCAAGTCGTCACGTAACATCGTGATTGCCTGGCAGTACGCGGGGACACGCCCGGCCGCCTCATAGGCATGTACTACGTCACTTTGTAGGTCGAGAACGCCTCTTCGAAAATCACTTCGGTGATGAGTAGGAGAGGTTTCTCTATTTACTTCGTTTTATTGAAGCGAAATTCTACTACGTCGCCAGGTTGCATATGATAGTCGCGCCCGACAGTGCGGACTTTGCCCGCGGCACGTGCGGCTGCTTCTGAGCCACAAGCCACGAGCTCTCGGTAGTCGATGATTTGCGCTGCGATGAAACCTTTTTCAAAATCGGTATGAATGACGCCAGCGGCTTCGGGTGCGGTAGCGCCAGTACGAATCGTCCAAGCGCGGACTTCTTTGGGGCCAGCGGTCAGATAGCTTTGCAAGCCAAGTGTATGGTAGGCGGTACGGGCAAGTTGTGCCAGGCCTGACTCGTGCACGCCATAGCTTGCTAATAGTTCAGCCGCATCAGCTTCGTCGAGGCCACGCAGTTCTTCCTCGAGCTTGGCACAGACGAATACGCAGTCGCTGGGTGAAACGAGCGATTTCAGCTGGGATTGCAATTTGCTATCTGTGAGTCCCGTTTCATCGACATTGAAAGCGTAGATGGTAGGCTTGGACGACAGAAGCTGCAGGGTAGATTTTGGATTTTGGATTTTGGATTTTGGAATAGCTCCGGTGTTGAGGGTTTGTCTCATCTCGAGCAGATACTCCATCTCGGCGCGCTTTGCAGGATCGCTTTTGGCTTCTTTGGAGAGTTTTGGGATATGTTTGTCGATGGTCTGGATATCGGCGAGTATGAGCTCGGTATTGATAATGTCGATGTCGGCAGCGGGGTCGATGGCGGCATCACCGTGTCGCAGTATATCGTCATCATGAAAGGCTCGCACCACATGTACGATAGCATCGCATTCGCGGATGTTAGCGAGAAACTGATTGCCGAGGCCTTCGCCCTGGCTAGCCCCAGCGACGAGTCCGGCGATATCGACGAAAGTGACAGTGGCCGGTATGACTTTTTCGGCCGAGTACATGGCCTGTAGCACCTCAAGTCGCTCGTCGGGGACGGGCACGATGCCGGTATTGGGCTCGATGGTAGCAAATGGATAATTGGCCGCCAGCGCACCGGCGTCGGTGAGCGCGTTAAAAAGTGTCGATTTGCCGACGTTGGGTAGGCCGACGATACCGATAGACAGACTCATACCACTATTTTAACAGATGGCGTAACCAGTCAGGAAATAGTAGCAATTATAACCACAAGCAGGTATAATGATGAAAATAGCGAGGGGAGCAAAAAATGGGCAAAATTATTTCCACAAAGGAAACTGCGCAGTCGCGGCGTCGCTTGAGTAAGCGAGGGGTTGTCATAGGGGTGATCGTTGGCATCATCGCTATAGGCGGTGGGCTTTTTCTGTACCAAAAAAACCAGATGCACACCGTGAGCCGTACACCGACTGAGGCTAAGATAGACAACCTCAAAAAGATTTTTGAAGAAAAACAGGCCGCTGCCGCTGGCCATCAATCGCCCGATAGCCCAGAGCAACGCGCGCTTATAGATGCAAAGAGTAGCCTCGTGGACGCTTATATGCAAAACAAAGATTATGACAACGCCCAAAAACTACTGTCGAGTCAAGAGAAGTTGGCTGATTTGCAGGGCAGGGCGATTGTTGCCGAGGCGCGTGGCGACAAGGCGCTGGCGACCTCACTCCTCAAGCAACAAATTGATTATTTTAAAAGTCTGCCGACCACTGAAACTAATTATGATGCGGAGATACGACGAGTAGAACGTACGATAACGACACTGGAGGGCGGGCAATAATTATGCGAAAACTAAGAAGTCTTGTGGGTCTTGTGATCATTGGTGCTTCGTTGCTATCGGTGATGATTGCACCAGGGGTGAGTGCTGCAAGGAGTACCTATTGCGATGAATCGACGCCCCCTCGTTCTCTTGGTGGTAGGGATGAATGTTACGGCTACTTTACCGGTGTTGACGGCTATAATGGGGGTATATACTTAGACGATGTCATCGCCGGAGGGATACCTAACTACGTAGACACGGCAAGTGAGCTAACGACATTTTATTATGACAAGTTATATAGCGGTTCGGCGGTCGATCAAATGGGCGCAGCGTTTGTCATATTGACCATGATGGGGGTTGACGGTCCAAGTGCAGGCGGTAGTGTGAGTGCCGGTATCAATACTGCACGTAGCTACTTTAGCTCATGGGAGGAGCTAGTGCTGGCCTATGGGGCCGCCACAGACGCTGGTAATGGCTACGGGATTAGTTTTCTTAGCTCTGTGTCAATGCCAGCAGGTTACGCCAACAGTGCACGGCTTAAGAACAATACAGATATCGTCTATCATAAAAAGGGCGCTGAAACGATTATGACAGTCGCCTTTTATACCCCCGATGCTGTTGTCGCGCGTATTCAGCGAACTTGTTCGAATATGATTGGGGATGCATCGCTGCCTGAACCACCCGCAAAGACATGGAAAATTACCGGTGAGTCTTCGGTAAGCACTCCCACAGCGTTTCCGGGTGCTAGTGTGAATTTCTCTCACCGCTTAAACAATAGCGGCCCTGATGTGGCCGATGGCGTATGGTGGACAATAAATGACCAAGATAATGCTGCTGTTGTAAGCAATGGTAAAAAATTAGCAACGACGTCCTCCATATCGTTGCCTGTCGGATGGTCACAGATAAATACCAATACCTTTACGATACCTCCTACTGCCACGGCTGGGCAAAAGTTTTGCCAGTATATAGGATTCGAACCTGGCGGGAGCAACCCAAGCATTTCAGGGGGGCAGAGTACCCCGGCCTGTGTCACGGTCGTGTATGACTATGAGCTGACGCCAGTTGTGACCGCACCAGTGACGATGCCAGTTGGATCGACTACGAACTTTTCGTATGCAGTGAACAATGCCGGTCCGACTATTACTAATACGACAAACCTGATTATACGAGAAATCGTCATACCACTCGGCGCAACGTTTCCTAAGCCGATAGATGCGATCAATCAAGACGTCGATTGTCCTCATTACCTCTCTGGGGCATCGGTCGGGGTGACGTGTAATGATATCGCAGCTCCAGCACCACGGATATTTTCTCTAGGCAACACGCCGATATCTGTGTCGCTACCGGTTTCAGCCGTTGGGCGTCAGGCAGGCGATAGGGTGTGCCGAGCACTTTCTGTCCGCTCAAGGGACGAAACTGCTATGCTTGGCTCGTACCCGTGGCACAACCGAGACTTCCTGGGCTGTACGATTATCACAAAGTCACCCTATATTGCCATAGCGGGCGGCGATGCCTCGGCTGGTGGTTCGACCACTTCACCGTGCACGGGAGACGGCAAGATTATCGGTAAGATGTCGCCCACCTTTGGGTCATTTGGTGAGTATGGCTTGATTGCAACCAAAGACGTGACGAACGTTGCCTCAGCGGGCATATTGGCGCCGATTGCTAACCTGACGTTTGCCAATACGCCATCGTACGGTTCATACAGCAGTGCGCACTGTATCAACGACTACGTGGCGCTCTACGCTGGGCGCGTACCAGCTGCGACCAGCCCTACCTTTAGTAGCGGTAGCATACCGAGTGCAAGCGGCGATGTGAGCTATCAAGTGTCGGGTGATGTCACCATAAATGCGAGCACGGTTAAAAAAGGTCAGCATATCGTCATCTATGCACCGGGTAGAACAGTGACAATCGCTGGCAACATTAGCTACGACGTTTCTGGATATAAAACTTTTAGCGAGGCGCCATCGCTTGTCGTTATCGCTGACAAGATCTACGTACAAGCAAATGTCACACAGATAGACGGCGTTTACTATGCTGGCGGCACCAATGGCATCGTAAACACCTGCGTGGAAGCAACAAACAACCCGAACTCGGGTAACAAAGACAAGATCTCTGCGAATGGCGTGTGCAAAGAGCGACTGATCGTCAACGGTGCCGTTATCGCGAAGAAGCTTCACAATCTCCGCACCAAAGGAGGTACTGACGCGACCATGCCGGCCGAAGCCTACTCGATGCGACCAGAATCTTTTCTGACACCCTATGCACGTAGCCTGAGTTCGCCCAACATGACAGTACAGTTCTCAAAAGAGCTTCCACCTCGCTACTAAAATCAGCAAAAAACACGGTCATAACAAAAAAGTTTATGATATAATGATCCATAAGATGAAAGGTATAAGTTCGGTGGGCGACTTCTTTGCGCTTGATATCGGTACGACAGCAGTACGAGTGGTTCAGTTATCGCGGAGCGGCGACATGTGGACGCTGGTCAAATACGCGTCGGTGCCGCTCGATATCAAGATAGCCACTAGCGACGCCGTTGAAGATCAGCGGAAACTTGCCGAAACCATCACGACAGCGGTCGGCCAGAGTGGTGTCCACACTCGCAATGTCGTCTTGGGCATACCGAGTAGCCGCATGTTTGCAACAGTGGTCGACCTACCTGCGATGCCTGCGACCGAGCTAGCAAGTACTATCAAGTACCAGGCAGAGCAATTTATACCCATGAGTATCGACGAAGCTAAGATTGATTGGGCGGTTGTCGGCAAGTCACCCAAAGACCCCACGAAAAATGAAGTTCTGATTGCCAGTGTGGCCAATAGTTTCTCTGAGCAGCGCCTTGATCTTGTCGAAGGACTTGGGTTCAATGTACTGGCGATTGAACCTGACCCATTGGCGCTGTGTCGTTCGCTCTTGCCAGTCGGTGTCGCCAACGCACACCTTTTGCTGGACATCGGTGATTTTTCAAGCGATCTTGTCATGACACTTGGCGATTCACCTCGGCTTATCCGCTCAATTCCGACGGGCTTTCGCTCATTTACCAAAGCGGTAGCACAAAACCTCAACATACAAGAACAACAAGCTGCACAGTTCCTTATGAAATTTGGCGTCGATCCGTCGAAATTAGAAGGCCAGGTGGCTCGAGCCATCGATAGCACGCTCGACCAGTTTTCGGCCGAGCTTATAAAATCAGTCAAGTTCTTTCAGACCAAGTACACGGGTATTTCAATCGACAGCATGATGCTGTCAGGCTACTCGTCATCGATCCCGATGCTGAGCGAATATTTGAGCGGTAAAGTCGGCCTGCCGGCGCAACTCGCAACACCGTGGCAGCGCGTGCGTGTGGCGGCCAGTGACCAAACGGCATTGCAGCCAATCTCAACACAGTTTGCTGTCGTGGTCGGATTGGCCCAGAAAGGTAAAGTATGATTGAGCTCAACCTGCTGCCAGATGTCAAAAAAGAGTTTATCAAAGCGCAGCGCATGCGCAACCGCGTGGTTTCTGGCGCGATTGCCACGTCACTCATTGCTGGTGGAGCAGTCGCGTTTCTTGCGACGACCGTCTATGGCGCCCAGATGTACATGATATCGAGTGCTGAAAATCAGATTAAAGACAACCACAAAAAGTTGTCGCAAAAGCAAGAAATCGACAAATACTTAGCAGTCCAAAGCCAGCTTGCAGCCATCGACCAAGTCTCAAAAGAGAGAGACGATTATTCACGACTGTTTGACTATCTCATACAGCTTAACCCGGCCGCTCCCTCCAATATATCGCTCTATGATCTGTTGCTTAACAAAGCTGACACGACACTGACACTCAATGGCTCGGCGGGCAGCTTTGAAGCGGTCAATAACTTTCGTAGTACGCTCGAGAACGCCAAGGTGACGTATACACTTGATGGTACAGACGCCGAAGTAACACTCTTTAGTAAAGTGGAGGTGCTTGCGCCAGGCATGTCGACGGCCGATGGGAAAGTCACGGTCAGTTTCAAAGCGAACTTGGTCTATGCGCCAGAGGTATTTAACGAGCACATCACAAATATTAAACTTGTTGTACCGCAACTCGTAACCTCGAACAGCGACCAAAACGCACCAAAAGAACTCTTCACTGAAGCTCCAAAGCAGGAGGCTAAAAATGGAAGCCAATAATAAAGCAATTACTGGTCTCAAAAAACGGCAGCAGATCAGTCAGGCGAATCGCATTGTGTTTATATGGGTGGCTATAGCGGCTGCTATTGTGACAATTGCATTGGTCATGACGCAGTTTATGGTCAAACAATTTTTGTACAACAATAAAGTCCACGGCAAATTGGTTGAGACGAATGCGACGCTGACCAAAAACATCGCAGCCTATGAGCCGCTCAAGACTGATGTGACCCAGCTTGTGGCTGATCAGCAGCTCACGAGGTTGCGGGTTGATCCCAAAGACAATGCGCTGCAGGTAATCATCGACGCCATGCCGACGGTCGATGATCGCATAGGTCTGGCGGCATCGCTCCAGCAGATCGTGCTCACCCAGTCGGGCGCCAAAATAGACAATATCGGATTTGTCGACCAGCAGACAGCTGGCGCTACTGCTCCAGTCAATGTCCCGGTGGGTGTTGTGCCGATCACATTTAGTTTCACTGCAACCGGCCCATATAACACGATCAAAGCTCTTTTTGAACGCGTGAGGCATTCGATACGCCCGATCAATATTGTGTCGATCAAAATCAGCGGTTCAGCTAGCCTCATGAAAGCTGAAGTACAGGCTATGACGTACTATGCGCAGCCAAAAACGATCGAGATGAAAAAGGAGAAGGTGTCTCTATGAAACGAAATGAAATTGCGCTTCTCATCTTGATTACAGGGGTAGTTGCTTTATCGAGCTATTTTCTCATCAGGGCGCTTATTGGTGGTGGCGACCCAAAAATTGTGACGATCAACAAAGCCGATCCTATATCGGCCTCAGTCGGCAAACCGACGCCAAATATTTTTAACGATAAGGCGTATAATCCTACTATCAAGATCAAGATTGGCGATAGCTCAAACCAGGGTCCATTCTAGAAAGGGCTCGTCATGGCAGTTTTAACTGAAGACCTGCAAAAAAAACTAGAAGACGAGCTAGTCTCAGAGAATTTGATTGAGACGGCGAAACTTGAAGAATACCGAAAAAAAGCGGCGACCGATGGCAAAGCCGTCATAGAACTACTCGTTACTGACAAGGTCATAAGTGACGAAGTTCTGACCAAGCACATTGCTTCTGTTTCGGGGGTACCCTATGTGAACTTGTCGAGTGCGCAGATCGACCCAAAAGTACTCGATCTTCTTTCGGTTGACATCGCGGAGCGCTACATGGCGGTGCCGCTCGGCGAGATGCAAAAACGACTTGCCGTCGCTATGCTTGATGCCAATAACGTACAAGCAGTCGACTTCCTATCCAATAAGATTCAACGTCCACTCAAGGTCTACATGGCGAGTGAGGCGGGTATTCGCAATGTGCTGAGTCAATATCACACTGATCTTGAGGGTGGCGTTTCTGAAGCCGTAAAGACCGCGAAAAATGAGGCGGAAGACGCCAAAAATGCTTCGTTGGGCGACGGCAAAGACATAAAGACCATCGTGCAAGACTCACCAATTTCGCGTGCGCTCAGTACTATCCTCGAATACGCCGTGCGTTCGAGAGCTTCAGATATCCATATAGAGCCGCTCGAAGATGCGCTCAAGATACGCTGTCGGATAGACGGTGTGCTACGTGAAGTTATGAAATTGCCGAAGAGCATTGAACCGGCGCTGATCTCGCGTATAAAGATTCTCAGCAACCTCAAGATTGATGAGCACCGTATACCACAAGATGGTCAGTTTGCCGTGCATGCTGCCGACAAAGACGTCGACCTGCGTATTGCGATTAGTCCGGTGGTGTGGGGCGAGCAAGTTGTCATCCGTTTGCTCGACAAATCAGGTTCATCGTTTCGACTGGAAGAAATGGGCTACGCTGGTCGGGCGCTGCGGGCGATTCGCAAGGGCATACGCAAGCCCAATGGTATGATCCTGACATCTGGCCCGACTGGTTCTGGTAAATCGACCAGTCTGTATGCACTCGTGCAAGAGATCTTTGACGATTCGATCAATATCGTGACGCTCGAAGACCCGGTAGAGTACAAAATGGCGGGTGTTAATCAGATTCAGGTAAATGCCGAAGTTGGCTTGACCTTTGCGAGCGGCCTGCGCTCTATATTGCGTCAGGACCCAAATGTCGTCATGGTCGGAGAGATTCGTGATGCCGAAACAGCCAATTTGGCGGTGCAGGCTAGTCTGACAGGTCACCTTGTGTTTAGCACGCTACACACTAACTCGGCGGCTGGTGTCTTGCCGCGGTTGCTCGATATGGGTATCGAGCCGTTTCTAATTGCGAGTACCGTCAACACTGTCATTGGCCAACGACTTGTTCGGCGCTTGACCGATAGCGGCCAACAATACCAATCGAATGAGCTTGAAACAAAGAGTATTCAAGAGACAGTTGGTATGCTGCTACCGAAAGATCCAGCCGGTGTGGCGGCCGTGTCGGAAGACTTAGGCTACAAAGCGCTTCCGCTTAGCACACAAACCTCGTATACTTTAGTGAAGGGGACAGACAGCCCGAAGAGCCCAGGCGGCTTTAAAGGACGTATGGGACTGTACGAAGTCATGGATGTCTCCGAGGCCATTCAGAGTCTGATCGTCAAGCATGCGACCAGCGGCGAGATCCAGCGTCAAGCAATCGCCGAAGGTATGGTGACGATGCGACAAGACGGCTACATGAAAGCACTGCAAGGACTGACGACGCTCGAAGAAGTGAACCGCGTCGCCGCTAATATGGCATAACAGGGAGGGCACCGAGACTATGCAACCACAACCAGAACTACGCATCGAGCTCTTGCTCGAAGACGTCATACGCAAACGGGCGAGTGATTTACATTTGCAAATTGGCTTACCGCCGATGCTTCGTGTCGACGGATCGCTCGTCGCTATACCGGGTTTTAACGCGCTCAGCCCCGAGGAAGTCGAGAAGCTTGTGTTTGCAATCCTGGACGAAGACCAGCAGCAGATACTGCTCAAAGACAAAGAGTTTGATTTTAGCTTTGCGTTTGGTGATCTTGGCCGTTTTCGCGTCAATGCCTTTCATGAACGCGGTAACCTGGCGGCGGCGCTGCGTCTGATCCCCAACGAGATTAAAACAATCACCGAGCTCGGTATGCCGACCATCGTCAACAACTTTGCCAATTACCCACGTGGTCTCGTGCTTGTGACTGGGCCGACCGGTTCAGGTAAAAGTACGACGTTGGCTGCGCTAGTGGACAAGATTAACACCGAAAAGTCGCACCATATCATAACTATTGAAGACCCGATTGAGTTTACACATAAGAGTAAACGTTCAGTTGTGGTCCAGCGTGAGGTTCACTATGACACCTATTCATTTTCGGCGGCGCTTCGGTCGAGTCTTCGCCAGGACCCCGATGTCGTGTTGATTGGTGAGATGCGTGATCTTGAGACAATCTCGGCGGCGATTACCATTGCCGAAACGGGGCACTTAGTGTTTGCAACACTTCACACCAACTCAGCTGCCCAGTCGATCGACCGTATGGTTGATGTGTTCCCACCGCATCAGCAACCACAGATTCGCGCCCAGCTTGCCAATATTTTGATGGCAATTTGTTCGCAGCGTCTTGTACCGTCGATCGGTGGCGGCCGCGCAGTAGCGGCTGAGATACTAGTGGCGACGCCGGCGGTGCGCAATATCATACGAGAAGGTAAAAGCCACCAGCTTGATGCGGTTATTCAGACTGGTGCCGACCAGGGTATGCAATCGATGGATAAGACGCTTGTTGGTCTCGTCCAAGCTGGTACGATTACGATTGACGAGGCGCGTAACTATGCTGTTGATATCGCAGAATTTGATCGGATGATGAGGGGGTAGCCATGCTTGAGTATTCATACACAGCGCGGGATACTTCAAGTAATAAGCAGGTTCATTCAACGGTCAAAGCTGAGTCAGAAAAAGCGGCCGCCAAACTGTTGATGGCGCAGGGTTTGATGCCGCTGAAAATCACGGCCAAAGACGAAAATGAAAATGTGCTTAAAAAACTGACAAACAAAGTGACTACCAAAGACCGCATCGTCTTTACGCGCCAGTTGGCAACACTTATCAACGCTGGCCTGCCGTTGACGCAGAGTTTGCATACGGTGCGTGATCAGACAGTCAACAAAAAACTGCAATCGATTGCGCAAGATATTATCTCAAGTATCGAGGGCGGTTCGTCGTTGTCGAGTGCGTTTGCCAAACACCCTGAGGTGTTTAACGATGTCTTTATTGCGCTAGTTTCGGCCGGTGAGGCGTCGGGTACGCTCGACAAAGCGCTGGAGCGCATTGCTGACCAGCAGGAGAAAGATGCTGAGATCATGAGCAAGGTGAAGGGTGCCATGATGTACCCGCTGATCGTTAGTTTTGTCATGGTGGGCGTCATTGTCTTTATGCTTGTGACGGTCGTACCACAGGTTGGGCGCCTCTATAAGGATTTGCACCAGGAACTACCACTGCTCACGCAGATCATGGTCACGACAGCCAATTTTGTGCAGAATTTTTGGTATATTGTGCTAATCGTGGTTGGGCTAGCCATTTACTTTGGGCGGAACTGGGTGAAGACCGATGGTGGTCGCGAAACGATTGACCTGGTCAAGCTCAATGCACCACTGTTTGGGCCGCTGTTTCGTAAACTGTACATGGCGCGGTTTGCGCGGACTTCTGAGACGCTTATGAACACCGGCGTGCCGATGCTTGAGACACTCAACATTACGCAGCGCGCGGTTAACAACGTACATGTTGCTCAGTCGGTGAAGCGTGCCGCCGAGAAGGTCAAGGGTGGCAAGGCACTGTCACTAGCACTCAAAGGCGAAGACTATGTATTGCCACTGGTGCCACAGATGATCAGTATTGGTGAACAGTCTGGTGGTATCGACGCTATGCTCGGCAAAGCCGCCACGTTTTATGAAAACGAACTTGATCAGACGATCAAGAGTATTTCGACCATGATCGAGCCAATTCTTATGGTGCTACTGGCTGGTGTCGCCGGTGTCATGATTGGGGCGGTACTATTTCCGATCTATGCGCTTGTCGGTAATGGGGCGATAAGGTAGATGATGAGGAGAGGCTCTGCCTCTCCAGTACTATCTCGAAATAAATTCGAGATAGTACTTCCTCACCGCTAAAGCCGGCACGAGGCGCCGGTGTTGGCGCGCAAGGAGGTGCCAACACCTCCAGTATGTATTTGAATACATACTCCTCCTAAAGTCGGCACAGGGTATCGCTGCTTTGCGAAGGCACTTGTATTTTTATGAGCATTACCGTTATAATCGAGTCATATTAACAACTAACGCGTTTTCACAAGTAACCGAAAGGGTGGACAATGAACACACGAAAACAACACGGCTTTACGATCATAGAGGTGGTCTTGGTACTAGCTATTGCTGGTCTGATCTTCCTCATGGTCTTTATCGCACTGCCAGCTCTGCAAAAAGGCCAGCGTGACACACAGCGCCGCAACGACGTCAGTCGTTTCCGCGCGCAAGTGAATCAATTTCAAGCAAATAGCAAGGGTGCGGTCCCAGCATCGAGCGCCGCAGTTATGGACCCAGCGGCAGCTCCTAAAAGGGGAACATTTATTTCGGGTTACCTCGACCATAGCGGAGGCTGGAAAGACCCCTTAACGGGAAATGACTATCCACTATTCCGACCGTATGCCCCAGGTGTTGGCGTAACATTGTCGGGTAAACTTAGTACGCCTGGCACATGGACGTATCTTGAAAACGCAAAATGCGATGAAGCTAATGATACGCTCATTACGGGTAGCGGTGCGCGGACGTATGCAATCGCTATGAAACTTGAAGGCTCTGGTGTTACGTGCCAAGACAACCAATAGTTTCTTGACTAGTTTTTTAAAGACCGCGCTCGTACCTGAGCGAGGTTTTGTTTTCTTGCTCGATCTGGTAGCATAAGGGTAATGGAAAAGATGACTAGTGTTATTGTACTTGGGCTGCTGGGTCTCTGTTTTGGCAGCTTTGTCAACGCGCTGGTTTGGCGGATTCGTAAAAAGCGCGACATTGTGCGTGAGCGCAGCGAGTGTACCCATTGTCACCATATCTTGGCGTGGTACGATCTCGTGCCGGTCGTGAGCTATCTGCTACTTCGCGGACGGTGCCGTTATTGCCGCAAACCGATCGACGATACACCGCTGACCGAGCTGGCAACTGCGCTGCTTTTTGTCATATCCTACCTCGCCTGGCCGTATCAGCTTGCCACTGTGGCTGACTGGTCGCTCGTCGTGCTATGGCTGGTACTGCTCGTTGGTCTAGTGGCGCTGGCTGACTACGATATACGCTGGTATCTGTTACCTGATGTGATTGTTTTTCCGCTTATTGTGCTG
>JBAQIV010000057.1:0-3639 GCA_049289035.1 Saccharimonadales bacterium (SeqCode) | reverse complement strand
GAAGACAACAAGATAGGCTCAACAACGTACAAACAAGCATGTACCAACAGAAATGGGAGGTCATAAAACCGAGCATCCAGCTAGCGCTGGAAGCTCGGATGGGGTGCTGAGGTGCGAAATGCGTGGTCGGTACGCGGGGGAGCTGCACGTTCAGCTCCCCCGCGGTGATTACATGTTTGAATTTATTGCATCATCGCATCGATAATTTTTTCGTATAGTACATACGTGATCGCATGATGCTCTTGTGACTGATGCGCGAACCGGCCCAGGCCAAACCCCTGATTAATTTCCACAATTGTGTACGAGCCGTCATGCAGCTGGGCTATATCGACCGCGCATGCACGTAGACCTATGGCGCGCGTCGCATTGCACGCCATACGCGACAGCACCGTGGAGGGCTCGATGACAGTCGCAATTGCACCGCGGCTGAGGTTGAACATCGGCAGACCATGATTATCACTCGGCTGAGTTTTTTCGTAGGCCAGCAGTATATCGCTGTCGAGTACAAAGTAGCGGAGTTCTCGCGCTATGTCGTAGCGCGGGCTCAGCGCCCAATCGCCTGTGGGCTGGTTCATGACGTACGCTCGCGCTTCGGTTACGCTGTCGAATGGCATAACGCCAATGCCACTACTCGCGGCCAACGGCTTGGCGACAACACGCGCTAATTCTTTTTGTGGCACTATAAATCTGTTGGCTGTTCGCGACCGTACAAGATAGTGCTCAATGGCGGGTAGTTTTGCATCGCTTAGTACCTGGTAGCAAGCCACTTTGTCGTTGGCCACATACGCGCTCGCCGCCGTGTTGATGTCAAACGTATAGCCGATAATCCATTTCACGACATGATTTTTTTCTAACCGCATAGCCCAATCATCGGAAAATGATTGATACGTTATGTCGTGGTCATGACATATTTGGCGAATCATGTCGGGTAGCATACGGTCGGTCATATTATGAGTCGCGGTGCGCCCGAAGTGCATTGATGATTACGACGACGTCTACGACTTCTTGCAAAATCGCGCCGATAATTGCCGGTATGACGCCAGTTGCGGCCACGAGCATGAGGGCAATGCTGATCGCAATGCCTATCATGATGCTTTGTTTTGCTATGTAAATGGTTCGCTGGGCAATGCTGATCGCTTCGGCACTTTTGCTTATGTCGTCGAGCAGTATCACGACATCAGCCGACTCGCTGGCCGCTGTGGCACCGCGTGCCCCCATAGCGATGCCGACATCACTGGCGGCTAGGACTGGTGCATCGTTGACGCCATCGCCGACCATCATGATGGGTCGGTAGGCAAAGCCAGCGACAGCCTTTACCTTGTCGGCTGGCAGCAGCTCAGCACGCACGTCAGTGATGCCGATAAGCTGCGCAATCTTTTGCGCGGTCGATGCTGCGTCACCCGTCAGCATGAGCGTGTGATGTACGCCGAGTTTTTTGAGTTGGGCTATGGTAGTGTGGCTATTGCTACGCACGGTGTCGGCTAGAGTGATAGCACCCATGTACGCTTTGTCGCGACCGACGTAGATCGCTGTGGCGTCATGCGTAGCGTTTTCGGGCACGGCTACACCTTCGCGCGCGAGAAACGAGGCTTTGCCGACGATGACTTTGTGACCATGTATATGTGCGATCACACCGCTGGCTGTTATTTCCTTAGCGCGTGTTGTCGGTAGTAGCGCAATACCACGTGACGTCGCTGCCGTCACGACTGCTTCTGCCATGATATGCGCAGAAATCTTTTCAGCGCTGGCGGCGAATTGTAATAGTTCGTTTTCGGTCACTTTCCCATGCGGGTGAAGTGCTTCAATGCTGAGACTACCCTGGGTGAGCGTGCCAGTTTTGTCAAACGCAGCGGCTTGAATGCGCGACAATTGTTCGAGTACGGCGCCGCTTTTTACGATTATACCGTGCCGGGCACTCCGGCTCATGCCGCTAATGAGCGCAATCGGTGCACCGAGCAAAAGCGGGCAGGGTGTGGCGACCACCAACACTTCGGCAAAGCGGAGCGCCTGGCCACTTGACCACCACGCAAACCCGGCAATTGCAAATGAGATGATAGTAAATGGCACCGCGTAGCGATCGGCCATACGTACGAACGGTGCGCGGCTATCGCCAGCGGCTTTGACCAGTTCGACGATCTGCGCATACTGGCTATCGTGTGCGGTGCGTAGTGCTTTGACGACAAGTGCCGTGCCACCATTGACCGAACCGCTCATTAGTTCGTCGCCGACCGTTTTATCGACTGGCAGGCTCTCGCCGGTGAGTGATGATTGGTCGATTGAGGAGGAGCCCTCAGAGATAATTGCATCAACTGGGATGATTTCACCCGGTTTTATGAGCAGTAAATCGTCGATCTGGACGTCACCAATCGGTATGTCGGTGATTGTCGTACCAGTTTTTCGATGCGTCATTTTCGGTGCGCGTTCGAGCAGGCTGGTCAGCTCGGCCTTGGCGCGTCGGGCGGCATATTCTTCGAGGGCTTCACCGCTCGTCATCATGATGACGATGATGATTGTCGCCCAGTATTCGCCGACCGCGATAGTCGCGATGATGGCGACAGCAGCCAGTATGTCGACGCCGTAATTACCGTCCCGAAGATCTCGCACAATTGCTATGAGTAATCGCAGCGTCATGTAGGCGCTAAACCCGCCGATGAGTAACTCACCCCAGCGGCTATACCCAGCAGCAGTGCAGACTCCCGCGAGCAGTGCAACGACGAGTGCCGCCGCCAAATGCGGGTATTGTCGGAAAAACTTTGAGATTTTTGCCATTGCTACCTATTAGTATATCGGATTATGGGCGATAGTCGTATAATCTTAACGCATGATACACCTAATTACTGGCAATGTCGGCAAGCTCGAAGAATTACGATCGCTGCTTCCGCCTGAAGTGGACATAACGCATCGCAAACTTGACCTCGTCGAGATACAAAGTCTTGATTTGCACGAAATAGTGAGCCATAAATTACGCCAGGCCTATGAAGTTGTTGGTGAACCGGTAATTGTCGAAGATGTTTCGGCCGAGCTCGATTCGCTTCGTAGTTTACCCGGGCCATTTATAAAGTTTTTTATGCAACGACTTGGCGATGATGCGCTGTTTAGAATTGGTGCACCTCATGATGCGGTGAAAATAATGTGTACTATGGGCTACTATGACGGTGAAAAAGAAATTATCGTCGATGGTGTTATGACTGGTCACATCGTGGTACCGCGTGGCAACAATGGATTTGGCTTTGATGCCGTCGTAGTTCCTGACGGCTACGATCGTACGCTTGCTGAACTAACTTCCGAAGAAAAAAATGCCGTATCGCACCGCCGCCGCGCCGTTGATAGCATGGTCTCACAACTAAAAAAGTCCGGTATCTGTTAAAATAATGATACGCCGTGCATCTTGTCGTAGGTTCAATCGAACCTCGTACCTTGTGAGATAATATACGCCCCGGTAGCTCAGTGGATAGAGCAAGAGACTTCTAAGCTTTTGGCCGTAGGTTCAATTCCTACCCGGGGTACCAAAATCGAACTTTTCGAGGAATTGTCGCCCGCATGGGCGTTTTTTTCTTGTGTTTTGCGGAGCAAAACCCAAATGTTCTTGGGGGGAGAGAGCTCTAGGGCAGCCGTTGGCTGCACTTTTTGGGATTTTAG
>JBAQIV010000056.1:0-11682 GCA_049289035.1 Saccharimonadales bacterium (SeqCode) | reverse complement strand
GGCTACAACGTACGAAGAAGTGATCGCTCACCAGCAGGATGCCCTGTGGGGCAATATATTTTTGGAAAAGAGTGATCTCACTCCCGATGATCGTCAATGGCTGACGAACACGATCCGTGGCTTTTCGACGGCGCGGGAACGATTTGAGTTGGTGTATGCATATGGCGAACATATTCATGCTGCGACTCTCTACGAAGCGGCGAATCATGATAAAGTTGAAGATCAGATGCAGGAGCTACGCCGATTACTTAACGAGCAAAATTTTACCTATAGCGAAAGTGATGAGCCGAATCGCGTGTTCATGACGAGCCGCGAAGATGACGACGAGCCACAAATTGTGATTGCAACCTTTCCGCTTATAAAAATTACTAGTCTTGTTCGCGGGGTCAGTCTACCCGACGACGTAGAGGAAATATGTATTGATATGAGGAGTTGGTGCAAAATTACAAATGATGAAGCTGTGCAAGAATTGTTGCGTAACCGCACGGACCCGCAGTTTCTTGATCACCGCGCAAAAGATAAAGTGATTGCTGCTATTTTGGACCCAGACGACGATCGCACCGAAACGATTCATACGGCTATCTACCTACACATTCGTCGCCGCGGTGAGACGGATCGAGACGAATAGCCACTATTTTGCCCCAAGAGGGTACAATAGAACTATGCTATCTATCGTCGTCGCAGTTTCACGCAACCATGTCATAGGCGCGGACAATGCCTTGCCGTGGTATTTGCCTGCTGACCTGCGCCATTTTAAACAGCTTACGCTGGGTCATACAGTAGTAATGGGGCGCCGCACTTTTGAAAGTATACTCGTAAAACTCGGTCATCCGCTGCCAGACCGGCACAGCGTGGTGGTGACACGCGATATTAATTATCGTTACGACAAGGTGCAGATTGTCCATGATGTCTACTCACTCACTGAGCTAGCAGATGACATTTTTGTGATTGGTGGGGCACAGATTTACCGGCAAACCATGGCGATGGCAGATCGGTTATATGTAACTGAAATACACGCAGACATACAGGGCGACACAGTGTTTCCTGAGATTGGCCCTGAGTGGCGCGAAGTTTCGCGCGAGAAACACTCCGCCGATGACAAAAATCCCTACGACTACGATTTTGTTGTATACGAACGCGTATGACGACCCTACATGAAACAGTTTTGGCGCGTCTACTTATGCAGTACGGCGTGGGCTATAGACAAACCATAGGGGTTCATTCGGGCTACCGTAATATATCTCACCTTGTCGAGACAAATGTCGGGCCGCGTAACCTTATATTGTACAAACATGAGCCAGGCATAGCGGCGCGGATTAGGCGGGTCAACACTATGGGGCGGTACTTGCACAGCCATGACGTGCCGGTGCGATATGCGTATGACGAACGTATCATGACACTTACTTCAAAGTACCAGACTCGCTACGCCGGCCTGTATAATCACTTACCTGGCGTCACTATCGCATGGGAAATGTACACGATGAAACATATCAAATTACTTGGCTGGGCGATGGGAGATATGCATCGCCTGCTCACGGACTACACGCAGCCGTTGCCAAGTGTACGCGATGAATACGAATCGATTTTCTCTCATGTTCAGCACTATTTTGCACGCCCAGACGTCCAGCAAGCCATGAAGAACAAGCTACGTATCGGGCTAGATACACAGACTATCGCTCTAGCAGTACAGTATCTACATGCGCATCCAAAGGCCCCTGCTCATGCACTTCATATGGACTTGGTGCGGGGTAATGTCTTGTTTCGAACAAATGTCGCTGGCCGATATAGTCTTGGTTCGACTGAGCTCTCTGGCATACTTGACCTAGAAAAAGCCGCTCAGGGCCCTCCGGAATTTGACGTTGCTCGTAGCTTAGCCTTTTTGTTTGTTGATAGCATCAAATCACCAGAGCAGATTGTGAAGTATTTCGTGCGCTCTGGCTACATCAAGCGAGGCCATATGTCTAGTCCAGACATGGCGTGGATCAGGCAGCTGATTGATATGTTTTTGTTGTATGATCTGTACAAATTTTTGCGTGACAATCCCTATGAATCACTCTCAGACAACCACCATTTCGTGCGAACTCGCGATATACTCTGCCAGCGTCAGATGTTACAATATAGCAGATAACAGGAGGATATATGGCGACAAGCGAGTGGCGGAAGCGGCTGATTTCACAGAGTGACCTGCTGACATTGCATGAAAAACTGCAAGACAAAGGCAAAAAAGTTGTGTTTACTGCTGGCAGCTGGGACTTGATCCACGCTGGACAATGTCGCTACTTGGAAAAAGCCAGGACATACGGCGATGTGCTGGTCGTTGGCGTCAGCAGCAACGCGGCGATTCGCAGCGTCAAAGGCCCTAATAAGCCGATACTCGACGAAAAGATCCGCGCCGAAATGCTGACATTTTTGCGTTCGGTGGATTTTGTGACGATATTGCCCGAGCCCAGTTGCGTGCCGACACTCGGACTGCTGCGCCCTGACACGTACGTGACCGTCAAAGAAGACTGGACGGCCGACTACAAATCATCGAAAGAGTATGCCACCGTTACCAAATACGGCGGCGAAGTGATCGTGGTTGACCGTCAATCGACTACTATTTCGACCACGCAGATTTTGCAGCGCGCTATCGGCGGGCACCTGAGCGATGTGCTGAAAGATTTTATGCAGTACCGCAAAGAACCGCTAAAGGAAAAGTAGTAAGTAGTAAGTAGTAAGGATGAAATCGCAAAAATTAACACAATCTCGGCTGGATCAGGAAGAAGCCTACCGCACTGCCCGCACCTCTGGCGCATATGACCAGATATGGCAGACCGTGGGGCGCTGTGTGTTTTGCGACCACGACAAAACCGAAGCTCATCATGAGATTTACGAAGAAAATGGTGTGTATGTGACCGTACCGGCCTATGCCTATGTCGACGGTCACCTGCTCGTCATCCCCCGTCGCCATGTGCGGTCAGTCAAAGAGCTGACACCGAGTGAATGGGAGACCATGCGCAAGTTGTTTTACATCGCGAAGAAAATGATTCGTGACGTTCACGGCGTCAAAGGCATGCAGATAGTGCAAAAAGACGGTGTCAGCGCGCAAAGCACGGTAGAGCACCTGCATTTTCACTGCATACCATTTGACTCGCCCGACCTGAGTATTTGGAATTACCGCGAACTTGCCGACACGCCCTATGTCAACGCCGAAAAATACCGTGCAAAAACCGACAAGCTCAAAAAACTCGCCAAGCGTTTTGGAGAAAAGTATGCATGAGCTCACCGACCTTATAAAACCACTCAAAAAACTCGCCAAAACATCGCGGGCACGCCTCGGCGGTGTGGCGTGTTTTATCATACAAAATGGTGCGATCGTGTCGAGTGGTATCAACTACAATCCGACCGGCGAGCCTATGGAGCACGAGGTCGACGGCACACTCGTCTCCCGCCCCGGCGTCATTCATGCCGAAGTCGCTACCCTCTCGGCCGCGACAAAAAATGAAGTGAAACTAACTGGTGCAACGATGTTTCTCACTATGTCACCGTGTCTGAAGTGCGCGAGGGCAATAGCGGCAACAGATATCAAACACGTCGCGTACTTGTATGACTGGTGGGACAAAGCAGCGCTCGAAACGTTGCACACTGCCGGTATCAGCACACAAAAAATCACGGAGGAATCATGAAACGACACCCTGAATACCAGTACCTCGACCTCATGCAGCAGATTATCGACGAGGGCAAGACCAAAAAAACACGCGGCATTCATGATATCACCAGTATATTTGGCGCGCAGCTACGGTTCGATATGCGCTATGGCCTGCCACTGCTGACGACCAAAAAAATGCCATTCAAGATACTGCTGCACGAACTACTGTGGTTTATTTCGGGCAGTTCGGAAGTGGGCTACTTGCACGAGCACAAAATTCACTACTGGGACGGGTTTTTACATGAGGGCAAGACTGATCTGGGCCGGGTGTACGGTGTGCAATGGCGGCACTGGCAACGACCAGACGGCACGGAGTTTGACCAGCTGGCCTGGGCGATCGACCAAATCCGCACCAATCCCGACAGCAAAGCGATTATCGTCAGCGCCTGGAACGCCGGCGAGCTGAGCGAGATGCGATTGCCGCCCTGTCACACCATGTTTCAGTTCGATGTGACGAAAGGTAAGCTGCGTCTCCACTTGTATCAACGCAGCTGGGATGTATTCTTGGGCGCACCGTTTAACATTGCCCAATACGCCATGCTACTGCACATGGTCGCGCATATCACTGGGCTTGAAGCGCGCGAACTCATAGTCTCGGCTGGCTCAGCGCACTTGTACAAAAACCACCTCGACGTCGCGCGCGAACAAATCGCCCGCACACCCTACCCTTTTCCCACGCTCAAAATCGTCGGTGACGTGAAAAATATCGACGACTTCCGCGAAGAACACTTCACGCTCGAAAACTACCAATCCCACCCGCGACTCAAGACAGATTTGGTAATTGTATAGCGTTTATTGCGCTACTGCTTGCACTATATATAGTGGCATTTTAGACTAATGGGATATGCCACAACGAAGAAATCCCTGGGAAATTCCCGATGAAGAAATGGCCGGAATCCACTATATGCTGGCAGGACCACATCGTAGCGGGTATGATGCAAAATGGGAAAGTGGTTATGTTATAGAAGATTATTTAGAGCTGCCCTCCTATGAGCTTGGTGAGGGTATGAAGATACACGATGTGGTGTGGGGAGAGTGCAAAATTGGCAATGAGCCTTACGATCAACTATTGATGCGCCTTGCACGGACGCCACTGTTTCGACGGCTCCAATCGGTCGAGCAGCTGACCCTAGGGCCAGATCACTCCACGGTACCAAATACTGCTATGTTTTCGAGATGGCAACATATCTGGGGAAGCCTCGTATTTGTACGCAAAATGACCGAGGGTGACGAACGGTTCAATGAACGAGACCGAATAGTAATGCAACTAAGAACATTATTTTCTGACGTCGGCCAAACATCATTTTCGCATTTGGGTGATTGGTTATTCCAAGGTGTTCAAGGCGGTGAAGATTTGCACGATGAAGACTTGAGAGCACTTTTACGGGTAAACGGGATCGAAGAGCTTCTCGCAGAATACGACCTCACTATAGAAGAGACCGTGTTTCCTATTGTAAAGGATTGGGTAGAGTGCCCTTCGCCGGCATTGTGTGTCGATCGTGTCGATTATGGACTCCGCGAGATACTACGGTGGGGCAAGCCATCGATTCCAATGATGTTCATGAAAAATAAGCTAAGTAACCCTCGATCACTGTTTGAGATTGATGAAGACAAACAACTAGTGATTCAAGACATGGAGTTTGCACGCTATTTTGCTGCCGGGTTTAGTATATTGCCGACAGAGCATTGGGCGCATCCTGTGCATCGTGTACAGCTAGAGCTGCTACAGTCAGTTGTGAGATCGGCACTTGTCGATGAATTAGCGACAGATTTGGCTCATCCTAGAGAATTAATGTATGGTATCGACTCAGATTTTACACCGTTCTTTCATACATGGGACGGACTGTTTATAGATAGAACCATGAAAGACATTGGTCAGTGGCAACGACAAATATTTGTCGAAGCTAGACGACGTGATTTAGATGAGGTGTTTCGAGGTATTAACAACCCGTCATGGACATTTCCAAACTTCCCTGACCCTCTCATGCCGTATTCATGGCAAACGCGTCACTATACACTGCCTATACCGCCCACTATGTCTATGGAATTAGTTGATGAGCATAAACAAGAAATGGCCGCAACACCATATGGGCTCGAAATTCATTTACCCTCACTCAAAGCACGTGCTGTCGACCCTCCGGTACGAATTGGCGATACAGTCGTGCCATTGTCGGTGTGGGAGCCGAGTTATAAGCGATATCTCGAGGGTCAATACGCTGTGATGCGGCGTGCATATAGGGCAACTATTCATATGCGGCCCGATATAGCTGAAGGAATTGTGGCGCAACACCGAAAAACACTTTCACAGTGGCCCGAACTGCTACGCCGACCTCGAGATGACGCTCGACTACGCCAGAAGATTAAAGATACCATGCCTTACGCAGCGGCACGCTGTTTTGACATGATTAGTGAGGTTTAAAAAATCACGCTTCTGTATATATCAATGTAATTTTGTACCATATGGCGAGATGTAAATTGTTGTCGATAGGCGGCAAGGCAACTTTGTCGTTTGATGTGATCAACTTGTGATAATTTGCCTGCAAGCTGGTTTACGATCATCATCTCATCGTATGGAGCATCACCTTTATGTACGACATACCCCGTCACGCCGTCGTCGATGACTTCTGGCAATGCGCCGGAGTCGAGGGCGATGACGGGCGTACCGCAGGCGAAGGCTTCGAGTGTGACCATGCCAAATGGTTCGTCGAAAAGCGACGGCACCAGGAGTGCGCGGGCATTGCCCAGAAAGTCGCGTTTCCTCCCGGGCGTATCGATAAAGCCGACATATTGAATTGTATCGTCAAGCTCGGGCTCGATCATAGTCTTCCAATAATTATCTTTGCCTGACTCGGCGTAGTGTTTGCCAGCAATTTTGAGTGTTAGCGGCGTGGTCGCCGTTTCGTTATATTTTCTGACGGCGGCGATCGCCAGGTGCACGCCTTTGGGTTGAATGATGCGGCCTAAGTAGGCCGCATACTCCCGGGATGGTTTTTTTACAGGGGTGAGCTTCGGCTCATTTAGCCCATGGTAGACGTTGCCGACCCAGTGGGTGTCTGACGGCATGGTGAGGCGTTGGGCGTGGCTGATGCTTATCCAGTTGAGATGTCGATAGCGAGGCATGATTGACTTGTAACGCACCAAAAAATTGAATGGGTCATGGTGCGTAAAGACGACGGGCACGCGGCACAAACGCGCGAATGCATAGCCAATTTCCTCTTCGTTGGTATACATATGTACGATGTCAAACTCACCTGTGTTGGCGCGCTGATAGGCGTCAGAGATCAGCTCGGCCTGGACCTGTCGGGCAAGTGTGACAAATGTCATGGGGTGTTTGCGCAGCAAGTCAACGTAACTGTCGCCGCGACGGTCGAGTTCGGCCTGAAAGAGCGATAGGTCGGCTGTGATAGTGTGGCAGCGTACATCGACTGGCCCGGGTGAGAAAAGTGTTACGTCGTGGCCACAATCGTGCAGACCATTCACTAGGTCGATCGCCAGGCGCCCAGGTGAAAAGATAACTCGTGGCAATATATCGCAGTGCATGAAAATATGGGGCACGACGACCCCAATTTTCAACGGCCGCCCACGCTGACTACTCTTCGGCGGTGTCATCGAGGAAACTGACATCGACTTCGTTATCGCCGCCTTCGTCGCCGTAATACCCGTCGGCATCGGCCGGTGGCGTGTCGAGCGGTGGGTTCTGGTTTGCTAGTTCATCTGACATGACTACCTCCTTAATGTCTGTCGTTAGTATAATCCTAAGCGGCGTAAATCGCCACGACTACACTGTCGCTGGGTCGACTTTGACGCTTGGGCCCATGGTGGTGGTGACATGGACAGACTGTATGTAGACACCTTTGATACTTGAGGGCTTGACTGAGTTGAGGCTGGCGAAAAATGCTTTTGCATTGTCGGTGAGTTTGGCGTCGCCAAAACTGACTTTACCGATCGACAGGTGTACGATAGCTTGCTTGTCGACACGAAACTCGACTTTGCCGCCCTTGGCTTCTTTGACAGCCTTGCTAACATTGGTGCTCACGGTGCCACTTTTGGGGTTGGGCATCATGCCGCGCGGCCCAAGTAGGCGGGCGTAGCGGCCGAGTTTGGGCATAAGGCTTGGCGTGGCGATCAGTACGTCGAAGTCGAGTTTTTCTTTGTCGAGCAGAGCGATCACGGCGTCTTCACCGGCGATATCGGCGCCAGCTTTAGTGGCGGCTTCGGCTTCGTCACTCGGCACAAAGGCAGCAACGCGAATGGTTTTGCCGGTGCCGTGTGGCAATGCCACGGTGGTGCGAATGTTTTGGTCGGCCTGGCGTGGGTCGACACCCAGTACGACGTGCGTTTCGACGCTGGCATCAAACTTTACTGGGCTCGTGCTGGCGGCCAGTGCCAAAGCTTCAGCCAGGGGATATGCTTTGCTACGGTCGATCTTTGCGTACGCCTCGCGGTACTTTTTGCCTTTGCGCTCGTGGTGCGGGCGAACTTTTGGCGTGGCGCCCTTTTTGTGATGAGCGGCGTCGTCAGACTGTACTGATGTGTCGTGCGCGGCTTTGCGCTCTTCTTTGGCGGCAAGCTCTTCGGCTTCTTGAGCGGCCTTTTCACTTCGTTTGCCAGCCTTTGCCACCTCAGCTTTGCGCTCTGCAATAATTTCTCTTCCTTCTTCCTTATTCTTTCCACCTTCCGCTACTTGCAAGGCCGCTTCTATCTCGGCAATGGTGTTTTGCGGCGTGACATCTAGTTTTAGTTTCTTGGCTTGTTCGAGTAACTCGGCTTTTTTAGCCATAGCATGTGCTCCTTCGTGGTACATGCGCATATCAGTTTTATGATATGCTCCCACAACTTATGTAAGTATTCAACATATTATATCATCTGATGATAGGAAACCATACTGGTTATGATTGGTAGTAGCACTAAAATCTGATATCATGCGCACTAGACCCGTACAACCTTTACAATTCAAACGAAATGAGGCGATTTGCCGTGACCGTGAACACAGTCGCTGTGTCGCGTAAAACTAAGGCCGTGATGGGTGTTAGCCTCGGGGCCATTCCACTTCTGGTGATCTGGGAGCAGTTGGCCTGGGCCATCACGTTGTTGGTGGTCGGCACACTGGGTGTGGGCGAGCTCATGCGCGTCAGCAATCGTTCCCGCGGTGGGCTCTCCGTGCACCTGCTGCTGTGGGTGTTTGGCGGCTATGTTGTTGCTGGCATGTACGCAGGTATTTATCTGCGTACGCTGGAGGCTTGGTTGCCCTTGATCAGCCTGACGGTCTTGGGCTCGGTAGCCACCGACGCTGGCGGTTGGTACTTCGGAGGTCGTTTCGGCACAAAAGGCACGTTCTTCCCTGTCGTCTCGCCCAACAAGTCATTCGTTGGCTTCGTCGCCGGCTGGCTGACTGGCTCAATCGCTGCAGGCGCCGTGCTGTGGGCTGCATGGCTACTTCACGCCAGGCTGGACTACGGCAATGGTGTCTTCCTCGTGATCACCATCCCCGTGATCTCGGTCGCTGGCGATCTGTTTGCCAGCAAGCTCAAACGCCTGCTCGGTATCAAGGACTTCAGCAACTTGATACCTGGTCATGGCGGGCTATGCGACCGGCTCGACTCACTGGCTCTTGCGGCCTTTTGGAGTGCGTCTGTCGTGGTCGCGCCTCATCTGGCAGGGCATATGGTTATTGCCCTGCTCGTCACCACGTTCCTGCTGAAGGAGCGTCATCTGTCGCCAGTGTGAAGAAAACGTACAAGGGTCTCCTGGGTACTTCGGTGCCCAGGTAAACCTGTATTTATAATATAACGCAAAAAACGCCCCGTAAATCGAGGCGTTTTTTGTATAGACAAATTATTTTTCGACCGTCACACCCATGCTACGAGCGCTTCCGGCGACAATTTTGACAGCCGCCTCGAGGTCGTTGGCGTTGAGCTGATCCATCTTGGCTTCGGCAATTTCTTCGAGTTGCTTCCGCGTGATGCTACCGACTTTGTCGCTGTGCGGCTTGCCAGAACCGGCTTTGATGCCAGTTTTTTCTTTGATAAGTTCATCGACTGGCTGACCGAGACATTTCCAGGTGAAGGTGCGGTCTTCAAAGACTTGCAGATGCACGATGACGTCTTTGCCGTTGAATTCTTTGGTTGCTTCGTTGAATGGATTGATAAAATCCATCATATTGAGGCCCCATTGACCCAGTGTACTACCGACTGGCGGTCCCGCGGTAGCGCGGCCACCAGGGACGCGGAATTTCAGGTTACCTATGATTTTTTTAGCCATATTAGTTCCTTAGAAGATTTTAGATTTTGGATTATAGATTTTAGAAGCAAATCTCACCAAAATACATAACTTTAGTTAAAATTATGTGCGTAACAGTGGTGTATTATACCTTTTTTACCTGGAGCGCGTCAAGCTCGACGGGGGTTTCGCGGCCAAACATGCTGACGAGAACGCGAATTTTACCTTTTTGGGTATCGATTTCGCTAATGGCGCCGTCGAAGCCCTTGAACGGACCGTCGATGATGTTTACGACTTCACCAATCTCGTAATTGATAAAGTGCTTCGGATCAGCCACGCCCATACGTTTTTTGATCTTGCTAATCTCAGCGTCGCTAACGGGCGTTGGTTCGGTGCCGCTGCCGACAAATCCAGTAACACCTGGCGTGTTGCGTACAATAAACCAAGCGTCTTCGGTCATTTTCATCTCGACTAACACGTAGCCCTGAAATATTTTCTTCTCGACAATTTTACGTTTGCCATTTTTGATTTCAATCTGCTTTTCTTTGGGTACTAGCACGCCAAATATCTTGTCGGCCATGTCGACCGATTCGACACGTTGTTGTATGCTCTCGGCCACTTTTTCTTCGTAGCCGCTGTAGGTGTGCACGGCGTACCAGGCACGGGTCGAGTCGTAGCGATGTTTGGTCATGATTATAGAATTACCTTTCTGAACAATTCGTTAAAGCCGTAGTCAAGCCCGAGGATAATAACTGCGAAAAATAGTGAGAAAAGCATAACAGCAAGTGTTAGCGCCCAGGTAGCGTGTCGATCTGGCCACCGAACTTGCCTCAGCTCACGCCAGGCACCGGCGAAGTAGCCGACAGATTCGTCTGACTTTTTGCTGCGACGGAGCGTAGGCAACGAAAGTCGCTTTTTTGCTTGCGGTACCGTCGACTTTTTCTTTGCTGCCACCATACGTTTATTCCTCTCTTTACTTCCCAATTAAAAAAGACTGTCTTTTGCAGCCTGTCAAGTCAATATTACGTTGTCTTACTCGTCTTGTCAACTACCATACCAAAACTAAACTCCGAGCCGTGGTTGAGTCGACTGTCGACGTCTATGGTGGTGCCGAGCTTATGAGCTAGCTTACGTACAATATAGAGCCCTAGCCCAGTACCATTGGTTTGTCTGGTACGATAGTCTTCGGCGCGGTAGAACTTGTCAAATATCTTCTTTTGCTCATGTTTACTTATGCCAATACCGGTGTCGCGCACGCTAAACCGTATGTGCTCTTTCGATCGTTTGGCACTAAGAGTTATCGTGCCATTCTCGGTGTATTTAATCGCGTTTGTCAAAAAGTTTTGTAATACTTCTTCCAAGTAGAGTCGGCTGGCGTGAAGCTGTCCAGGCTGAGGCGACAAATCGAGGTTGAGTTTGAGGTGTTTGGCGCTCGCCTTAGGAGAATATTCTTTAAATAACTGCTGGATAAGCTCGCCCACATCAATCGACTCTTTCTCGTCGCCCACGCCACGCTCGGCACGAGACAACGTGCTGAGATCGTTAATCATGCGGGCCAAGTAAAGTACTTGCTCATGCGCTGTTTTAATAGCGTCGCTCACGACGTTTGGTGTGGCTCCTTTTTCGATCAGAAGCTGAACATTCCTCAGCGTCCCTTCGGTAATTGTGACTGGCGTACGGAGCTCGTGCGAGACGACCGATATAAATTCGTCACGTTCTTCATCGAGACTTTTGTCTTTCGTGATATCGCGCATGATCAAGATATAGCCTTGTAT
>JBAQIV010000055.1:0-35413 GCA_049289035.1 Saccharimonadales bacterium (SeqCode) | reverse complement strand
TGGTTGCGGGGGCAGGATTTGAACCTGCGACCTCTTGGTTATGAGCCAAGCGAGCTGACCGGGCTGCTCCACCCCGCGATATGTGAATTGGTATCGATCATGTGAGATAGGCTCTGTCATAACCAATAGTTATGAGCGATTATTGACGAGACGGAGCTGACCGGGCTGCTCCACCCCGCGTCGTCGGAACTCGACCTTTTGATTCGTTTTGAGGTAAACCTCAAAAGCTTCATCTTTCGGTCGGTTCCTCCTCTCAAATAAAAAATCTTGTAAACAAGTATTTTTTATTTGTAGGAAGCTGCAAAAGTACTCCGTATACATTAGCACATCTGTTAGGGTTTAGTCAAAGGGGTGTATCATAATAACGTGAACGATTATAAGACCTACATTAGTCTCGTAGCAGTTATAGTTGCTTTTATCAGCTATATACCCTATTTTAAGAACATTTTTTCTGGCAAGACCAAGCCGCATGCCTTCTCGTGGCTTATCTGGAGCATTCTCAATGCTATTGCGTTTGCCGGGCAGTTGTATGACAGTGGTGGCGTTGGCGCGTGGGCAGTAGGCTTCACGGCGATTGCTCTCATAACGATATTTTTGCTTGCACTCAGGTATGGCGAGAAAGACATCAAGCCGTTTGACTGGTATTGCTTGGCAGGTGCGGGCGCATCGCTGATTCTATGGGCATTTGCAAAGGATCCTCTTGGCTCAGTTATACTTATAACTCTTATCGATGCGCTTGGGTTTTTGCCGACAGTTCGTAAGGCCTATCGACGACCGCATCAAGAGACGCTTGTCACATTTGTTTTGAGCACGATCAAATACTTTCTTGTACTTGTGGCATTACAACATTACTCGGTTGTTACTGTACTGTTTCCGTTATCACTCGTCATCATGAACGGATTATTTGTGATTATGCTTGTTTTTCGGCGAAAGAAAGTCGGACACCACTGATATAATTGAACATATGACACAGATTGGCCAGTACCCCAACGCATTCTATCGTGTATCAGTGAAAGCGGTTATACGCAATGACCGCGGTGAGGTGCTGCTTGTGAAAGAAAACAATAATGAGGCTTGGAATCTACCTGGTGGCGGTATGGATCATGGCGAAAGTGAATACGACTGCTTGACGCGCGAGCTGTACGAAGAAGTGGGGTATAAGGGCACATTTAGCCTGAGTCCAATCGGCATTCAGCCGATGTATATTCCGACAAAAGATGCCTGTCAGCTCTGGGTTGTCTTTGAGGTACATACCGAAAATATGAATTTTGCACCCGGGCCAGAGGCGCACGAAATCTGCTGGAAAGACCCGCACGAGTTTCATGACGCAACTGAGCGGCCGTATAATTTTATCTACAAATTCTGCGTCGACCCGTCTCGACAACTTAAGTTTCAATAGACTCAGGTTCCAACTTCTAAGTTTTAATCTTGCTGCATGCCACTCGCACAACTTCACTCCAGCTCGGAAACGCGTGCAGGGCATTGGCAACTTCAGCACTGGTCAGGCGGTACTGAATAGCTATCGTGAGTTCATGAATAATTTCGCCAGCATGAGGGCCGACGACACTACCGCCGATCAGTATGCCGTTACGATCAGTGATAACTTTGCAAAACCCGTCGCGGATGTCGGTTATATTGCTGCGCGAAATGATATTGAGCGGGGCGATAGCTTTTTTGATCTCGAGGTCTTTGCGTAAGCAATCCGCTTCGCTGAGGCCCACCGATGCGGCCTCGGGCGTCGTAAACGTGACACGCGGTACGGCTCGGTAGTCAGTGGACAATTTGTGCTTACGCAGTATGTTATTTGCGACGACGCGGCTTTCATACACGCCAACATGCGTATACATATAGGTACCCAGTACATCGCCAGCAGCGTAGATATGCGGTACAGACGTCTGGAGGTGCTCATTGACGGTTATGCCTTTGTGGCTGTATTCGACACCGGCATTTTCTAGACCGATATCAGTCTGCGGCACAGTGCTGGTACTAATAAGTATGCGCTCGGCTTTGGTGGTATGTTGGTCGCCGCCGCGTAGGTAGGTGACTTTGACCATCGGGCCTTCATTGACAACAGATATAACTTTGGCTTTGGTGAGGATCGTTGCGCCGCGTTTTTTGGCCATAAAGTCTTCGATCACGAGACTTGTCTCTTCATCTTCACTTGGTAAGAGTCGTGGCGCAATGTCTATGATAGTGACTTTGGTGCCAAATGTGCTGAGCAGCTCGGCAAACTCACAGCCAGTTGCACCGCCGCCAATGATGCAGATTGATTTGGGCGGTCGCATGAGGTTGAGAGCAGTGCGCGAGGTCAGATAATCGACTTTGCTGAGTCCCGCGATATCGGGTAGCGGCATGGTTGAGCCGGTTGCCACAAGAAACCGCTCGGCACTGACATGGCGCCGGTTGACAGATATCTCGTGCGGGCTCAAAAAATGCGCCGTGCCGGTCAACACAGTGATACCTTGCGAGGTGTAATATTTGGCGCTTTCAGCCGTGCCAGTACGCCCGACGGCAGTGTCTTTCCAAGCTTTGATACTCGGGTAGTTATAACCCATCGCGGCCAATCGTATACCGAATTTTTTAGAACCTCGGACGCTATCGTAGATGTTGGCGGCATGGAGCAGCGCTTTGCTGGGGACACAGCCGTAGTTGGGGCACTCGCCACCGAGCGCACCGTTTTCAACTATAGCCACCCGCTTGCCAGCGCGTGCCACAATGTCGGCCGCAACGCTACCGCCAGCGCCAGAACCGATGACGATGAGGTCGAAGTCATAGTGTTGTCGTCGTGCCATACGTGTCAGTCCTCTCTTAGATTATCATCCGGTGTTGTTCGTACATATATGCTGCGTCAGGGTGGTAGGTGGCAAGTTGCGACGACGCGACACGTCGGATGTCTTCTGACGTTACCTCAGTTTTTTCCTCTAACCAGTCTATGACATCGCGACAGACACGTTCAGCGGCAGTTTGGGCTTCGCCTTCAAATGCCTGTACCGTCCGACAGGCGGCAAGTATACTGGCATGCAGCTTTAGCGGGTCAAATGCCTCACTATTGTGGGTCCCTCGCTTCACGACATAGGCTTTCATGAGCCG
Organism: Saccharimonadales bacterium (SeqCode); assembly: GCA_049289035.1. Taxonomy (GTDB): domain Bacteria; phylum Patescibacteriota; class Saccharimonadia; order Saccharimonadales; family Saccharimonadaceae; genus JAPUDQ01. The sequence goes on along the minus strand of JBAQIV010000055.1, from coordinate 32,323 downwards.
GCTCCGACATAAAACACAATCATAAAGATAGCCGCGATGCACAAGCCGACACCTGAAGCGCATTGCAAGAATACTTTGTTTGCTTCACGCCAGCGCTGTATCTGGCTGAGCCGATGACCGCCCGACAGCAGTACGGTCACTATCATGAGCGGCACACTTGTCACCAGGCTATAGAGCGCAATGATCGACAGCTGGTCGTATGACGATGCAAACAGCTGAACGATATAGCTAACGCAGAGCATGACCACGAAAGTAAACGGTAGCTCAGCAATCACAGTAACCGCACCGAGCACAACTGACTCGAGAGAATTTTTTGTGCGTTTGGCGCGGTCACGCAGATAATCCGCAAAAACACGCGGTATCCAGAGCATTGTGCCGTGCCCGCGTCGAAAGTAGGCAACAAATATGAGTGAGCCGACAACGGCGCAGGCGATTGCCAGTAGCACCATGACGGTTTCAAGTGGCCACATGTACAAAAATTGCCAGAGGTACATCAGGCCCATAAGCAAAAGACCGGTCATGATGACTGTGCCAGCAATATACCCCATATTGAGAAGGAGTGTGCGCCGCAGGGCGTGTTTGCGGCCCAAGCTGTGCCCACTGAGTAGCGTCAGCACGCTAATGCCAAGCTGGAAACTAGCATGCACCAGCGCAAATAGGCCGATTGCAACGACCGGGATACATGATTCAAATATAACTGTGTTCATAGCTGTTTTGTTTTGCTGAGACTATCCACCTACTATATAACCATAGACTACCTCTAAAAGTCAAAGTGGTTATGCCCAAGCGATAAGCCCCTGAGTCTTTAAAACCTCCTCCCTCGGAGCAGTTGGCCGTATCGGCCAGCCCCTGCTAAGGCTGGTGCTAATCAGTTAGCAAGCAGGGGCAGTTGCTCCGAGAAGGAAGGTATGAGACTCAGGTATAAAGGTATTGACAAAGCTTATGTTTTTTGCTATGATGTATATATAACCAAATAAAACAAATAGAAAGTCCACCATGACAAAAACTCAAGCCGAAACCAAACTAGCACAAACTGTGACCGAGACCTGGAACCGTATGCGCAGCAGTGCCGAACTACAGTCACTTATAGGTCGCCGTGAGCTCGCTTTGGCTGAAGTCGAAGAATTTGACGCATAAGGTATGGTATCGAGAAATCTTATGGCGTTGTGATGCGAAGATTGTCTATGTCGATATCTGAATCATATGACGGTGCCCAATTATAATCACCGCCACCGTAGAACATGTGCCACAAGAGATGAGTGATCTTAGCAGCTTCATAGATGCGAAATACCTGAGCAGTGTTTTCATAGACTAACTGGCCATCAAACCACACGCGGTGAACGCCGTTGGTGTTGCCGCTTACTCCCTCGGTCGCGATAGTATTCATTTTGTAATACTGTGTCACGGTGTGCCATTGATCGGCAACAAAGGCTTTGCCGGTACGCCGGTTTTGTCCATAGTTACCGGGTGCTTGCGTGGGGTCATAGATGTAGCTAATAAACTCGTTCGTACCAGCGACTGAGGGGTACGAACCTTTTGTGATCCACATACCACGGCCCGACCAGCCATTTGGTGACGGTGAACCTCCGGTTGGTGGGTTGCCATAGCCCGGCCGTATGCCGCCGAGACCAGGTAGTTTGCCACCCCATACCCAATCGAAACCATTGGGCGCAGCGGCATTGTAGGCAAAACGAATATCGTAGGTGAGGGTCGCTTCGTCAACCGGTTGTGTCAATGGAGTGTTAGTGACGATACCCCAGTCGCCGCCAAAATGAGTTTTTGCGGTAGCTGGTGTCGCTGTGTCACCGACAAAATGTTGGCGGATAATATTGCCGTGGCTTGCAGCAGCGATAATCGACGTATTGGCTACTGTTGAGGAGCCGCCGCCAGATGCTCCACCCATAGCAATACAATAGTTGGCATAGGTCATAGGTGAGGCGAGGGCAAATGTGTCAAAGCTGGTATTGAGTAGCTCGGTTGCCTGGGCTGTACCGCGCCTGACAAGAGCATTGGACTTGGCTACCCAGTCATAGCCAAGTGGCGTTGCGCCAGCAACGAGTGGCGACATACGAATAGGCACCTCAAGGCCACCGATCACCGCACGCTCTGACACGGGTAGGACGGTGTGAGTGGTTGTGCTTTCATCTGACATTGCGCCGTAGTCATCGGTTACTTGATACCCAAACACGAGGGTTGCACCCCCGACGGCTCCTGGAGCAGTATATGTCCGTGTAGCGCCGGTACCGCTTAGTGTGACGGCAGGTCCTGAGACCTGGCGCCAGGTACGCGCGACAACGGTACTGTCAACATCGGCGTCAGTCCCTGTTAGTGTAACCGTCGTATATGGTTCGATATTGACGATATTACCTCCGGCCGAGGCAGTGGGGGCCTGGTCCATAACTGCATAGGGTCCGATAGGAAGTAGCTGTGTGTCATACGCGAGGTCATCGACATTCATAGTGAGGGTAGACGAGCTTGTGATCTTGCCGACTTGGAGACGGAGCGCGTTGTAGGTGCCACTGTTGACGCTCGAAGAGGAGAATGTCTCAATGGCAGTGGTGCTGTCGCCGGCATACCACTGGAAATTGATCGTACCGTTGCTCGTGGTTGATCCGATTGCTGTTTGAAGCTCAAGACGGTACCAGGTGTTTGTTGTAACGGTCGCGGTTGTGACATACAGTGTGGAACCAGCGGCATCGGTGAGGGTAAGGTGATTGGTACTATCAATATTAACTGAGGCCACCTCTGTAAAATTGGTGCTTTGAATCATGAAAACACCTTGGTTGCCGCTGAGCGTCGTCAGGTAAATCGAGACACGCGCGGCTGCACCCGAGCTATTACTGCTACCAAAATACAGCTTTGCAGTATCGGTCGCTGCACCGCTGATAAGATACGAGAGACTGCCATGTGCAGCAATAGCGTTTGAGAATGTTGCCGTACCAGCAGTGGTCGTGATAACTTGCGACAGTGCAGGGCCAGATGCTCCCCCTGTGTTGAGGGTTGTTGCGCTGACGCCATTAGTGCCGCCTTCAGCGGTGTTTTGCAGGTACACACGTGTACCTTGACCGTTGATATTGACGTTTATGGTGTCTTGGATCGATGATGCGCCGAGGTTGTCGGTCACTACAAGCCCAAAGACAAGGGTAGTGCCATTGGCGGTAGCAGGAGCAGTAAATGTCCTCGTTGCGCCAGAGCCAGCGAGTGATACGGTCGGATTTCCCGCTACTTGTGTCCAGCTGTAGCTTGCAATTGTGCCGTCGGCGTCGCTCGAACCAGAACCGTCGAGGGTTACTGTGGCGCCAGGTACAATACCAGCTTGGTCAAAGCCAGCATTTGCAATAGGTAATTGGTTAGAAAATACATATACGCCGATTGGTGTCGTTGTACCTGAGGTGTAGGCAAGGTCGTCGAGGTTAAAATCGAGAGTTGGTGATGAATTGTGTTTGCCAGCTACAAGCCTGAGCATTGTCGCCGTACCTGCGTTAACTGTTGCGCTAGCAAACGATCCGAGTGCGGTTGTACCGTCACCAGTATAATATTGAAAATTTATCGTCCCATCTGTCGTTGTCGTACCAGCCGCAGCTTGTAGTTCGACTCGATACCAGGTGCCGGCCGTAACGGCAGACGGTGATGTGTAAAGCGTTGCACCGGCAGCGTCTGATACATAGAGTTTGCCGCTTGAGTTTATATTGACATTGGCCGCTGCAGCAAATGAGGAATTTTGCATGATTAGAAGCGTTTGTGCAGCGATGGGTACTGATACAAACGAGAGGTACGCCCGTGCTGCGCTTGCAGTCGCGGCTGTTCCACCCAGATATAACTTAACTGTATCACCAGCAATGCCGGTTATACGGTAGGAGAGGCTACCGTGAGCGACAGAGTTGTTGGCGAAAGTATATGAGGGTGCCCCAACTGGGCTGACTTGCGTAAAAGCGTTGCCCGACGCACCGCCACTGTTGGCAACCGATATAGTTGCCCCGACTGTTCCGCCTTCAGCTGAATTTGTATAGGCTGCCACGATAGCACCTACGGTGTTACGAGTCGAATATCGACGTTATCAAGCATGCCCCCCGTGCCAGATGACACGATAGGTGGCGATGGATCAGCGCCTTTCCATTGAATGATCACATCGCTACGGCTTGTTGGTCGGGCTGGCCATGTACTGCCAGACTTTGCCACTGTTAGGGTCGAACCGGCGGGCAAACGGTCGATACCAAGAAGACCGGTCGTGAGAGCCGATGCATCACTCGTTGTCGCGGGGTCGGTCCATGCGACAGCCGTACCGCTGTAGGTGAGGACTTGACCGCTTGTCGCCCCACTACTGCTTATCTTGCCGGTTGTTACGGCACCGTTCGCTAGCTCTGGAGTTCCGACAGCACCGGCTACGATCTGGGCATTGCTTGATAGCCCTGATAGATCGCCGCCCATAGTGACGCTTGTTGTCGCAGGCACGCTTGTCCATGTGCCATCGCCGCGTAGGTAGGTCGTCGAATCGGCCGTACCGCTACCGAGACGTGCTGGAGCGACAGTACCAGATGTGATGTCGGCACCACTGTGGGTATGTGTCGTATTCGCCTTCCCACCCAGCGCCGTATCCACCTGTGTCTTCGTATACGTGGTGCTGACATCAGCCTTCCCGTCGAGTGCAGTCTGTAGGCCTGTCACGGTAGCAATGGCTTGCGTACCAGTATGGGTTGCCCGGTCACGTAATTGAGCATCAGTGGCATTGGCGGTAGCACCAGCGGCAATACCATCAAGCTTGGTCTTGTCGGATGTTGTCATGACACCAGCGTCAGTGGCTGAGGCAGCAGCAATGGTGGCGTCGGTACCAGTACTACTAATAACCGTCACACTGGTTGTGGTAGTGCTCGTAGTGAGGTCAGTTACACCAGCACCTGGTGTGGCGCTAATCGTAATACTTGGGTATGTACCAGACAGAGTGACATTGGTACCAGCAATGGGGGCAAATTGTGCAGGGATGGTTGGCTTGTTTACCAGGTCACTGTATGAACCAGAGGTTGCAACGCTTGCGAGTGTCGGTCGACTCGTGAGGTCGGTGTAGACGCCAGTCGTAGCAACGGTAGCGAGACTTGGTTTGTTGAGGATCTGTGCGACACCCGTACTAGCATTCCAGTCACTGTTGACCTGGGCGGCCGTACTGGGTAATTGAGTACTAGGCACTTTACCAGTGGCATCGAGTGTGGCGACACCACTGACGGCACCGAGCTTGCTCGTTTGAACGTAGTTTGTGAGATCAGAGGTATTGGCTTTGGCAGTGAGTGCGGTATCGACCTGTGCTTTGGTGTAGGTGGTAGCGGTGTCAGCTTTGGCAGTCAGGGCTGTGTCCACCTGCGTCTTGGTGTAGGTAGTGCTAGTGTCAGCTTTGGTTGCCAGTGCTGTTTGCGTGGCGGTAGAGATAGGTTTGGCTGCATCACTGGTATTGTCGACATTACTCAGGCCAACACTGGTTTTGTCGAGGGTTTGCCAGGTCTTATCGCCACGATAGTAGTGTGACGTAGTACCAAGAGCGATGAGTGGTTGCTTGGTTGCGAGACCAGGGACGGTCGGGTTAGGATAGGTACCAGCGAGATCACCACCAGCGGGACCGGTGGGGGAAGAGCCTGTGCCGCCACTAACAGTTGACCATTTAAAGCCGCCGGGAGCGGTGGTATCTAGGGTAAGGACATCGCCGGTATTGCCGGTAGCCGTAGCCAGAGAGCTGGCAACGATGGACTGAGCTTTAAGGCTACCGTCTAGGTTGTGTGTTTGGCTGAGAAAGTCATTGAGGATCTCACCCCAATTACCCGCATCTCCTCCTGGCTTTGGTAAGCGTGCCATACTCCTCCATCATACTTATGATAATTTTATACTACTAATATATCACATACGCTACAAAGCGTGGCCATTTCAAAAATATTAGGCAGATTTTCCGCCGTAGGCGCTCGATCCATAGCCGTAGGCGCTCGAGGCGTTTAGTGTATCACCACGGCTAGCACCGTCAGATGATTTTTTAGAAAGCCCGAGTGCATTGACGATCATACCGCCGCCAGAGACAAGCAGAAGGCCCGCCGAGGCGTATTTTAAGAATTCCTTTCGATCCATTTGAGATTCTAATAATTCTTGTAATACTTTTGGTTTTTGCATAGTGGTGTTTTTTGTTTTATTTTTAGTAACGCATACAGTGTAGCGTATCTCTCACAAAAGCACAAGTATTTTTATGAGCGAGCCGGTACAAAAAAGCCATCAATCGTGCGGGGGCGTGCTCTGACAGATTGGTGAAGGCGTGCCACTGATGAGGGGGAAGGTACTATGGCGGGCCGACTAGGCAGAGGACGCTGCGGCATAAACCCATCGATTCGTCGTACGACGCGTTGAGGTGGGCGCATGGACGGCAATGTTTTCACCGCAAAAACTTCCTGAGACAAAGGTGACAGTGGTAGCGGAGCGACCGGCTCTATAGGCTGCATTGGTTGTGTATGGGATCGGTATAGCCTGGTGGTGTTGGTGGTGCGGATGACTTTTCGATTGCGTACCCAGATGAGAATAATCCCAAGTTGATACATAACGATCATGGGTGCAGCGAGGAGGGTCTGGTTAAGCGCATCGGGTGTCGGGGAAATCACGGCCGCCACGATAAACGATCCGACAATAAGGTGTCGCTGATACGACATAAGTTTCTTTGGCGTGAGGGGTGTGATGGTATTGATGATGATCATGAGGATCGGTAATTGAAAAAGTAACGCGCCAGCGAGCAGATAGGTCATGACAAATGAGAAGTACGAATCGATCGTCAGCATAGGGCTGATATGGTTGAGATCAAAACTAGTTAAAAAGTAAAGAGCTGCGGGCAGGCTGACATAATAAGCAAAGACAATACCGGCTATTGCTAAGACAAGCGACCACATCGTGTAGCGTAAAACAGTCTTTAGGTGAACATGCTTGAGGGCCGGCATGAGAAACCGATAGGTATGATAAATAATCATGGGCAATGACCCGATGATACCGATGTAGATGCATACTTTTATGATAAAGCTAAAAGCTCCACCCGGGGTCAAGTAGACAAGTTGTTGGTCCGGTTTGAGTGGCGCCATGAGTATGGCGGCAATTTTGTCAAAAAAAGGATAAGCGGCTGCAGCGATCAGTACAAATGTCAGCACAACAGCGAACAGACGGCCTTGCAACTCACGGATATGATCCATCATGGTTGGCAAGGCCGTCGGGTGCTCGGACAATTTATGATTTTTTGTCGCTAGATTTGTCACTTTCTGGTTCGTCTTTCATTGCACTTTTTAGCTCTTTGGCTGATGAACCGATGCTGCGTGCGAGTTCCGGCAGTTTCTTTGCCCCGAAGAGCAAGAGGAGGATGATAAGAATTACGATTAGTTCCATTGGTCCGATACTAGGCATAGTAGATTACTCCATTGAATTACGTGTTGCTAACGGTTATTATACTTGTAATGACAAATAAATCAAGAAATATGATATAGCGTGTGTATATGAGAAGCATATATTTTTCATCGATTGCCGCCGCGACCTACAACTGTGACACGTATGGGTCGGGTAGTTATAGTAACCAAGAGGCCTGTCTCGCTGCTACTACCACAACGCAGCCGACAGCCACCCCACAAACAAATCCTCTTGCGAAGACAGGTTTTGATGTGGCCGTTGGACTTGGTTCGGGACTGCTGCTTGTTGTGGCTTCGGTCGTTATACTTGCAAGATTACGCAAAAGTAAGAAAAAATAACTGCCAACGGTAGTTAGCGCCTGTTGGTTAGTAGTTCAAATAATACGGCGACCATGAAAAATACCCTATCTTACGATAAGGTATCTTTCATGGTAGCACCAGGTAGGCTTGAACTACCGACCTCAGGCTTATGAGTCCTGCGCTCTAACCAGCTGAGCTATGGTGCCGCAATGTTGATGGTGCAAAGTACAAGCCTATTGGCTACTGTTGGCTTGCTATCATAACTGAGCTGGTTAGAGCGCACTGCGCTATATTCTTTGAGCCGAGGGCTCTCCAGCTGCCACGTCATCCGACGTGGCCCTGTCGGATGACAGGGGGCTATGATGCCGTAATGTTTATCGTGCAAAGTACTGGCCTAGTGACTGATACTCTATCCACTAAAACACAGCCGATTGTAACAGAGTATAAAAGATTTTTCTAGGTGGTCAGAGTATACTTATGTTCATGAACAAGTTTCGATCATCAAAATTTCATGACTGGCTAGCGGTTGTTGGGCTGCGTGAATTGGAGCGTGATGTCGCCCATATGAATTGGCCGCAATGGAAAAAAGTGTTGTACCGGACGCGAGTCGCCATGGGGAGCAAAAATCTTGGTATGCTGGCAGCGGCTATCGCATATTATGGCACGCTGGCATTTTTTCCGCTCATGGTGCTGCTCTTGTCGGTAGCAGCGCTGTTCATCACGCCAGAGCGATTTACCGAAATAGTTGCGGCGATCGATAGCTATGTGCCGCGCGATATTGCGGGTCTCGTTACGGCGCAGCTGGAGCATCTTATCGATAAACCGGTCGTATCGGCGTCAGCTGCGGTGGTTGCTTTGCTTGTAGCACTATGGAGCGTGTCAGCTGCGGCCGAAAACATCATACGCGCACTCAATGTAGCCTATGGCGTCAAGGAAACGAGGAGTTTTGTGCGTATCAAAAAAATTAGTTTTGGTTTGACGACGAGTATTGTACTTGGTTTGCTGATCATAATTACACTGCTTGGTAGCGAGGGCTTGTTGTTGTTCGGTGGCGCGTCGGGTGGGGCAATTTCCGTCTGGTCGATTATGCGTTGGGTATTGCTTATGGGTTTCATACTTATTGCAGTCGGTATGTTGTATCATTTTGTGCCAAATCGTCAGCCCTCACGTTTTCAATGGGCAAGCAAAGGGGCGATTGTCGCGACTGCTCTATGGATGATAGTCACGGCAGTATTTTTCATATATCTGCGGTATTTTAGTAACTTTAGCGACAGCTACAGTTTGTTTGCTGGTATCATCGCTCTCATGGTGTGGCTTAATTTGTCGGCCATGACATTTCTAATCGGCGCGGAAGTCAATCAGCACACACGGAGCTAAGGCTAGTTGTTTCAAGGACGGACCTTGAAACAAAGTGAAATGTTGTATAATATTTATGTATGCCATCAAAGAATGTGATAAAAATTGATATCCCAGAAAGTTACTATCACGTCTATGCCAGAGGTGTAGCAAAATCAGTCATATTCAAAGACAACGAAGACTATTCAGTTTACCTAAATCTGCTGAAGCGATACTTATCTGACCAGCCAGTGAAAGATCCACTGGGTCGTGAGTACCCCCATTTGGCGGCTAAGATTGAGCTCCTTGCATTTTGCCTGATGCCAAATCATGTGCACTTGCTAGTTTATCAGTATGATGAAGGAATGATGACGCAGCTGATGCGCGGCGTAATGACAAGCTATAGTCGCTATTTCAACGATAAGTATCACCGAACAGGCCCACTTTTTGAAAGTAGATATAAAGCGTCACGTATAAGCCATGATGTCTATTTGCGCCACATCTCCAGATATATTCATCTCAATCCAAAGCAATGGCGTCATTGGGAATGGTCAAGTTTGCCATATTATCGTGAGCATAAGGCTGAGTGGGTTAAACCGCAACGAATTTTGGAGCTATTTGATTCGAAAAAGGCTTATGATACATTTGTCACCGACTACGAAGAATGCAAAGAAAAGATCGATATTTATAAGCACCAGCTAGCAGGTGAGTGAATATTCTACATATTATATAATAAAAGATACTATCTCAAGGTCCGTCCTTGAAGTTTTCAGGAATCTCTCATGCTAACTATTTACTATAGGTACTACTACGGACGCGTAGCATACAAAAGTAATCAGAATTAGGAGAATTTATGAAAAAACATCTTGCAGCAGCACTTCTCGTCACTGGCGTTGCCGGTGCAGGTTTGATTGGCGCTGGCGTCGCAAACGCCGCAACCAGCACGAACGGGGCTAACCCTATGTCCAGCCTGGTCGACGCGATTGCTAGCAAATTTAACCTCAATAAAACCGATGTACAAGCAGTGTTTGATGCCGAGCACAGCAAAATGGAAGCAACTCGTGAAGCTGATGCTAAAGCTGAGATTGCGCAGCTTGTCAAAGACGGCAAGCTCACGCAGCCGCAAGCTGACGCGATTACTACCAAGCGTGCTGAACTCGACAAAGAGCGCGACGCTAACCGTACGGCAGATCAGAAGCTGACCGACGAACAGCGTCAAACTAAGATGACTGAGCGTCGCACCGCTCTCGATAAATGGGCCGCCGATAACAATATACCTGCTGAGTATCGTTACTTGCTCAAAGGCGGCAAGGGCGGTCATGGTCCTGGTGGACATGGTGGCGAGGGGCGCGGTATGATGCGCGGCGATAGCTCATCAAGCTCAACAACTCAAACACAATAACAATCCTCAATTATCTTATGGCATCGCCAGTGTTATACTGGCGATGTTTCATAGAGTATAATCAGCGATATGCACAATGATCACAAGGCCATTGTTGAATATTATGATACGGCCGATGTCGACTATCGGTTGTTGTGGCATTTAAATTCTCATATGGCCATGCATTTTGGTTTTTGGGACGAAGGTATTACACGGCTACGCGATGCACTTGGTCGAGAAAATGAAGTACTTGCCGCTATGGCGCAGGTAAAAAGTGGAACAACCGTACTTGATGCGGGATGTGGTGTCGGGGGAAGTGCGATTTATCTCGCAGCACAGCATGGGGCGGCAGTAGAGGGAATAACGCTCAGCCAAAAACAAGTCGATGAAGCAGTTTTAAACGCGCGGCGCTGTGGAGTTGAAAAAAGCACGATGTTTAGTCGCCAAGATTTTACAAAGACAAATTTTGACAGTGAGACATTTGATGTGGTCTGGGCAATTGAAAGTGTGTGTCATGCTGAAAACAAAGCCGATTTTATACAGGAAGCATTTCGCGTACTAAAACCCAGTGGCCGTTTGATAATCGCCGACTATTTCTTGACACGTGACGACCGCTCTCCTGAGGAAAATGAAATACTACGTCGCTGGGTGCATGGCTGGAAGATGAATGAGCTTGTGACACGTGATGCATTTCGACACTATTTGCATGACCAAAGTTTCGAGGACATTATATATGAGGACGCCTCACGGCGGGTTATGCCATCACTGCGCCGTCTTGCGCGTATGTCAGTACCGGCACGTATAATCACCTATGTTGCGCAAAAACTGCGTGTTCGCTCGGCAACCCAAACAGGCAATGTCGTTGCCGCCCATAGCCAGTATCAAGCAATGCGCCGAGGGTTATGGCAGTACGGCATTTACCTCGCGCGCAAGTCGTTATAGTCTCAGGCATATTTCAGAAATAGTTCATACTATAGATGTATGAAGATTTTAGTGATTGAAGACGAATACAAAATTGCACGGGCGGTGCGGTTGGGGTTGGAGCAAGAGCGCGCGGTCGTAGAGGTTTGCGAAGATGGACCGAGTGGTTTGGCGGCAGCCGAGGGTGATGACTACGACGTGATTGTGCTGGACCGCATGTTGCCAGGTGGTATAGACGGAATTGAGATCTGCGAGCGACTCCGTCGCGCCGGCAATAAAACGCCAATTCTCATGCTGACAGCCAAGGTGCAAATTCGCGACCGCGTGGCAGGGCTCAACGCCGGAGCGGACGATTACCTGACCAAACCATTTAGTTTTGAAGAACTATTGGCACGCATTCGCGCCCTGATGCGACGCCCGCAAGATACTATCGATAATATTCTCACTGTAGCAGACCTTTCGCTCGATACAATTCGCTATGAAGTCTCGCGCGGTGGCAAACCGATTGAACTGACACAGACGGAGTTTGCTTTGCTCGAATACCTTATGCGCAATGCTGGCCGCACACTCAGTAAGACGACCATCATCAATCACGTCTGGGATTTTGATAGCGACGTCTTGCCAAACACCGTCGAAGCCTACATAGGGTACTTGCGTAACAAGATCGACAAGCCATTTCCTAAAGTAGCGCCGCTTATTCACACTGTGCGTGGCTTTGGGTATAAACTGGGGGCATGATGAGCCAAAAACATTTGTTTGATTCAGCGACACTGCGACTGACAGCCTGGTATATGGCGATACTGGTTGTCATTAGTTTAGGCTTTAGCGCCGTGCTATATCATGCTGCAAGCGACGAATTTGGTCGTGCACTTGGCCCGCGCCGTCCTGGTGAGACCCGTATATTTATAGACGACGATACTGTCATGACGCTGCGCCAACAACGTATTGACGATAGCAATGCGCGGTTGCTTGGTAATCTTGTCGTCTTTAATAGTTTTGTGTTGCTGGCCGGTGGAGGGCTTAGTTATTTGCTGGCACGTCGGACGTTGCGGCCAATACAAGATGCTATGGAATCACAGGCTCGCTTTAGTTCGGACGCGGCACACGAACTACGCACGCCACTTGCCGTTATGCAAACTGAAACAGAAGTTGCACTCCGCGACAAAAAAGCCAGTAAATTGTCATACGAAGAAACACTGCGAAGTAATCTCGACGAAGTGAATCGCTTGCGTACACTGACTGACCGACTTCTCATGCTGGCACACAACCAATCGATAGAACTAGCGCCGACTCGACTCGATGATGTGGCGAGTGAGGCGATGAACCGTTCGCTCACGCTAGCCCAGGCAAAAAATATTATGATCGACAACCAAGTTGGACGAGTTTCGGTGTCAGCGCATGCCGAAAGTTTGATCGACGTTGTTGCGATTTTAATCGACAATGCTATCAAGTATAGCCCCGAAAAAACGACAATTACAGTGACGTCAGAAGTTCAGGACAAGTCAGTGTTGCTGCGGGTGCGCGACGAGGGCATGGGTATAGCTGCACAAGATTTGCCGCATATATTTGATCGTTTTTATCGTGCTGATACATCGCGGAGCAAGACCCATGTCGAGGGTTTTGGATTGGGGCTGTCTATAGCACAGCGTAGTCTTGAGCTACAGCGTGGTCGGCTCACGGTAGAAAGTACCGAAGGCAAAGGTAGTACCTTTGTGATTCGTCTGCCGCGTACGGTCTAGACTCAGGTATACTATAGAGGCATATGAAACAGTCGATCTCAACGATACTACACGACCTACGCAGTGCTATGCCCAATGGTGGCTGGCGACGGAGCCTGATAGTGTTTATTGCTTACTTGCTACCGGTTATTGCGTTTGCCATGCTCGCCGATGAAGTAGGCGAGGGCAGTACTTTACCGCTTGATACAGCGATATTGCAGTCTGTCCATAGTCTTCACAATGTGTCGCTGGATTGGCTCGCTCTCCATGCTACCGAGCTCGGGTCTATCTGGTGGGTAGGGGGCGTTACTGCGATACTGTTTGGCTTATTTTTGTATCGCCGACAGTTTACCAGCGCCGTTATAATAGCTGGTGGCGTCGGTGGCTCTATGGCGATTAACCTCATTTTGAAAGCTTTGTTTCAACGTGATCGGCCGCAGTTGTGGGAACGGATCGTGACTGAAAATTCTTACTCATTTCCGAGCGGCCACGCCATGGCTTCGGCCGCGCTCGCGATCAGCATCATTGTTATATTGTGGCCAACCCGCTGGCGCTGGTGGGCGGTGGCCGTGGGCGCCCTCTATATGATTGCTATCGCCTTTACACGGTTGTATCTGGGTGTGCATTATCCGACAGACATTATCGCAGGCTGGTTGATGGCAGGCGCGTGGGTCGTGCTGCTTGCAGCCGTTGTTCGAAACTGGCATTTTACGAAACAGTCATGAAAACATATATCGTCGCCGTATCGGGCGGTGTGGATTCGGTGGTGTTGCTCGATAAAATGGCACGACGCGGAACGAACTCCGAATACATTGTGGCTCATGTCGACCATGGTATACGCAGTGACAGCCGCGACGACGCGCAGTTTGTCGAGACGCTTGCAAAAAACTATGACTGTGAGTTTGTGTCGACATCGCTTGCACTCGGTGAAAACGCCAGTGAAGAACAGGCTCGTAAGGCACGGTACGCATGGCTACAAGACGTGCAAGCCCGTTATAACGCTGAGGCGATCGTGACGGCACATCATGAAGACGATGTGCTTGAGACGCTATGCATCAATCTGTTACGCGGTACAGGCTGGCGCGGACTGTGTTCGTTACGTGACCATGCCTCGCTACGCCGCCCCTTGCTACACTTGAGTAAGGCCGAGATTGTACGCTACGCAATAGAGCATGAACTTGTCTGGCGCGATGATAGCACCAACCAATCACCGCACTACTTACGCAATTATGTCCGTATGCTCTACATCCCGAAGTTATCGAACGAGCAACGCCGCCAGTTGGTCCAGTTATATGCGTCTCAATGCAAGATTGCTGATGACATATCTCCAGCAATCACACAGGCGCTTGCTGCATCGCGTGCTGGTCAGGGCCTCAGCCGGTATTTTCTCATTATGGCCGGGTATGACGTGGCGCGCGAGATTGTAAGAGCCTGGGTAGACAGTTCATTTGAGTCAAAAAGTATGCTGAGACTATGGCATTTTATCTGTACGGCGCGTATTGGCAAACGGCTTCACGAAAATGGACGTGATTTTTGCGTCTCGCGCGACGAATTGATTGTCTCGCCACCTCATATCTGATAGGATAGAAGGAACAATCAAACAAGGAATTTCTTTCGATGGCTTTAAAGCGCCCACAGACACCCACACCTCGTAAATCAACCGTAGTTCGCACATTGTTGTTTTGGGCGTCGCTCGCTCTGATCGGGCTATTTTTGGCATCAGTGTTTGTCCAGCCTTCGGCTGCGACCGAGAAGCCGCTGAGCGACATCATTGCGCGGGCAAACAAGGGTGAAATTGAACGCCTGCTGGTGCAAGACAAGACCGTGTATGTTGTCAAAAAGGGTGAAACCAGTCCAAGTAAAGCAACCGAAAAAGCTGTCTTGGGCGAAGGCTCTTTGAAGGATCAGGGCCTTGAGGTGGGTAAGGTTGAGATTCAAAATATTCCGCCATCTGAAACGGCGGGCATCGTCGGCAATCTTGTCAGTATATTGCTGCCAGTGCTCCTCATAGGCGGGTTGTTCTTTTTCATGTTTCGCCAGGCGCAGGGCCAGAGTAATCAAGCGATGGGCTTCGGCAAATCACGCGCCAAACTCTACGGTAGTGACAAGCAAAAAGTTGTATTTGACGACATTGCCGGTAGCGAAGAGACCAAAGAAGATTTGGTAGAGGTAGTTGACTTCCTCAAGCACCCGAAAAAGTTTGCCGATGTCAAAGCCAGGATTCCCAAGGGTGTGCTGCTGATCGGCCCTCCGGGCACTGGTAAGACTATGCTGGCGCGAGCGGTTGCTGGCGAGGCTGGCGTGCCGTTTTTCAGCATCTCGGGTTCTGAATTTGTCGAGATGTTTGTCGGCGTGGGTGCGAGCCGCGTGCGTGACTTGTTTGAAAAAGCCAAGAAAAATGCACCATGTATCATCTTTATCGACGAAATCGATGCTGTTGGTCGCCGCCGCGGTAGCGGTATGGGCGGTGGTCACGACGAACGGGAACAGACGCTCAACCAAATATTGGTTGAAATGGACGGCTTTGAGACCGGCACCAATGTCATAGTGCTTGCCGCCACCAACCGTGCTGACGTGCTTGATCCAGCGCTGTTGCGCCCGGGACGATTTGACCGCCGCGTGACGATAAATCTGCCTGATCGTAAAGACCGAGAAGCGATTCTCAAGGTGCACATGAAAGACAAGCCAATCGACCAGTCGGTTGACATTGACGCACTGGCGGCCAAAACGGCTGGTAGTTCGGGAGCTGATCTTGCCAATATCGTGAACGAAGCGGCAATTAAAGCGGCCCGTGCTAATCGTAAAGTAATTACCAATGCCGATGTGACCGAAGCGCTCGAAAAGATTTCGATCGGTCCAGAGCGTAAAGCCCGCATTATGAACGACGACGACAAAAAACTAACAGCGTATCATGAGGCTGGTCACGCGATTGTCGGTCATGTTCTGCCCGACAGCGACCCCGTACACAAAGTCACTATCATCCCGCGCGGCGGTACTGGCGGAGTAACATGGTTTTTGCCGCCAGAAGATAAAATTTATACCAGCATTATCGAGTTCAAAGACGTATTGGCCCGAGCACTTGGTGGGCGCATCGCTGAAAAAGTCG
Organism: Saccharimonadales bacterium (SeqCode); assembly: GCA_049289035.1. Taxonomy (GTDB): domain Bacteria; phylum Patescibacteriota; class Saccharimonadia; order Saccharimonadales; family Saccharimonadaceae; genus JAPUDQ01. The sequence continues at coordinate 16,156 of JBAQIV010000055.1, read as the reverse complement.
TCTTCGGGAGCGAACGCGTAACGACTGGCGCTGGTTCTGATCTAAGAAAAGCTACTGAAATAGCTCGTGACATGGTGATCGAACAAGGTATGGGCACGAAGCTGCGCGACCAAGTGTTTCACGAAGACAATGGCGGTATGATGTTTGACCGTATGGTCCATGAACGACCCTACAGCGAAGATACTGCGAAGTTGATCGATACTGAAGTTGAGGCTCTGATAAAAGAAGCTGCCAAACGCGCCGAGCTGGTCATTACTCATAACCGAGAAGAACTTGACCGACTCGCCAGTGCGCTTCTTAAGGAAGAAACTATTGACGAAGAGCGAGTAAAGGCGCTCCTCAAAGGTGCGACGTTGCCGGCCGGCGCCGCCCTCTACTAGTAGCTCATGGGACGTGTCCGCAATGCCGTTACGCGAGCAGGATTACGTCTGCCGATCAAACTGGCCGCTGCGCTACTAGCTGCCTCAACCTTGCTCGCGAGCATGCTCGGTCTTTTTCGTGACCGTTTACTTAATGCCACGTATGTGAATTATCCGGTTGGTCTCGATGCCTATACGGTTGCGTTTATCATACCGGATTTTATGTTCTTTTTACTGACAAGTGGTGCATTGAGCGTCACGTTTATACCGGTATTTAATGACCGTCTGTCGGCAGGCAACAAGGAATCGGCCTGGCAACTAAGCTATAGCATGATCAACTTTATGGCAGTGATCACCCTGGTCGCGAGTGTTTTGATTATCATATTTGCCGACGTGCTGATTGGTGCACTTTGGCCCAATCTTGACGATTCTGGCCACGGGCTGGCGGTGAGTATGATGCGGGTGATAGCCATCAATCCATTTGTCTTTGCGATATCGAGCGTCATCGCTAGTATGCAGCAAGCGATTGGTCGATTTACGTTTTTTGCGCTTGCGCCGTTAGTCTATAACATCGGTATCATCATCGGCATCACGTGGTTTTCAGAAGGCGTCTCGATATTTGGCTGGCAGATTTTCGAAGGCGGCATTATGGGCGTAGCGCTTGGTGTGGTGCTTGGGAGTATACTACAGCTACTCATTAGTTGTTTGGGGCTGCTCGGTATGGGCTTTGATTATCGGTTTAAGATTGCGTGGAAAAACAATGGGTTTCGCAGCGTTCTCAAGTTGTTGCCCGCGCGCTCTCTCGACCAAGGTATCGACTATATCAATACGATCGTGGAGACAAGTATCGCTAACCGTCTGCCGGTCGGTATGATTCGAAATTACCAGCAAGCCTTGACGCTACACATGGTGCCGATCAACCTAATTGGGGTAGCGATTAGTACTGCCGCATTCCCGCAGATGACCGAGCGGCTAAGCCAGGGTCGCCCTGATCTCTTTCGCAAAGAACTCCAGCAGATTTTACGGGTGATTATATGGCTAGCATTGCCGACAGCGGTTATAACATTTTTTTGCCGCGGCTATCTCGCTAGCTTCTTGTTCAACGGTGGCAATTCGGTCGTTGCGGGCATCGTGGGTATACTTGCTGTCGCTATATTTTTCCGTTCTATTTACCATATTGCATCACGAGCATTTTACGCCCAGCAGGATACCAAAACCCCATTTTATATCTCTATATTTGCGATTGGGCTTAACATCACGCTGGCAATTGTTTTCACGCTACAACTGGGCTGGAGTATTTATGGGTTGGCCTGGGCGCAAGCAATCGTATCGGCCCTAGAAGTAATGATACTGTTCATCATCATTTCGTGGCGTATACCGAAACTGTTTGACAGGCAATTTCACCGCGCCATGCATCGCATGATTGCTGCCGCTACAGCAACCGGTATCATCACGTATGGTAGCGTCAAGATCTTTGACTTGTCTGTCAACGACCGTAGCTTTGCAACGACCTTTCCTAAATTTGCGGCAATTGTCTTTATTGGCCTTGCTGCCTATATCGTGTTTTGTCGCATTGCCAATTTACGAGAAGCGGCAACGATTATCGAAAAATTACGAAGTATACTGTTTGTACAACTGAGGGTGAAGCGATGAGCGGACACATCCGCAATTTTTGTATCATCGCGCATATTGATCATGGTAAAAGCACGCTGGCTGATCGTATGCTTGAACTCACGGGCACGGTGCAGCAGCGTGATATGAAATCGCAGTTGCTTGATAGCATGGATCTGGAGCGTGAAAAGGGCATTACGATCAAACTTGCGCCGGTGCGGATGCGCTACACACCGTCACAAGAAGCTACGCCATCCGCCAGCTGGCGGACCAATGGCCACATTTCAAATGCTGAAATTCAGGTGTATGACCTGAATTTGATTGACACTCCCGGTCACGTTGACTTTAGCTATGAAGTTTCACGTAGTCTACAAGCGTGTGAGGGGGCGGTGCTGGTGGTCGACGCCAGTCAAGGCATTCAAGCGCAGACGCTGGCCAATGTCTACCTGGCGATCGAAGCCAATTTGACGATCATACCAGTGCTCAACAAAATTGATTTACCAGCGAGTGATGTCGAGCGAGTAACGGCTGAGGTCATTAATCTACTCGGGTGTGATGAGCAGGATATCTTAAAAATTAGTGCCAAAACTGGCCAGGGTGTGATAGATGTTCTCGATGCTATCGTCGAGCGTATTCCGCCGCCGACTGGCGACAGTAGTGCTACCACGAGGGCTTTAATATTTGATAGTTACTATGATGACTATCGTGGGGTGATCTTATATACGAGGGTGATTGATGGCGCGATCCAAAAAGGCGATGAGATCCGAATGCTTGGGACTGGTGCACATGGGCTGGCGCTCGAAGTTGGGCATCTTGCACCGACCATGCAAGCGGACACCGTGATTGCCAACGGTGAAATTGGTTATATTGTGACAAACCTTAAGACAACGCGCGACGCACGGGTCGGCGATACAGTGACAACTGCTCGCAGTCTTGCGCATCGACCATTACCTGGATATAAGCTTGTAAAACCATTTGTATATGCTGGGTTTTTCCCCGTGAGTAACGAGGACTATCAAGACCTCAAAGACGCTGTCGAAAAACTGAGTCTGAGCGACAGTGCCCTGCAATATGAACCAGAAAATTCACCGGTGCTTGGTTTTGGTGTGCGGATTGGTTTCCTTGGCCTGCTGCATATGGACATCATCCGTGAGCGTTTGGAGCGTGAATACGATCTCGACCTAGTGGTGACCAACCCAAGTACTGATTATGAAGTCGTTATGACCGACGGCGCGCAGCTCGATATCAAGAGTGCGAGTGAGCTGCCAGATGTTAGTAAAGTTGCCGAGATACGCGAGCCGTGGATCCGCGGTGAAATTGTCGTACCACAGGCCTACGTCGGCGCGGTTATACAGCTTATCGTTGGCAAACGCGGTTTGCAAACGAATTTAAGCTATATCGACCAGCGCTCACTCATTAGTTTTCGGGCGCCGCTCGCCAACCTACTGACTGATTTTTATGATCAACTCAAAAGTGTCACGAGTGGCTATGGCAGTTTCAATTATGAACTTGACGGCTATCAGCCGGAGGATCTTGTACGCGTTGATTTTTATGTAGCGGGCGAGATTGTCGATGCGCTGAGTGTCATGTGTCATCGTTCGGAGTCACAAGCCTTAGGACGTGAGACGGTCAAAAAACTCAAAGACATCATACCGCGGCAAAATTTTCAGGTAGCATTACAAGCGGCAATTGGCGCGCGGTTTATTGCCCGCGAAGACCTCAGTGCATACCGCAAAGACGTCACGACCGGCCTGTACGGTGGCGATGTGTCACGTAAGAAAAAAGTCCTCGCCAAACAAGCTAAGGGCAAAAAACGGATGAAAAGGTTTGGTAAGGTCGACATTCCAGCTGATGCATTTACCGTAATGTTGAAACGAGATTAAAATAAAGGAGGCATAGCATGCAAAGCGCCGAAGAACTCACCAAAGATTATGTACCGTCACCTGAGGCAATATTGCTTCTCGCGCGAGCGCGGATAGTGCTATTTTGTGGCATTACTGGTGCGGGCAAAGATCGCATACAAGACGAGCTAGCCAAGCTCGATCGATTTGAACGGATCGTCACAAGCACCACACGCGCACCGCGTGAAAATGACGGCGTTATGGAGCAGCACGGTCGCGAATACTATTTCTTTACGCGCGAAGAAGCTGCCGATATGATAGCCCGCAAGCAGTATTTTGAAGTAGCACCAGTGCACGGCGAAATCAACGGTGCAACGGTGCAAGAAATTCACCGCATTCACGATGCCGGACACACCGCAATCGGTGACGTGAATTATCAGGGTGTCGAATACTACAAACGGCACGTGCCTGACACGCTGGCACTTTTTCTTATACCGCCAAGCTTCGAAGTCTGGATGGAGCGACTTAAAAAACGCTATGACACCGATGCTGATTTTGAAGCCGCTTGGCCGAAGCGCCGCGAAAGTGCGATTCACGAATTGGAGTGGGCGCTGTCGACCGACCTATGCCGTATCGTCGTCAATGATGACTTGGCTGAATGCGTCCAAACGGTTCTACGAATCATCGACGGGGACACAAGTAGTACGGGTGGCCGTACGCAGGCTCAGGCGATTCTCGACCGTCTTAAGTCAGCCTAGCACTCATTGACGTAGAGTGCCAGCATGACGTATACTGGTGGCATTATGACGGATCGCCAAGCTAAACTCCTGATCGCGATTATAGAGCAATATGCTGAAATCGCCGTGCCAGTCGGTAGTGTGACGCTGGCTAAATTATTTGGTGTGAGTAGCGCCACGATCCGCAGTGACATGGCGCAACTTGAAACTGATGGGTACATAACTCAGCCACACACCAGTGCCGGACGTGTGCCAACCGACAAAGGCTATCGTTATTATGTGAACCGTCTAACCGAAGCCGATGCTGACGAACCGAGATTACTTGACCGTGGCACGAGAGCTATCGATGCTCGCGTCGCAACACATGTTGATCGGACAGACCGCGCGATACGCAGCGCCGTGGATAGCCTCGTTGAGCTGACGCACAATCTTGGCCTGGCGACAATTGGTGATCAGCTGTATATGAGCGGTATGGCAAATTTGTTTTCGCAACCAGAATTTGTGGCCAGTTCGCAAAATGTTCAGCGCATTGCGCAACTGCTTGACAATCTTGAGCCCTGGCTTCGTGAAGCTGCACCGAACGAACCGCTCAATGTGTTTATTGGTGCCGAAAACCCGATTGGCAAAAGCTCGGAAGCCAGCCTCATCATCAGTCGGTTTCGTTCGCCCTACAGTGATCGTAGCTACATAGGGGTACTGGGTCCGACACGCCAAGATTATGCGCGGGTCATGCGCCTTGTGCGACACACTGGTGCCATGCTTGAAGAAGTATTATAAAGTTTGAAAGTTAGGAAGTTTGAAAGTGGGAAAGCCAAAAAAAGACGAACAACAGCAGCAGATCGGTGAACTCACCCAAGATTTACAGCGGGTGAGGGCCGACTTTGAAAATTATCGTAAGCGTGTCGATGCCGAGAAGGTTTCAGCTCGTCAGGCCGGTGAAGCAAGCGCTGTGCTGAAGCTTTTGCCAGTTGTTGATACGATCGAGCGTGCGACCCAGCACATACCCGCCGATATCGCCGAGCACCAGTGGGTTCGTGGCGTCAGTGGTCTCGTGAAGCAACTCGATACCGTACTAGCAGGACTTGATCTAGTGCGTATCCCAGCAGCTCCAGGCGATGCGTTCAACCCCGAACTTCACGACGCCGTGCAGTTCGACGAAGACGCCGAGGGCGAGCACGAGGTGATTGCTGCAGAATTGCAACCAGGCTATACCTATAAAGGTATTCCGATTCGTCATGCTATGGTAAAAGTTACAAAAAAGTAGAAAACTAAAGTCCCCTACCCCTGTATTAGCACTCTTGACATGAGAGTGCTAATTGCTATAATGGGAATATAAATTGGCACTTAGCAGCGAGGAGTGCTAATCCAGAAAAAGCTATATCAGAATATAAGGAGGAAAATAAACTATGGGTAAAATTATCGGAATCGATCTCGGCACGACAAACAGCGCTATGGCCTATATGGTGGCGGGTAAACCCGAGGTTATCGCAAACGCCGAGGGCAACCGTACGACGCCAAGTGTCGTCGCTATTACAAAAAAAGGTGAGCGCATCGTCGGGCAACTGGCGCAGCGCCAGCGTGTCACCAATGCAAAAAACACGATTTATGGTGTGAAGCGTTTGATTGGTCGCAAATTTAGCGACCCAGAGATTCAAAAAGACCATGACATCATGCCGTTTGAGATCGTCAAAAAAGGCAACGGTGTCGCGGTGAAAATGGGTGACAAAGATTACACGCCAGAAGAAATTAGTGCTATGACGCTCAGCAAACTCAAAGCTGATGCCGAAAAGCACCTCGGCGAACCAGTGACCGAAGCAGTTATCACTGTACCGGCCTACTTTGACGATTCACAGCGCCAAGCCACCAAAGACGCCGGCAAAATTGCAGGGCTTGAAGTTAAGCGTATCATCAACGAGCCAACGGCTGCTGCCCTGGCCTACGGCCTCGACAAAGGCAAAGAAGAAAAAATTGTGGTCTTTGACCTGGGTGGTGGCACGTTCGATGTGTCGATTTTGGAGCTCGGCGACGGTGTCTTTGAAGTAAAAAGCACCAACGGTGACACGCATCTCGGCGGTGAAGACTTCGACAACCGTATCGTCAATTTCTTCCTCGATGAGTTCAAGAAAAACGAAGGTATCGACCTCAAGGGCGACAACGCTGCCATGCAGCGCCTCAAAGATGAAGCCGAAAAAGCCAAAAAAGAGTTGTCGAGCACGCCACAGGTCGAGATCAACTTGCCGTTTCTCACCGCCGACGCCGATGGTCCAAAGCACTTTGAGTACACGCTGACTCGTGCCAAACTCGAAGAGATCGTAGCTGACCTGGTCGACAAAACTGAAGAGCCGGTACAAAAAGCGCTCAAAGACGCCAAACTCACCGCCAAAGATATCGACGAAATCGTACTCGTGGGTGGTATGACACGTATGCCTGCCGTGGTCGAAAAAGTCAAAAAGATTTTTGGAAAAGACCCAATGCAGGGTGTCAACCCAGACGAAGTTGTGGCGATCGGCGCAGCGATTCAAGGTGGCGTGTTGGCCGGTGACGTCAAAGACGTGTTGTTGCTTGACGTCACGCCGCTGTCACTCGGTATCGAGACAATGGGTGGCGTCACGACCAAACTGATTGAGCGCAACACGACTATCCCAACGAGCAAAAGCGAGACTTTCAGTACCGCAGCCGACAATCAGCCGCAAGTGGAGATTCATGTCTTGCAAGGTGAGCGTGAGTTTGCGAACGACAATAAATCTTTGGGCAAATTTATCCTCGACGGTATCGCCCCTGCCCCACGCGGTGTACCCCAGATCGAAGTGACATTTAACCTTGACGCCAACGGTATCTTGAATGTCACCGCCAAAGACAAAGGCACCGGCAAAGAGCAATCGATCACTATTCAAAACTCTGGCAATATGAGCAAAGACGACATCGAAAAGGCACAAAAAGAAGCCGAGATGCACGCTGACGAAGATAAGAAAAAGCGTGAAGTGATAGACGTAAAAAACCAGCTCGAAAACGCCATCTATCAGGCAAAGAAAATGCCCGATGAGTTTAAAGACAAGATCAGCGATGACGACAAAAAAGTCATTGAAGAGGCGGTGAAAGCGGCTGAGGAAAAGGTAAATTCAGACAGCAAAGACGAGCTTGAAGCCGCCGTCAAAGCACTCAATGACGCCATCATGCCGATTGGGGCCAAGATGTACCAAAGCGCATCTGCCGACGCGCAGAGTCAAGAGTCGGGAGACAAGAGTCAAGAAGGAGGCAAGAAATCTGACGAAGATGAGCCAGTCGAAGGCGAAGTTGTCGACAAGAAGTAGATTCTATGTGCCCTTAGCACTAAATAATGCCGCTTTTATGCGGCATTATTTAGGCCTGCTACAACATGCATGATCATCTAACTATGATGTATAATATCTCACTATGGTAAAGCGTAATTCTCGCCAGGGGAACGATACGGTACGCAACGGGTACTGGCATAGTAAATTTTTGCGAACGTTTACAGTCGTGCTCTGTGCACTGATTATCGCTGGTTTAGCTGGAGTAGCAGGCTGGTATATAAGTACGACGCAGTATACTGCTATGCTTTCCAGTAGCGACAACCGGCACCAAAAAACTCTCAGTGACCTTACGTTGCAGCTTAACCAGGTAGGCGAGCACGAAGTAGAAGTGCAGACACAGCTTAAACAGCTCAAGCAAGAATACGAACATCACGCGACGGTGAGTATGTCCATTCCACCAATCACCAATGGGCTTGCACCGGTAATTTCGCGCATATCGACCACAGAACCGGTTGTGTTTCTTGGTATCGACGACGGTAGCTACAAGGACCAAAAGGTTATCGATTTGCTCAAGGCAAACAATATCAAAGCAACGTTGTTTTTGTCAGACCTGTTTATTCACAACAACCCTGACTTTTTCAAACAAATTATCGCACAGGGTTCATTAATTGAAAATCACACGCTCAGCCACGACACCAAAATGTCGACCAAATCATTTGAATATCAGACTGCAGAAATTTGCGGCATGTCGACCACGATAGAACACGATTATGGGCGCAAGCCATACTTGTTTCGTCCACCCGGCGGGGCCTATACCGCGACGACACAACAAGCGGCTGCTTCGTGTGGTATGCGTGCCATCGTGAACTGGATTGCTAAAGCTAATGGTGGCAGTATGCAGTACCAAATTGGGCACGAACTACGGCCGGGTGACATAGTACTCATGCATTTTCGACCAGAGTTTGCCGACGATCTGGCAGCGTTTGTGAAGGCACGTGACGCCGCCGGACTGCACACTGAACTACTCGAGGACTGGATAAAAAGTTAGCGTATCTCGACGAGTTCGATGTCAAACACGAGGTCACTGTTGGCGGGTATGTTGGGTGCAGGGCTGCTAACGCCGTAGGCTTGATCAGCTGGTATAATGAGCCGCCGCCAGCCGCCGACGCGCATGCCGGGTACGCCGTCGGTCCAGCCGCGAATAACCTGGCTAAGCCCAAAGGTGATAGGCTTGCCAAAGTCATGTGAACTTTGAAAAATTACGCCATTGCTGCAGAGCGCGCCCGTATAATGTGCAGTGATGGTTGCGCCTGGCTGCACCTCATCGCCAGTGCCGATTTCTAGATCGATAACTTGTAGTTGGTCGACATGGTCGATCGGCTCAAATTTGCTGAGTTTAGTACCTTGGTATGTTGTCATATATATAGTATATACGATAATTCCCCTATAGCTTTCATAGCATGATTCTCTATGGTACAGTAGCGTCATGAAACAACTTATTATTGCTGCGCTGGTCGTGATTGGCCTCGTCGCTGCGCCGGTGCATCACGTTAGCGCAGTTGAGCAGTATACAAATGATGCCGATATCAATGCCATTGAAGATGCCGTCAAAGCGATAAATGCCTTTGAAGCAGAAAGCCAAAAAGAGACGTCGACGTACGAGACAATACACCCATTGCTATTGGCAGCTTCAACAAAACTGGACACGCTTTCAAAACACAATTTTTCAACGGCGCCAGGTGTCGGCTATACGGCAGCAGCAGTTGCCGTAAAAGATAAAGCTCGCACAACTCGTGCGGCTCTCGATGCACTCGGCACCAAGATGACAGCGGCTGATGCAGCGGGCGCAAAAGTAGCTGGCGAAGCATACGATACTGCTGTCAAAGACTTCTTTGCGGCTATTGATCGACTCAATATCGCTGTCGATAGCAAAAACAAAGTCGAAAAAGAGCAAGATCAGATGACCGGTACATCATATATTGTTACCCTTGTCGTTGCGGGTATTCTGACGGCTGGCTCGTTCGCGTGGGCATTTCTCAGAAAAGACCAGCGACCAGAAGTGGCTGCTGCTCAAAAAGCTGTCGCAATGAGCTCGTTGTGGCCACTTGGTGGTGCGGTGATTACCTATGGCAGCTATGCTATGGCATCGAATGGCGGCAAGTACACAATTGCCTGGGGAGCGGTTGTGTTTGGTCTCTACATGTTTATTCAGGCCATACTCACCTACACGCGCGTCAAGAAAACAGCCCCTGTTCCAAAAGCCTAAATTATCAGAATCGACTACCTGTATTTGCACAATATTTGTTTTGAGGTTACAATATCAGGCAACAACATAAGGAGGGGTCATGGAGCTACAACGTTACCAGTGGGTGGGACTGCTGGCGGGCGTGCCATTGTTTTCGGGCGCGTGGTTGTCGGCGTTTTATCACAGTTTTTGGTGGGGTATTGGCGGTCTCGTCGTGACTGCCTGGGGGCTATACGTCGCTAATCAAGTGGAGCGACGAGCAAACAATCAAGTTCAGGCCCAGCGTGGTATTGTCGCCGGGCTACTGGCTGGAGTGACGGCAAGGTTTTTGGGGTATGTGGCCGCTGCGCTGAGCGGTATCGATGCAACCGTCATGTGGAAGAGCGTCAAAGACGCATTTCGCGTCGTACTGGCTGGTGATTGGCTGGCAACGGTTCTGCTTTTAGTACTGGTGTGTGGTCTGGGTGCTTTTATGGCCGTACTTGAACCGGACGCCAAAAAACCCGCAAAAGCGAGAAAGGCATAACCACCATGACTGAAAAAACACTCTTTCGAAATGCACTGATCATGCTAGGCTCAACCATCGCACTACCGCTAGTTGTGGGCACAACAGGGCTTGGTGCACCTGGTGGGGCATCGACAAATGATCTATTGAAACAGTATGTTGCATCGGCTGCAACTACTTCAACCAGCCAACAAAACAAATCCGACGACCAAGTGAAAAAAGATGCTGAACCATCGCAAAACGATACAGCACAAACGACGCCTACGTCAGATCAAACCGCGACAACGGAGTCTGCGAAAGCCGCCGAAGCAACTCCCGCAGGCTATGCCGCCGCGAAACCAGCGGGCACTTACGTAGTGAAAGCTGGTGACACCTACGGTTGTATCGCCGAACGATACTATGGCAGTTATGACCAGTGGAGCAAAGTCTACGCGGCCAATGGTATATACCCGGGCTTTGAGGAGTACCGGTTGAACGTCGGCGCGACTTTGCAGATGCCTGCTGTAGCAACGAGTGAGGTATTGCCCGTTACGCAACTTTGCAAGTAAAGCGTCACGCAAAAAGATAATTAGCACTCTTGTAATATGAGTGCTAATTTCTTATACTAGATACGATGTCAAAACGTGATTATTACGAAATCTTAGGTATCAGCAAAAGCGCCTCAGCCGACGAGATCAAAAAGGCATTTCGCAAGCTGGCCGTCAAGCACCACCCCGACAAAGAAGGTGGCGACGAGACGAAATTTAAAGAGATAAACGAAGCCTACGAGGTGCTCAAAGACCAGCAAAAACGTCAGCGCTACGATCAGTTTGGCCATGCCGGTGTGGGCGGCGCGAGTGGCGGCGGGGGCTATGCGGGTGGTAACCCGTTTGAAGGCTTTGGTGGCTTTGGCGGTGCGCAAAATGGCCAATCGTTTGAGTTTAACTTTGGCGACGGTGGCCTAGGCGACATATTTGGTTCGTTTTTTGGCGGCGGAGCGCAGCGCCAGCAGCAGCCGACTCGTGGGCGTGATGTGGAAACGCATCTGGACTTGACGTTTGAAGAAGCCGTATTTGGCACTGAGAAAAAAATTACGATTAGTCTCGACGACGAATGCTCGCACTGCAAAGGTTCGACGGTCGAGCCTGGTCACGACATGAAAACCTGCGGCACCTGCAAAGGCGCTGGCCAGCAAACGCGCGTGATGAACACGATGTTTGGCGCTATACAGCAAGCCGTTGTCTGCGAAACCTGTCATGGCCGCGGCAAAGTGCCAGAAAAAGTTTGTACGGTGTGCCGCGGGTCGGGCACTGAACGTACCAGACAAGACATCACTATCAAAGTACCAGCTGGTGTCGACGACGGAGCGACCATTCGCTTGCGTGAACGTGGTGAAGCAATTGCACGCGGCGCCAAAGGCGACTTGTATGTAAACCTACGGGTCAAACCGCACAAGAAATTTACGCGCGAAGGCGACTTGATACTCAGCGAAGAGCACGTCACTATGGTAGACGCTGCACTCGGCACCGAAATCGACGTTGCGACTGTCGATGGGCCAGTGCGCATGAAAGTTCCGGCCGGTACGCAAAGCGGCACCGATTTTAAACTGTCATCTCACGGCGTGCCACACCTGCGCGGCAACTCCCGCGGCGCCCACATCGTTAGCATCGTGGTCGATACACCGACCAAACTTAGCAAAAAACAGCGGGAACTGCTAGAGTCATTTCGCACTACCAAGACCAGCATATTTTAGACGTAAACTTTACAGATTAAACATAGTATGTTATAATGAAAAAATGAATTCTGTTGATCATGGGAATATAGGCCCATATACTTACGCCGAACTTTCTGCGGGCGATTTTAATGAGCGCTTGACGCCTGTATTTACCCCTGCGCTTGGTTTGCAGACATATGAACAATTTGAGAGTGATAAAAACTCTCGTGGAGCAGGTGAGACGGCTTTAATTGCCGGTGATATCAACAAGATATCGTATGATTACACAAAATTATTCGATGAACAAGGTAAGCCGGTCTCATTTGCAGATGAGAAAAAATCACTTGAGGATATATTAACCCTATTGCGTGATCCGGCAAATGAAATAGCAGTTGATGATGAAGTAGCTGATATCACATTTCGCACGACACTCTTTCGTTACAAAGAAATTGAGTTTGTCGAGACAGTACAGCAATTGAATCGTCCAGACATTACGCCTGAAGAAAAGATATTTTATGCAGAAAAGTATCGTCGCCTCAACGATGCTCTTTATAGCTCGCCAGACCCTTCTATATATGAGCGACTACGCGCTGAAGTGTGGACGTCTATCGACACGAAGATTGCCGATGATGACGTAGATGCAGCTCGTATAAAATCAGAGCTTGAACATGGTTTTGATGCTCGTGGGCAACGTATGTCGGGCCTCGAGCGTGGACGGCGTGGTATCGAACGACTCAGCAAAGAAGCGATCGAGTGGATCAGAGAGCGTATATTTGAGGAATTCGGTCAGTACTATGAGATATGTCAACGCTACTGGGAAGAAGTCGTGGTACCCCGTGCCAAAGCAGCCGGTGTTGAACCAGAATTCAACGGTGAAGAACTATATGAACTATTTTCATTGGCGCTTTCCGAATTAGACCCCGATAAAACCTCAGGTATATCAGTGCGCAAGAAGCCAAATAGTAGCAACCTGGCTTGGAATACGCCGACGCTCACCGTTGATGTGGGCATGGCAAAGCGTGCAGTCCCAGTCGATAGTCCTCAAAAAGCTTTTGCGAAAGTATTTCATGAGCTCTTAGGCCATGGCGGAAGGACGATCAACGGGTTTTTGTCTAAGATCCCCATGACGGGCTTTGGCATATTTAGCCAATTTGAAGAAGACGGTAACCCTGATTACCTTAGTATCGAAGAAGGGATATTGACTCTGATCGAATCGATTATCTGTGATGAGCTGGATGATAATAGCTCATCGCAGTGGGGACCAGAGAATGTTCGATACTATTTAGCGATCTCTGCCGCTGAGCTCGAAGGTCAGATGCCAGATGAAATCTATGAGACCACCTGGCGTTACGGTTTGCTGATGGATTTGAAACCAGGAGAGAAAGTAACACCTGACAAAATTGAGAAAGCTAAAGTCACTGCGGCGAGGTCAATCGTGCGATATAAACGTAGTTTGCCAGCAGAGATGCCGGTAGGCTATGAATCAATGACTTGGCACAAAGACTTAGCGTATTCACATGGACGGATAAAAGCCATTCCATTACTAGAAAGCATTTATAAGCGGCGTGATAATGAAAGTTTTAGTAATCTTTTCAAGACGCATACTGATCCTACAAATCCATACCAGAATCGTATTGCAGCATTGGCAGGATTCCCGGTTCGTTATAAGGTAAATGTATGAATACGTTAAAATTAAAGATCACATCACGTTCGATTTACGATGAACTTGCCTTACGAGGTATCGATGTCTCTGTCGATGAGGGCTTAAAAGCGCCGCTGCTCACGTTTATGTACAACGATCGTGTGAGAAGTATTGCGGGTGCAAATCCTGACATCTCATCAGCAACATCGGTTACGATTGCGAACAACAAACGGCTGACGTATGCGCTTGCCTCGCGCTATACATCTATAGTTGTGCCCGCAACCATAACGTACCATGACGATACGCAAGCTGCTGATTTTTTACGACAATACGGCCGTGTTGTTGTAAAGCCGGTCGATGGTGCGCACGGTAATGGGGTCACTACGAACGTTACCGATAGCGCTACGATGACAGAAGCTATTGAAACGGCAAAGCTACATAGTGATTCGCAAATAATCCTATTACAAGAATTTGTGACAGGGCTTGATATGCGCGTGCTTGTGATTGATGGCGAATGTGTCGGTGCGGTGCGCCGCGAGCCGGCATCGGTAACTGGCGACGGCGTTCATACTGTACAGGAACTAATACAAATTGAGAACTCACACAATCCAGACAGAGGAGAGGTCGCCTACACTGCTAAAATGAATAAAATCGATCTTGGTGCAGTAGCACGTTATCTGGGGTCAGACGAATTGCAGGTAGTTCCGAAGCGTGGCGAGCTGACACAAGTTGTCGGTACGGCAAATATCGGTACTGGCGGCCGGGCTGTTGAGTGCCTTCAGGCATTGCCCAAAGCAATGATACGCCACGCTACAGAAATTGCGCGGGTTGGCGGTATGTTTATATGTGGCGTTGATTTTCTGTATGATGAAGATCATGGTGAGTGGCGACTTATCGAGATTAATTCGTCTCCGAGTTTTGGCTTACATATGATGCCGTCCGAAGGGGTGCCAATACCAGACCTTGCGCACCACTATATTGATAAATTACTGGCGATATACAATAAGTCATAGAGCAATGACTATGATAAAACACGAATTAGTGATAATAGGACGGACAGCGAAAGTGCATTTTCCTCGTGATGGCATAAAAAACGTACCAGCGAAAATCGATACTGGTGCTGATACATCATCTATATGGGCATCAGAATTGCATATCGACGATAAACACGAGCTGTCGTTTGTATTGTTTGCAAAAGGCTCACCGTACTATACTGGCATACGACACAAAACGCGGACGTTTTCTGTCAATCTAATTCGTAGCTCGAATGGCACACGACAGATTCGTTATCGGGTGCACCTCACGATTGAGGTTTCAGGGCGAAAGGTACGCGGGTCATTCACGCTTGCTGATCGATCGCACAATAGTTTTCCAGTGCTGATCGGCTGCACGTTACTCAAAGACAAATTTATGGTGGATGTGTCGAAGGGTAAATATAAAAAGGAAAAACCAAACACACTTCACGAAGAATTTGAAAAAGACCCCAAGGCATTTTTTGAGAAATATCATGCCACTAACCAACGAGGAGATGTAGTGCTATGAGAATTGCAATTTTATCAAACGGTAGCGCAAACTACACGACAAAGCGGCTTAAAGAAGTTGCGGTTGAGCGAGGGCACGAGGTCAAAGTAATTGGCTACACCAAATGCTATGTGTCGGTCGAGAAAGATAGGCCGGTCATACGCTACAAAGGTGAATCGCTCGAAAAATTCGATGCAATCATACCGCGTATTGCGCAAAAATACACTAAGTATGGTACGGCGATGGTACGTCAGTTTGAAGCACAGGGAAGTTTTACGACAGCGAGTTCGATTGCGATTAACCGTTCGCGCGACAAATTGCGTGCCTACCAGGTGCTGGCGCGAGCGGGAGTCGCTATACCTAAGACAGTATTTGCCCGTGAGACTGCCAGTTTCGAAGATGTCATAGAACTAGCCGGTGGCGCACCGCTGATTATCAAAGTGGCGAGTGGAACCCACGGCAACGGTGTCGTGCTAGCTGAAACACAAAAAGCAGCCAAAGCCGTAATGCAGGCATTTTATGTCGAGGGCGTAAACTTTTTGGTACAAGAATTTGTCAAAGAATCGGCCGGTACTGACATACGAGCACTCGTAGTGGGCGGACGTGTGGTCGCTGGTATTAAGCGCCAAAGTCTCGATGGTGACTTTCGCAGCAATACGCACCAGGGTGGCGAAGGTGTCGCAGTGAAACTAACTGATGAAGAGAAAAAAACGGCGGTGAAAGCAGCCAA
>JBAQIV010000054.1:0-1670 GCA_049289035.1 Saccharimonadales bacterium (SeqCode) | reverse complement strand
ATATCAATGAATAGTCGCTGCTTAAGACGATGAATCTCGTGTGCATTTTTAATACCATATGTATAGGTTTCAAGCCCGGGAATACCGAAAAATGAGGTGACGACACCAACGGCAATCAGGAGTGTTTCATATGGATAGTCGACGCCAGATGATCCGCTGATTATTTTGTCACCTGCATGTATATTGACTATTTCGTCAATATAGACGTGAATGTTCGGATGATCGGCAAAAATCTCTCCGAGCGGTGCCCAGCTTTCTGCGTGACTATGGCCCGTTGCGCTGCTATAAAGCGTAGGATAATATTGAAAATCTGTCTTATCAGTAATCAGTGTTACTTGGTTACTTGGACTAGCTGCAATGTCGAGTGCCGCCCTAACGCCAGCAAAGCCGCCACCAATAATGGTTACTGAAACTGACATACGTTTTCCTGATAGTTATTTATATTCACACGATGTATAATAACAAACATTAGCATAAGCATAAAGGAATCGCTTACATGGACGCGCTTGCTGCTGGTCGCGAACTCATAGGGCATACGCTCGCCTTTCATATCATCATTGTCACTATTTCCATCGGTCTGCCCGTACTTATGAGTTATTTTGAGTGGCAGGCCTGGAAGAAAAATAGTCATTACTACCGTGGGCTCGTTCGCCTACTAGCCCGCTGGGCAGCGATTTTCGTCATATCAGGTGTGTTCACCGGTACAGCCGTTGCGATCCAGCTGTCGACACTGTGGGCACCCTACCTTGCACATGTACGTCCGAGTGTTGGAGTACTATTCCAGCTCGAGGGCTACATGTTTTTGATTGAAGCTGTCTTTCTTAGCTGGTACCTCGCCACCTTGCAGCAAGTCGGCACCCGCCGTCACTTCTTCATGGGACTTCCCATTACGCTTGGCACTGTCGGTTCGGCATTTTTCATTACCGCTGTCAACGCATACATGAATAACCCCGCGGCGATGTTTAGCACGACGACATTGCTTGAAGTGTCGCACTCAGTTGCAAGCTATCTATTTGCCACAACAGTACTCGTACTTGGATATGCTGCCTGGCGTAGCCTACGGCATCAGACCAAACCCGCTCGTGACTTTTTGCAGCGGGTCACCGGCCAATTGGCCGTCATCGCTGGCCTACTGCTTATTTCACTCGCCATTCTAGGACATCAATCAGCCGTATTACTTGCAGACACACAGCCACACAAACTTGCCGCAATCGAAATCCTGGACAAAACTCAAAAAAACGCACCACTGCGGATCGGTGGTGAAATTGACGAGAGCGGCAATGCACAGGGCGGTATTGTTCTGCCCGGCATGCTCAGCTGGCTTGTCGGCTGGGACGCAGCGACCGAGGTTAAGGGGCTCGATGAACTGCCTCGAGCACAGTGGCCATTCCTTTTAGTGCACGTCCTATTTGATGTCAAAATGATGCTTGTCGGGCTATCATGTGCAGTAATTCTGCTTGTCGTCTGGCTTGGCTGGCGCAAGCGAGCGCTGCCAGTATGGCTCCGTATGGCGCTCATACCGTTTAGTATAGTTGGTATTGCGATGATTGAGCTCGGGTGGCTTATCACAGAGTTTGGTCGCCAAACCTGGACTGTAGTTGGTAAACTTAGTACCGAACAGGCGTTCACGGCTGGTGCCGATATCCAGCGGGCACAGTATATATTTATTG
>JBAQIV010000053.1:0-8007 GCA_049289035.1 Saccharimonadales bacterium (SeqCode) | reverse complement strand
ATACCTTGTTACGACTTAACCCCAATCATGCCCCCCACCTTAGGCCGACGAATCGGACTTCGGGTGTTGGTCACTTTCATGGTTTGACGGGCGGTGTGTACAAGACCCGGGAACGTATTCACCGCAGCTTGCTGATCTGCGATTACTAGCGATTCCGACTTCATGCAGGCGAGTTTCAGCCTGCAATCTGAACTGGGACCGGCTTTGATGCGATTTGCTCCCCCTTGCGGGTTGGCATCGCGTTGTACCGGCCATTGTAGCGCGTTTCTAGCCCAGGACGTAAGGGCAATACTGACCTGACATCATCCCCCCCCTCCTCCCCGTTGCCGGGGCAGTCTGAATAGAAAAATTCAACTATTCATAGGGGTTGCGCTCGTTGATGGACTTAACCAAACATCTCACGACACGAGCTGACGACGGCCATGCAGCACCTGTCACCGAGTTCAATAAAGCACTCACTGCTTTCGCAGTAATTCTCGGGATGTCAAGCCCTGGTAAGGTTCTTCGTTTAGCATCGAATTAAAGAACACGCTCCACCGCTTGTGCGGGTCCCCGTCAATTCCTTTATGTTTTAGCCTTGCGGCCGTACTCCACAGGCGGGATACTTAACGCGTTAGCTTCGCTACAGAGGGGGTCGATACCCCCTACAGCTAGTATCCATCGTTTACGGCGTGGACTACCCGGGTATCTAATCCGGTTCGCTCCCCACGCTTTCGTGCCTCAGCGTCAGAAATGGTCCAGTAACCTGCCTACGCCATTGGTGTTCCTTCTTATATCTACGGATTTCACTCCTACACAAGAAATTCCAGTTACCTCTACCATTCTCGAGTTATCCAGTTCGGGTAATGGGTTGATGGTTGAGCCACCAGATTTCACTACTCGCTTAAATAACCGCCTACGCAACTCTTTACGCCCAGTCACTCCGGATAACGCTTGGGTCCTACGTATGACCGCGGCTGCTGGCACGTAGTTAGCCGACCCTTATTCATAAGTTACCGTCATATTCCTCACTTATAAAAGAAGTTTACGACCCGAGGGCCTTCATCCTTCACGCGGTGTTGCTCCATCAGGCTTTCGCCCATTGTGGAAGATTCCTTACTGCTGCCTCCCGTAGGAGTCTGGACCGTGTCTCAGTTCCAGTCTGACTGATCATCCTCTCAGACCAGTTAACGATCGTTGACTTGGTAGGCCATTACCCTACCAACTATCTAATCGTACGCAGGCCGCTCCCAAAGCGTATAAATACTTTAATCCGAAGACCATATGCGGTATTAGTCACTCTTTCGAGTGGTTATCCCTCACTTTGGGGTACGTTCCCACGCGTTACTCAGCCGTCCGCCGCTCCCAACTCACTACGTTCGTTGCGAGCTAAATCTCTTACGAGATTTGCTCCCTCCCTCGCTTCAAGGTTTTCGAACCAACCTTCATCTTTTTTAAAATATGCGGCTGATTTAATAACCAGCGCTTCATCTTTTTTAAAAGATGCGGCTGATTTTCTTCGAAAATCCCCGCGTCCTGTCTCCAGGACTACACGAGAGTAACAAACACAATGAGTTGGGCGCTCGACTTGCATGTATTAGGCACACCGCCAGCGTTCATCCTGAGCCAGGATCAAACTCTCCATAAAAGATTTTGAAACTTGATTCAAAACACCTATCTTTAACAGATAGGATTTAACTGACGAAATTGATTTGCACTGCCAAATTGTAAATGTCCTTATTCTCTGACCACCTCAAAAAAGTGCGGTAGACTGTTGCCCATTCTACGCTTCTTTGAACGCCGTGTCAACACTTTTCGTGAGTATAATTTGGCGAATTATGTTATAAAAAACGCAACGATTATACCAATCATAGTGCCGAGTACACCACCGGCTATCACCTCACGAGGCGTGTGTCCTATAGCAACTCTTGGGAGCGGATCCTTGGCAAATGGTGATGCTTCTATGAGGCGTACCAGGGCTGTGCCCTGTTCGCCAATAGAGCGCCGTGCCACAAGCGCATCATAAATAGTTATCATCGTTAGTACCGCAACAACCGCAAACAGATCAGAAAAGCCTTCGTGAGCAAAGATGACATTCGCTAAGCTTACGACTACAGCTGTATGACTACTCGGCATATTGCCTGAGCGGAAGAATCGCCGCCAGTTCCGATCTTTTTGCGAAGCTAAGATATATTTTATAGTTTGCGCTGATAAAAACCCTATGACTGGCGCAAGCAAGTACGCGTAACTACTCTTCATCGCCCTCTTCACCCTGCTCTTGTTCTTGGATCAGCCCTGTTGAGGCAACGCTGTCGTCGTCATTGAGCCGCATCACCCGAACACCCTGCGTCGTGCGACCAAGCGTTGGTATATCTTTGAGCCCCACCCTAATCGTCTGGCCCTTTGTCGATATCATGATAACCTCTAGGTCATCGGGCGCCAAAGACTTCACTGTGATGAGATTGCCAGTTTTAGTCGTCACAACAGCTGCTTTTATGCCGACTCCGCCGCGCTTATGCGTCGGGAAGTTTGCAACCTTCGTAATTTTTCCATAGCCTTTCTCACTCATAACGAGGAGATTTGGGTCACCAGCAGCCAGGTCCATACCGACGACTCTGTCGCCAGTGCGCAAGCGGATACCTCGCACACCCCGAGCAGAGCGCCCCATCGGACGAGCATCCGACTCCTTAAAGCGGATAGCCTGTCCCATAGCTGTAGAAATCACAACTTCGTCATCGCCACTACTCTGTCGTATCCAGCGCAACTCGTCGCCGTCATCGAGGTTAATGGCGATAAGCCCTGATGTACGGATATTACTGTAATCCTTTAACGATGTTTTTTTGACAGTGCCATTGGTTGTCGTCATGAACAGATAACCTTCGCCATTATCATCTTTTGCAATACGAATCAGCGACGTAATGCGCTCTTCGGGCTGCAGCTGAAGCAAGTTCACGGCAGCGACACCTTTTGCCTGTAATCCAGCGGCCGGCACCTCATGAGCTTTCAGACGAAATACACGACCTTTGTTCGTGAAGAAAAGCAGCCAATCATGGGTCGAACTGGTCACAAGCTGATCGATAACATCAAGCTCTTTTGTCGTCATGCCGCGCTTCCCTTTGCCGCCACGGTGTTGGCGACGGTAGTCTGTTACCAGAGTGCGCTTTATATAGTTTTCTGTTGTAAGTAAAACTACGACATCTTCTTCTGGGATCAACTCTTCGTCGCTAAATTTACCAAGTTCAGCATTGATAATCTTGCTGCGTCGCTCATCACCGTACTTGTCTTTCATCTCGAGCAGCTCAGTTTTAATAACACGAAGAATCTCTGCTTCACTGGCCAAAATTGTCTCAAGTGCCGCAATCGTCTTGAGTAATTCGGCCAGTTCGTCTTCGATCGCCTGGCGTTCAAGACCGGTCAAACGTCGTAGCTGCATAGCAAGGATAGCTTTTGCTTGAATTTCGCTGAGCTTAAATTTCTCGATAAGCGCTGCTTCGGCTTCCTCTTGCGTCTTACTGGCACGAATCGTCTTGATCACTTCGTCGATGTGATCAAGTGCTATTTTGTATCCCTCGAGTATATGTGCACGCTCTTTTGCCTTACGCAGTTCATACTCCGTCCGGCGACGCACAACAATCTGGCGATGCTTAACAAACTCGCTCAGTATCTCACTAAGACCCAAGATACGCGGTTGTATACCGTCGACAAGCGCCAACATATTGTAGTGAAAACTAGTTTGGAGTGGCGTCAATTTATACAGCTGGTTGAGTACCTTCTTAGGGTAAGAGTCCTTACGTAGCTCAATGACGATGCGAATATTACCACGGGCACTCTCATCCCGTAGATCAGCGATGTTAATCTTCTTTTCTTTATACAGTTCTGCAATTTTTTCAACTAATGATGCTTTATTTACAGCATAAGGCATCTCTGTTATGACGATCTGGTGGCGGCCTTTCTTTGTCTCCTCGATCTCAGCCACCGCCCGAATCGTGACACTCCCTCGCCCTGTCGCATAGGCTTGGCGCATCGGTGCACCACCATACACGACGGCGCCAGTTGGAAAGTCAGGTCCTTTCACATGCTTCAAGAGGTCATCGAGTGTTGCTTCAGGATTGTCAATCAAGTGAATCGTCGCGTCGACGAGCTCGCCCAAGTTGTGCGTCGGAATACTTGTCGCCATACCAACTGCAATACCAACCTGCCCGTTGAGCAGCAGGTTCGGCAACTTGGCAGGCAGTACAACCGGTTCTTGCTCACTGCCATCGTAGTTGTCGCGAAAATCAACCGTTTCTTTGTCGAGGTCAGTCAACAGCTCATTGCCGGCCTTCCCTAGTCGCGCCTCAGTATACCTACTCGCGGCCGCAGGGTCACCGTCCATGCTACCGAAGTTTCCCTGGCCTTGCACGAGCGGATAGCGCATCACCCAATCTTGAGCTAAACGTACCATAGAGTCATAGATGCTTGAATCACCGTGCGGATGGTACTTACCCATCACTTCACCGGCAATACGTGCTGATTTCGCGAATTTTCCTCCTGGCCTGAGACCCTGCTCGCCCATAGTATAGAGAATACGCCGATGCACTGGCTTCAGCCCATCGCGGACATCTGGTAATGCACGGTCAATAATGACACTCATGGAATAGCGCAGGAAGTTTTCTTCCATAACATTTTCAACGGTACGGTGCTCCAGTACTTTCGAGTGTGTCTGTTCTGGAGCATTTTCGACTATTTCACCCTCTAGCGGGTTGTTGATATCGAGGTTTTTTACATCGTCATCCATGGTTAGACATCCAATTCTTCTAGACTTATATCTTTAGCACGAGCCTGAATGAAGTTCTTACGCATCAAGACTTCATCACCCATCAACTTTGTAAAAATTGCATCAGCCCGTTCGGCATCTTCTATCTTCACTTGTACCAGCACACGGTTCTCGGGGTTCATGGTCGTATCCCACAATTGCGTCGCATCCATTTCACCCAGACCCTTGTAACGCTGTATTGCGCCCTCAGCGAGACCAGCTTGCCGGGCAAGCGACTCGGCTGGGTCAACTTTGGTGCCGCGTGCTTTACGCTCTTCGGCTATCTCTTTGAGGCGAAGGTCAAGTTCTTCTTCATTGTAGGCGTAGATACGGCGCGTCCCGCCAAGTTTTATGAGGAATAGCGGTGGTTTTGCCAGGTATATATGTCCATTTGCAACCACTTCATTCATATAACGGAAGAAAAATGTCATAAGTAGCGTTGCAATGTGACTTCCATCGACATCGGCATCGGTCATGATGATGATACGCCCGTAGCGTAAGCCGCTGATATCGAACTGGTCGCCAATCCCGACACCCATACCTTTGATCAAGCTGACAATCTCGTTATTATGGAGCATACGATCAAGTCGGGCTCGCTCGACATTAAGCACTTTACCACGAAGTGGCAAGATAGCCTGCGTCTTGCTGTCGCGGCCGCTCTTGGCCGAGCCACCGGCCGAGTCACCCTCAACGATGTAGAGTTCGCACTCTTTTGGGTCTTTGCTTGAGCAGTCGGCTAGTTTACCCGGCAAGTTAAGCCCATCAAGTGCGCCCTTACGTAGCACATTGTCGCGAGCAGCACGAGCAGCCTTACGTGCTCGAGCAGCCAGTAAGGCTTTATTGACGATCTTTTTGGCAACACCAGGATGCTCATCGAGATAATAGGCAAAATATTCGTTCATAACCTGCTCGACATAGCGACGCACCTCTGGGTTACCGAGCTTGTTCTTTGTCTGACCTTCAAATTGCGGATCGGGTAGCTTTACAAGGATAATCGCCGTCAGGCCTTCACGTATGTCATCACCAGTTAGGTTTTCTTCTTTTTCTTTGAGAAGACCGTTTTTGCGCGAATAATCATTGATGACCCGGGTGAGCGCCGTACGAAAACCGACGAGATGCATACCGCCCTCGGGGTTATAGACGTTATTTGCGAACGCTTTGACCGTCTCGGTGTAGCCATCGTTATACTGTATGGCTACCTCAACCATACTGTCCTCGACCTGACGCTCAACGTAAAAAATATCTTCGTCGACAACGTCTTTGCCGATATTGAGGTGTTTGACGTAGCTTTGTATGCCTCCCTCAAAATAAAAAGCGTATCGCTCACCAGTGCGTTCATCGAATACTTTTGCTTTGATACCTTTTGTCAGGTAAGCCTGGTGACGCAAATAGCTAAGTACCCACTGGTAATCAAACTCTACTGTCTCTTTAAAGATTGTCGGGTCTGGGTAAAATGTGATACTTGTCCCGTCAGGTCGATCGGTCTTGCCAAGTTTTTTGAGATCACCCTGCGGCACACCGGTGGCAAACTGTATCTCATATAATTGCCCAGCTTTGACTACTTGAGCTATCATCTTTGTCGACAATGCGTTAACAACACTTGAGCCCACGCCGTGTAACCCTGATGAAACCTTGTAGCCACCACCGCCAAATTTACCCCCGGCATGTAGCACCGTCAGTACCGTTTCTAGTGTACTTCGTCCTGTTTTGGGGTGTGTATCAATCGGGATACCACGCCCGTCATCAGTTACGCGGCAACCACCATCGGCCAGCAGCTCTATGTCGACAAATGTCGCATACCCGGCAATCGCCTCATCGACACAGTTGTCGGCAATCTCTTTTATAAGGTGGTGCACCCCGTCATAGCCGGTACTCCCAATATACATACCGGGACGCTTGCGAACCGGCTCCAGACCTTCGAGGACCTGGATTTGGCTAGCGCCATAACTAGCCTGGTCTGTTTGTTTGGACACAGTCTTGCTCCCTCGCTTATATGCCGTTATATTTCTACGGCTTTACAATATCCCCATTATACCGCAAAAAAAGTACTCAAACAACCTATTGCTTTGAACACACTTCTTATGCTATTTTAGATTACAAGGAGTAAATAAAAAACAAAATTATGTTTCGTAAACTGGTATCGGGATTGCCGTTCTCGCCGGCACTTGTCGGTCAATTAGGCTTTTATGCCCGCCGGCTAAAGACAGAGGAAGCCACCCGGCGCGTCGGCCTCATCTTCACTGCTATGGCCTTGATCGTACAGTCATTTGCTGTGTTTTCACCAATACAGCCAGCAAATGCGTCAAGGTCGGCAAATGATATCGTCTATGGTGGTGTCGATAGCATCGCTAAAGTTCTGGCAGTCTATGACGACCCATCAAAAGACTTTAAGAAGATTGCTGACTTCCTAGGCATTACTCGCAGTGAACTAGCTGCAATGACCTCTAGCTCAATCAATTCTAAGGAGTACGGCACAGGAAGTGGCGCATGGGTATCGTTTAACCGCGTACAAAAAAGAAGTGCGGCCGAGGGTGAAGTCATGCACAATATCAACGGGACTATCGTTTACAGCCGCCCCTTATGGATTTTTGACACAACATCATGGACAATACCGCATGGTTCAACCTACCCTGCATTTCGTGGTACATCGGCCACCCGAGGAGTTTTCGCTATTATGAAAAGTTGCGGTAACTTCGCGGTGACAAGCTTACCCACACCTCCACCACCGCCACCACCAGTTATTAAGAATATTACAGTTTGCCGTCCTGGCACCGGCGTGATCACTATCAAGGAAACCGAAAAACTCCCAACAGATCTGCCGTCGGACAGTGAAGCGTGTAAACCAGCACCTCAGCCATTTGCGGCATGTAGTCTGTTATCTGAGCCAAAGAAAATTGAACGTACGAAGTTTAGCGTCACTGCCACAACAGTCGTCAAAAATGGCGCAACAATAAGTAGCTATACGTTTGTCATCAAAAAGAATGACGCCAACGGAGCTGTTGTTACAACGAAAACTATCAACTCTACGGCGACTCAACTGGACAATTACATAATCGAGATGACAACCCCAGGTACGTACTTCGTTAAGGTAACTGTAAAAACATCAGCCGGTGATGTAAGCTCAACTGGCTGCGAGAAATCATTTACTGTCCTCCCGCCTGAAAAATGCCAGGTCAACTCTAATTTACTTGCTACTGACAAAGAATGTCAGCCGTGCCCCGCTAACCCAACGT
>JBAQIV010000052.1:0-10466 GCA_049289035.1 Saccharimonadales bacterium (SeqCode) | reverse complement strand
TTACAATGTTAGCTACACGGTCACTACCATACTTACGGACACAATACTGTATTACTTCATCTCGCCGGGTATCCTGTATGTCTATGTCTATATCGGGCATCGATATACGATCGGGGTTCAAAAAACGCTCAAACAGCAGATCGTATTTGATCGGATCGAGGTCAGTAATATTGAGCGCATAGGCAATGATCGATCCCGCTGCACTGCCTCGTCCTGGCCCAAATATAATACCCTGGTTTTTACCCCAATTTATAAAATCGTGAATGATCAAAAAGTAACCATTGAACCCCATACTTTCGATGATGCCTAGTTCAAAATCGGCCCGTGCTGCCACTTCAGCTGACACCGTTTTACGAGCGGCTTCGATGGACAGCGTACTTGCCTCGTCTTTGACGACGCTACCGTACCGCCACGCAATACCCTGCCATACCAGCATGTCCAGATGACTTTTTTCTGTTTCACCCTCTGGTACCGGAAAATGCGGGATCAGAATCTTGCCAAACTCTAGGCTGACATCGCAACGATCGGCAATCGCTTTGGTGTTTGTGATAATTTCTGGGTGTTTGTCGCCCCACCGCGAGATGACGTCGCCCGGGTCGGTCACGTGCAAATGGTAGTCCTTCAGGCTCATGCGCCCTTCGTCGGACAAAAATGCTGCCGTACCGACACAAAGCAGTATCTCGTGAGCGTCCTGGTCAGATTCGTGCAAGTAGTGCGCGTCACTGGTTATGACACATGGTATACCAGTGTCAGTAGACAATTTCAGAATCTGGCGATTGGTTTCGGTTTGTTCTTTGGTCTCATGATCTTGAATTTCTAGATAGTAGCGGTCACCAAAGACTTCTTGGTACCACAGCGCTGTCTTTTTTGCTTCGTCGTAGCTCTCGTGGCGGATTTTTTCGGCAACTTCACCGCCCAAACAAGCACTGAGTGCAATCAAGCCTTCGTTGTGCTTTTTTAGCAGGTCATGGTCGATACGCGGCTTGTAGTAGACACCCTCAAGATTGGCAATCGTGCTCAATTTCATGAGATTTTGGTAGCCAGTGTTATTCATAGCCAGCAAAATGAGGTGAAAACGGGCTTTGTCTTTGGCCGGGTCTCGGTCATGAATGGTGCGAGCCGCGACATATGTTTCGATGCCGATGATCGGTTTTATGTCCTGCGCTTTACACGCCTTATAAAACTCGATCGCACCCGACAACGTACCGTGATCCGTCATGGCTACAGCGTTCATACCGAGCTCTTTGACGCGCGACACTAGTTCATCGACCTTGGTCAAACCGTCGAGCAAACTGTGATGCGTGTGATTGTGCAAATGCACAAAATCACTAGGCGATAACGCCCCTGTCGCTGCCGGTGCTTTCCCTCCAGTCATATCTATCTATTATAGCGAAAAGATCGTAGACAGTATACCGTAGACCGTAGACCGTAGACCGTAGACCGTAGACCGTAGACCGTAGACCGTAGACCGTAGACCGTAGACCGTAGACCGTAGACCGTAGACTTATAATGTGAGTGTGAAAAAATAGAAAGAAGCTGTCAAGTGCTTTTTTGGGATATATACGGTATACGGTCTACGGTATACGGTTTGCTCTATAAGGCGTAAAATTTAGCTACGAAACTTTTTCACTTGGTCGAAGACAAATTTTCCGATCAATGCAGGCGATGAAAATTTTGCTGCGTTGCCAGCGATGTTTGCGACATGCTCTGAAGCCGTGCGCGCGTTGTCGGCTACGAGACGAATTTGCTTCGTAACTTTAATTAACAGGACGGTAAGTACAATAGAAAGTATCAAAAACACGGCGAGAACAACTGAGAGAATAATCACGAGTATTTCAGCTGCATTTGACATACGATATGCTCCTTATTTGTGATATCAAAACCGGATGAGTCTTGTAGTATAAGTATACCACAATTCTCATCCGATAATGAATTGGTCTATTAGTATTAGACTGTGCGACGACCAGTCACGAGTTTGAAGATGAACAGTACAATGACTGCACCGACAAATGCGACGATAAGCTGTCGGACAGTGCTAGACCCGTCCGTTGTCCCTGCAATGCCAAAGATTGGCAAGAGGAAGTTTGCAAGCAATGCGCCGACGACACCGACGACAACATTTGCAACTGCGCCCATAGAAGCGTCAGTTTTCATAACCATACTTGCTATCCATCCTGCGATACCACCGATTATGATAGTACCTAACCATCCGCCTAAACCTGCGTCCATTTCGTTACTCCTTACTTACTTTGTTGATGCTCTTACAATAGCACCGCGTGAGAGCAAAAAATGTATGCTGGTTCACAAATTAATTACAACAACTACTCAGTGTGAGGAGTGTCAGCCAATTTCTTCGCGAGATACGAACGAAATTGTGCACCGATCTTGGGATGGGCCAAGCCAACTTCCACGAGCGCCTGTAAGTATTTGATAGGGTCACCAGCGTCTAGCCATTTTCCTTCGATCACTTGGCCGTACACCTTACCTTGTTGTGCAAGAATATTTATATTCGTCGACAATGTCAACTCACCTTTGGCGTCGACGTTTTTTTGTGAAAGTATTGGCAGTATATCAGGCGTCAGAATATAACCCAGCAAACATGTGTAGTCACTTGGTCGATTGTCATCACCCGGTTTTTCCACCAGACCAGTTACCTCAATGGTTCCACCTCCTACATCGTTGCCAATCGATGCCATACCATACATATCACCGTCGCCAGGACCCGCTTTCATGAGCGACACAATATTTTTGCCGCCTGAACGGTTAAAGGCTTCTTTTAATTGGACCGCTCGTGGGATCTCGCTATGATAAAAATCATCAGCTGTCAGCACAAAAAACGGTTCATCGTCGTCAATCATATGCTGAGCATTGAGCACAGGCAGAGCGTTGCCTTTTGGCTCGCCTTTTTGCCTGATATAGACAAAGTTTGCCATCTCGGCAATTGCTTTAAGCCGGTCAGCCATGGCTACTTTGCCTTTTTCTCGCAGCTCTGCTTCCATGGCGTCAGAGCGATCAAAGTGATCCTCAATTGCGCGCTTAGTCGAGCCAGTGACAATGATAATATCTGTCACACCAGCGGCAACAGCATCTTCGACCACTAATTGTATGACGGGCTTGTCGATAATAGGTAGCATTTCTTTTGGCATGGCTTTTGTCTGCGGCAAAAACCGCGTGCCGAGTCCGGCAGCGAGTATGATGGCTTTCGTTGGTTGTTTCACGTACCCTCCTTTTTATCTACGCCTTCAATAGACCTTAGTTGATCGATCGCCATCAAAACCGCCACTGCGTCAGTCATGTTGTTGGTTTTGGCATTTTCGATTAATTGCTCGATCGATATCAGCGCCACGTCGAGCCCTTGAGTTTGCTCAATGTCCTCGACGGTATGTTGTTCGGCCAATCGGCAATCGGTCGCCAAAAAATAGTGCGATGTAAGATTGTTATAGGCATCCCATGAGTAACAGCCGAGATATTGTAGCGGTTGATCGGTCTCGTAACCTGTCTCTTCGTTAAGCTCCCTACGCGCTACCTGTTCTGGCTCTTCGCCCGCTTCGGATTTTCCTCCCGGTATGTCATCGACATATCGCTCGCGCCCCGCACGGAATTGCTGCGACACCACTACACGATGATCTGGTGTCAGCGCTATCACCGCCGCACTCTGTGCGTGCTCGTCGTCGACTGTCGTAAATTCGTGCTCGATTCCATCCTCAGTACGGTAGCGTTTCACGACGATTGATTTTTTAAACCTGTCTCCGACCTCATAGATATCGGTTTGTTCGATGCGCGTAAAAGTCTTCATAGTTATAACTTCCTTCTAATAAGCTCCTGGGCGAGTGCCGGATTTGCCTTACCTTTAGATAGTTTCATGACTTGCCCAACGAGATAACCGATAGCTTTGTCGTTACCAGCGCGGATGTCTTCGAGCGCTTTTTGCGAGGCTGGGCCTACTAGCACTTCATCAACAATTTTTGCTATTTCTCCTTCATCGCTTTGTTGCAGCAGGTTTTTTTGTTCGGCCAGCACCCGCGGAGAGGTAGTGGTACTATGCATATCAACAAAAAGTGTCTTGGCGGCATTGGAATTAATCTCGTTTTTATCTACCATATTGGCTAGCTCCACATAATATGCATCGGGCACAGTAGGTGTAGCTTCACTACCCTCTTCACTTTGAACCGAACTAAACCACAGCGCCGTGCGACGAGCCACTGAGGCCCCGTGCTCTTTGTGTAGTCGTTCAATAAGATTGGCAGTATGGCTCGAGGCCAGCAGGGCTGGTATGACCGTGCTATCAAGCGACAGCTCCTGCCACGAGTCGCGAAACGCCTGCGGGAGCAGCAGCATAGTGGCTTTTACTTTGTCGATGCGCTGCTGACTAACTCGTACTGGCGGTAGATCGGCATCAGGGAAATAGCGATAGTCGTGCGCGTTTTCTTTGCTGCGTTGACTGACGGTTTTTTGCTTGGCTTCGTCCCAGCCGCGTGTTTCTTGTACGACAGTACCACCTTTTTCGAGTAGTTCAATCTGGCGTTTGATCTCGTATTCTGCCGCTCGTTCGACTGATTTGAATGAGTTGAGATTTTTGGTTTCAGTACGTGTGCCAAGCTCGTCGGTTTTACTCACTGACACGTTTATGTCAAAGCGCATATTGCCGTGGTACAAGTCACCGTCGGTCACGTCAGCATAGGTCATGAGCAAATAAAGTTCTTGGGCGTAGGCCTTGGCTTCGGCCGGGCTATGCATATCGGCTTCGGACACGATTTCGATAAGTGGCGTGCCTGAGCGGTTGAGATCGACCAGGCTATAGTCTTTACCGGCCGGGTGGGTCAATTTACCGGCATCGGCCTCAAGGTGCGCATGGTGAATTCGGACAGTATGCTTCTCGCCATCAGGTGTTGTAAACTCTACTGAACCACGACCAATGACCGGTTCGGCCAGCTGCGTAATCTGGTAGCCAAGTGGCAAATCGGGGTAAAAATAGTGTTTGCGTTCAAAGCGGCTAAGGCTCGCAATCTCAGCCTTCAGTGCAATACCAGCGCGAATCGCAAGGCTAATCGCCTCAGCATTGAGTACCGGTAACGTGCCAGGTAGGCCAAGACAAAGTGGGCTAATCGTCGTATTGGGAGCTTTGTCACGCGCGTCATTGTCGGCTCCAGTAAATAACTTAGTCTTGGTCTTGAGCTGCACATGACATTCGATACCGATAGTGGCAGTGTAGGTCATATTGCCCCCACATCTTTGAGTGCACGCTTGAAACTAGCCAGCGCTTTGCGCGTCCACTCAGGGTTGATTTTGACATTGTCGTCATGCGCAATGCGATTGCGTAATTTGTGCGCCGCCCAGACCGCCTCGCGACGGCTAAAGACACGGCTGGCGCTTGTCATACGTTCACCCATGGTCGCACCAGCATAGCCACATTCGCGCAGCGCACGATCAAGCAGTTTATCGGCCTGTAAAACGGCAAACTGCTGGGTCGCAGATTCTTTCGTAACTGATTTTTCAATCGCGAGCCATTCCTGCTGATATCGTGTGGTGTCGAGCAATTTTTTGCCCTTACGACCAAGCGCCATCATGACAATCAAAATAAACCCTGTGACGATCACACCAGAAAACATAACGATCACCATACTATCCATAGCTACAATCCTTTCCAGATTTCTGCTGCGCGCAATACTTTGTAGTCGTCGCCCATCGGCGCCATAATTTGCATACCAACCGGCAGTCCAGACGACGTCGTACCTATGGGGATACTTATGGCCGGTAAGCCAGCTAGTGAAGCTGGTACCGTCATAATGTCAGCGAGGTACATTTGTAGCGGATCGTCGGTATTTTCTCCCAGACGAAAAGCCGGTGTCGGCGCAGTTGGTCCGATCAAGACATCGCAGGTCGTAAACGCCTTTTTAAAATCATTGATAATGATAGTGCGAACAGTCTGGGCTTTTTTGTAATAGGCATCGTAGTAACCGCTCGATAACACATAGTTGCCAATCAAGATACGGCGTTTGTTTTCGTCCATAAAGCCAGCGCTGCGGCTGTTTGCATAGACGTCGGACAGGTCTGTGCCTGGTACAGTTATGCCGTAGCGTATGCCGTCATAGCGAGCGAGGTTTGATGTCAGTTCAGCTGGCACCACAATGTAATAGACTGCCAACGCATACGGTAGTGACGGCAAAGAGACCACACTCACCTGCTGGCCTTTGGCTCTTGCCGCCGCGACAGCCTGATCTATAAGTGCACTTACCTCTGGGTCAACGCCCTCGCTCAACGATTGTTCGATCACACCGATGCGTAATGGGCCATCGATGCCCTTGCTTGGCTCAATAATATCTACGGTCGTGCTGTCATGTTCATCGACGCCGCGGAGGCAGTCAAGTACCAGTTCGATATCTTCGACTGAGGTTGCAATTGGTCCGACCACGTCGGTACTACTCGCCATTGCCACAACACCATAACGGCTAACTGAGCCGTAGGTTGGTTTATGCCCATAGACGCCGTTGTAGCTAGCGGGCTGACGAATCGAGCCGCCAGTATCACTCCCAAGTGCAAATGGCACAATACCAGCTGCTACCGCTACTGCCGAACCGCCTGAACTACCACCGGCAACGCGTTCAGCATCGGCGATATTTTTGGTTGGACCAAAGTAAGAATTTTCAGTACTACCACCATGGGCAAACGCGTCGAGATTGGTCTTGCCGATACAAATAGCCCCGGCTGCCTCAAGGCGCTCAATCACCGTTGCCTGGTACGGCGCCACAAAGTCCTGGAGCATATGCGCACTGGCTGTGGTGGTACTGTCTAGAGTCAGTATGTTGTCTTTTGCAAGAAATGGTATGCCAGCCAACCGGCCGACATTCTCGTGAGCAGCAAGTTTTTTGTCGATCAGTTCTGCCCGTCGGAGTGCTCGCTGCTCTATGACGCTAAGCACCGCGTTATAGGGATCGGCTTTGGCTCGTTCAATCGCCTCACTTACAATTTGGCGCACAGACGTACCGGCGGCAATCTGCGATGAAATATCTGCTATGGTCATAACACCCTCTTCACTTTTATGGAACCGTCTTCGAGGGCTGGTGCATTTTTGAGCAGATCGTCACGGCTGACGTGGTAGTCTTTGATAGTATCGTCACGCATGACGTTTTCTAAACCACCGACTTGGTAGGTTGGTTCGACGCCAGTCGTGTCGACGTCATCCAATTGCGCGACGTAGCCAAGTATGTCATCGAGTTGTTTACGTAGTGCCTCGGCTTGTTGGTCGGTTATGACGAGAGCTGACAAAGTGGCCAGCCGTTTGACATCATCAATTGTAATCGCAGTCATTTGTCTATTAGTATAGCAAAATTACGATAACACTAATACGTAGACGAGTTTTTAGGCGTATTAAACAGCGACCCGCTAGTATCTGATCCATTCATGATGTCGTCATAATATGATGAGTATCCGGCTGTTAGCTTAAAGCATTTCTCTCCCGTGCCGTGCAGTGAAAAATCAGCATAACTCATGTAACTGTCTTTACTGTATGAAGCAGCTGCTTCATAGCCTTGCTGTTTCTGCGTATCAGTCGCAAACGTTGCACATAGTTGATACTGCGTTGAGGTCTCTTTTTTATAATCATACCGACTGAGGCGTGCTTTAGTCTCGGCGGTTAATCCTTCAATATTATCAAGACTAGCCGGCAAGGAACGCTTAGCGCTGTAATACGAGGTGATTTGTGACTGTATGTCGGACAGGTCTTTCGACGCCTTTTCGTCGCGGCTGGCAGCCTGGACATTTGTCACCGACAGTGCAAGCAGCACAATCGTGACAAGTACTCCAGCTCCGGTCACAATAAGCGCAAAGGCTTTTCGTGATAAGCCTTGGTGTTTGCCATATGCCCAAAACAGGCCGATGTTTACTGCGGCCGCAAGTATACCAGGCAGGACGATGCGAACAAGCGTATCTGACACGGTGTCGTCTATCCCGACTGCTATACGGATAAGTGCATACACAACGCTAAAGAGTGCGGCCGCGATGACAATAATTATATTGAACAAAAAGAAGCCGACGAACAATTTGTGGACGAGGCGTTCTTTGGTCGCTGGATGACGATCAATCTCCGCTCTTGTCCGCAGATAATAGACGACAGCCAGTGGCAACCAGATAATCATCGATGCCGCTACCCACAAAGAAAACTCACCAAGATACCGGACGGCAAATGGGTTGTCTATGCCTTTTATATAGTTAACTGTCGCATAAATGCCGTATGTCAACACCATTGCGGTAACCATGAGCCCCAGTGTTGAGAGAGCAAGTTCGAGACCATACCAGCTCATACCGTTGCAAAGCTTCGAAAACACAGAAGATTTCTTAGCAGATGGCGTAGCCGAATCAATGCGGGTCACTGCCGGCGACAACGGGGTATCTTCAAGGTCACGCGACGCAGACGACACGTCATGCGAGTCATTATGCTCATGTGGTTTGATAGGTTCCATAGTACTTCCTTTACAGCTTATGGTTACTACGTATCATTGTAGCGCAATGACGATATTTTCACAGAGAATTTTTGATTTCAGTTATCAAATCACGAAGTTCAGCTGCCTTTTCAAACTCCAGATTGGCCGCGGCTAGTTCCATCTGCGCTGAAAGCTCTTTGATGAGATGTGGATACTCATCTTTCGGAATCTTTTTCAGATTGAGTTTGTCTTTTTTATCGCCTTCTTTTTGCGGAATGATCGCCCGCAGGCCTTCGTCGACCGCTTTGTTGATACTATGCGGTGTAATGCCGTGCTCGATATTGTACGTTTCCTGTATAGCACGGCGACGGTTGGTTTCGTCGATTGCTCGTTTCATGGAGTCGGTCATGACATCGGCATACATGAGCACTTCACCCTGTTCGTGGCGTGCCGCCCGGCCAATAGTCTGAATTAACGCCTGCGTCGAGCGCAAAAACCCTTCCTTGTCGGCGTCCATGATCGCCACCAAACTCACCTCCGGTAGATCGAGGCCCTCTCGTAGTAGGTTGATACCGATCAACACGTCGTACACCCCAAGCCGTAGATCGCGCAGTATATCGCCGCGGTCGAGCGTGTCAACATCACTATGAATATAGGCTGTTTTAATGCCGAGTTCTTGTAAATATGTCGTCAGGTCTTCGGCCATACGCTTGGTCAGTGTCGTCACGAGCACGCGTTGACGCTGCTCTATACGAGCGCGGATTTCATCGAGCAAATTGTCGATCTGCCCTTCGCTGGGTCGCACCGTGATACGCGGATCGAGCAGCCCCGTTGGGCGTATCACTTGCTGCGCCGGTGCGGGCGTACGAGCTAGTTCATACGGACCAGGCGTGGCCGACACATACACAACATCGCCCATGTGCTTTTCAAATTCGGTAAACGTCAGCGGGCGGTTGTCGAGCGCGCTTGGCAAGCGAAAGCCATGTTCGACCAGCACTTCTTTGCGTGCCCGGTCACCATTGTACATACCGCGCACCTGTGGGATGGTCATATGGCTTTCGTCGATGAGCATGAGGTAATCGTCGGGGAAATAATCCATCAGCGTAGCGGGCTGCTCACCCGGTTCGCGGTTCGTCAAATACCGGCTATAGTTTTCGATACCTTTTACAAAACCAGTTTCTTCGAGCATCTCAAGGTCGTATTTGGTACGTTGTTGTAGGCGCTGCGCTTCCAGTAGTTTATTGTGCTTTTCGAAGTAGCTCAGGCGGTCATGTAGCTCGTCTTTTATATGCACGAGGGCCTTTTCAAGCTTATTTTTCGGCGTGACATAGTGGCTACCTGGAAAAATTGTAATTTCACTTGGTTCGCTGATTATTTCACCCGTCAACGGATTGACTTTGCTAAGCCGTTCCACTTCATCGCCAAAAAATTCAATCCGGTAGGCCTCTTCGCCACCGCTTGGAATCACGTCAACCGTGTCGCCGCGCACTCGAAACGTGCTACGGTGAAAATCGATGTCGTTGCGCTGGTATTGTATGTCGTTGAGATGGCGCAACAACTTGTCACGCTTGCGCACTTCGCCGCGCTTTACGCGTAGCGCCATATCGCCATAGTCTTCGACCGACCCAATGCCGTATATGCAGCTGACGCTCGCGACAATGATGACATCACGTCGGCTGAGCAGCGCTGCCGTGGCCGCGTGACGGAGCCGATCAATTTCTTCGTTGATGGCACTGTCTTTTTCTATATAGGTGTCACTGCTGGCGATATACGCTTCTGGCTGATAATAATCGAAGTAACTCACAAAATAATGCACCTCATTGTCGGGGAAAAATGCTTTAAACTCCGAAAACAGTTGTGCGGCTAGTGTTTTATTGTGCGCCAGCACCAGCGTCGGCACCTGACGATTGGCAATGAGGTTGGCCATGGTAAACGTCTTACCAGAGCCCGTCACCCCGAGCAAGGTTTGCTGCCGCTGACCACGTGCAAAACCATCGAGCAATGACTGAATCGCCGTTGGTTGGTCACCGGTCGGTTGGTACTCAC
>JBAQIV010000051.1:0-1637 GCA_049289035.1 Saccharimonadales bacterium (SeqCode) | reverse complement strand
GGCGTTGCATTTCGCGCATTCCCATACTGTCCGTCTTTGTACTTTCACCAGTCTGCTCATACGTTACGTCGATGATATTTAGGGTCTCTTCGTTCATTTTGTTTTCTCCTTTTCGGCTTTGGTCATTTGTTCGTACAGCGAAAACAAGTCAGCGAGGCGTTCCTCGTCATTGCTGTATGGTTTTGGCCGATAAAGTCTATCAACTGCAAGATCAAGTTCGTGATGTGCCTGCCTTAGATCTTCGGGCATATGGTCGGGGTCATACATATCAGACAAAGTTTTTTCGGTATAGTTCTCACGGGCAAATAGTACTGAACGAACTTTAGACTCAATCTCTTGCTTCTGATAATCAAGAATTGTCGGAATCGGGAAAGTGTTAAACCCAAGTGTCGAAGAGTATCTATAGTCTGTTTTTAACTTACCGCAGATTGCTCTTACCCAAGCAACATGCATCTTTGAGCATATTAATCCGAACAACCAAGTCGGTGCAGTTGGTATAACAAAAGAAGCATTATTAGGAACGGTATCTGCTGGGATGTATCCGCAGGGTATGTATTCTCGACGCTCGGATGATGTTGAGGGCATTATAATTGAACTGTTTGGTGGCATTACGAATTCACGGAATTGATATGATTTTCTTGCCATTGCTTGTGCGCCAGTATCTTTACTCTTAAGCCTGAAAGCTTTCACTTCGTCTACACGTTCTTTTATAAACGGGATCTGATATGCTTCATCAAAGTCAGAGTCAGATATCCATAAACACCATCTATTGTTGTTGCTTAGGTAATCCTGCCCGCTAACAAATTTCTTCACAAATTTTGCGATTCGAGGATCTTCGGCTATAGCCTTATCCTTAGTAGCCGTATCAAAAATTAGGAATCCACCATCGACTGGTTTACAGCCATATCCCATTTTCGGTATATCTGATAATGGCTTTGACCGCTTTGTAATAATTATATCGGCTCCGTTACTTAGATAAGCATTTATGTGATCAACCTCTGCGCGTATAAGGTTATCGTAGATGTACTTCTTGGCTTTATTCTTGGAACGTAAGTTAATAACTACGACAGTAACTCCAGCTACATTTCGTGCACCATTAGTCCATTTGAACGATGTGTATGCAAACCCAATTTCTACGCTTCTATCAAATATGTATGGCCATAGTAAAGCTACTTGCTCTCCTTGGCATATTGAGTTTGTGGATACGAATGCTAACTGCGCTTTAGTGCCATTAATGTAATCGGCTCCGAGTTTAAACCACGCAGCTATCAGGTCAAGATTTTTGTAGTTACGAAAACTACTGAAAACGTGTGTCATGTCTCGCTTTTGGTCTGCGTCCTGCAGGCTTGATCCTAAGTAAGGTGGATTACCAATAAGATATATTTCATCCCAGTATTTCTGCTTCAGGTCTTCGTCACTAATAAGTGATTCTTGCTCATGCTCTTGTTCTAATTCAATTAGATATTGCTGATCTGGTTTCTGCTTATCTAGGGAGTGCTGAATATTTGGACAAACATCGTTCCAATCAATACGCATAGAGTTTCCTTGAACTATTTTTGCGTTGTCCTTGAGTGGAATGAGGATAATTTCTTTGCCAAAGTGTTCTTCAAACTCAATATTCATCTGGTGTTTAGCAA
>JBAQIV010000050.1:0-6796 GCA_049289035.1 Saccharimonadales bacterium (SeqCode) | reverse complement strand
TTTTTCGTTTTTGTTTTTCGTTTTTGCTTATGAATAAGTTTTGTATTCATAAGCTACCCCTATAATAGCGCGTAAAAACACTTGTGTCAACGGTATTTGTATGTAATTTTTACTTGTGGAAAAGTCTTGTAATCGCAGCTATTTAATTATGTATATGCTGTTCAGCTATGAGTAGTATGTATGGCATGCCTACGTAGGCACAAGTAGGTGCAATCATCTACAGCTCACTTCGCTATATAGTTAAACTTCTGCAACGCCCTATGGTATATAGACGCATAGTAGGATAGTGCTGGAGGGTATAATGGGTTGGGGGCGAAACGGCATGGTTACTATGCTCGACGTTTCATATAAAGCATTCACTGAGATCTTCTGAGCGGCAGTCTGCATAATTACAAAAGATACATTTTACGTTCGATGGTTAATGGTGGTCATATACTATGACTATGGATCACTCAGCGGCTTTGCCTGGACAAATTTGTATGAC
Source organism: Saccharimonadales bacterium (SeqCode) (assembly GCA_049289035.1). Lineage (GTDB taxonomy): Bacteria > Patescibacteriota > Saccharimonadia > Saccharimonadales > Saccharimonadaceae > JAPUDQ01. The sequence continues at coordinate 6,312 of JBAQIV010000050.1, read as the reverse complement.
CTAAGTGTGTCGCTACACACGCCAGGCATAGTTGCAAAAGTAATACTTTATACGGTAACTCAAACCAATATTTTAAGAATGTCGTAAAGACTGAACCATACGAGATGTGCGCGGAGTCGTGATAAACACCATCACGCCGGGAGCACGTATTTAGAGAAAAGGAGGGGGCATTCGCATCGCAAAAATTTGCAAATGTAGACTACCCCAAACACAAGTATAAGAGTAGTTATAGCTTAAATTTACAAAATAAATATTGTAATTTATACATTATATAATAGTAGATAAAAATACTATATAAAGACCGCAAATAGATAAATTTTGGAAATTATTACTTTATTACAACAATAAATTGTATAAAAGTATTGACCATATAACGTGCTTGTGCTATAAAAGGAGTAGGCTTTTGAAAAAATAAAAAGCAGAGAACGTTAAAAAATCAAACAAATTTATAGTAATAATTACAATCTATAATTTGTTTTTGGTAGTGAAAAGGCAGCTAACGACAAACAGAAAAACGCTGCCTAACACTACCAAATCCGCGTCGAGCGCCAAAGTTTTTGCAATAGGTGAAAGCTCTAAGCTCCGCGAAGTTGATCGCATATTATATGCCCCGTTGATCTTCACCGATCAAAGAGGCAAGCGGTCAAGTCGCCTTGCGCGACGAGCTCGTTACTTTGTGACACGCGCCCTTCATTTAATATATAGCGGCGGATGTCGTCACTCGTGACTCTGTAGTTTGTCGCGCAGGCACACCAACCCTTTTTGATAAATGCTATAGTGAGAGTATGGCAATTACCACAACTAATATCGTGTATCTGATGCCCCCCACCAGTATCGCGGTGATACTGTCTTTGATGACGTGGTCCGACCCAAGCGAAAATGTGACGAGCATATTGCTCGTCTTTTTGATGTTATATATATTGTTTGCTAGTTTGATCTTTATCATTATGCGTCATGGACGGGCAGTGTTTTGGCATATAGTGCCTAGTAAACGCCGACAGGCTCTGTCTGGCCATGCGTCGATGCGACGGTTATATTATATAGCGAGCATTACGGCTTTTGCACCTGTCTGTCTGCTTGCCATGCAGTCATTGGGTAAAATTAGTCTTTTTGATTTTGCTCTCGTGGCTGTGCTCACGGCTCTTGCGGTTTTCTATGCCCTTAAACGTACGGAAACGCTGACGCAATAAGCATAGCCGTATCAGTAGTCACTATGCTATAATTTCTCTATATGGAACCGATACTCCCATCTCCCTATGGTGCGCCTGAAATGGGGCCAGTTTTACCGAAGGCCCCTGAGGTACAAGCACCGCGTGCTCCTGAACAGGCTATGTCGCAGGAACGTCCGGCGCCGCAAGAACAGCGAACCAGTGCTGGGGTTGGCGACACACCTCCTCCTCTGCCGGTTGTGCCACTTCCGGCTGCCGCAGCTCCTGCGCAACAAACCGGACAGCCATTGGCTTCAACGCATGACGCATCAAATCCACTCGTTGCGGCAGATGAAGATCTGATAGAGAAAGAATGGGTTGAGAAGGCGAAAAAGGTGATATCTGAGACAAAGCACGACCCCTACGCCCAAGAGCAAGCCGTGAGCCGTCTACAAGCAGATTATCTCAACAAGCGGTATGGCAAGGTAATAAAAGTACCGCAAGAGGAGTAGGGTGGGCGAAATAATATTTGGAGTTTTGATCGCTACTGTCGTTATAGGCGGTTTTTTGAGTGTCGTCTACTTGCAGTATCGAAAAATAGTCCGTGAGGCCAAAAACTACGAGCGTGGCCTCAAGATGGTGCCATTCCTTATTCATCTACCGCCACCTGGTGATGACATAGAGACGGGTGGACGCGATGAGCGTGATATTACTGATGAAGCGTTGAGCCAAGCTCAAGTCATGTATAACATCATCGCAAGTACCGCCATGAAGGGCTTTAAGACAAAAGTCTACGGTCAGCGTCATATGGCGTTTGAAATTATCGCGAGCAAAGGACTGGTACATTATTATGTGGCCGTGCCTCACGTCTTGATCGATGTGGTGCAACAAGCAGTTTCCGCTGCGTATCCGGCAGCTCGACTTGAGGAGGTAGAAGAACATAACTTATTTAGTAAAGTCGGTAAGATTAGCGGAACGATTGGTGGCGAGTTTACGTTAAAAAAAGATTACGCGTATCCTATAGCGACCTATCAAGAATCGAAGCGTGACGCTATGCGAGCGCTTCTCAACGCTTTGTCCGCTGCGGGGCGTGAAGATGGCGTGGGCATACAGGTGTTGCTCAGACCAGCGCCGGACGGCTGGGAGAAGAATGCTATTTATAAGGCAAATAAGATTCGTAAAGACAAAGGCAGTAAGTCGAGTGGCGGTTTCGCTGGTGGCGCGATCGCGCCAAAGGACCTGCTGGAGGCCCTATGGAAAGCGCCCGAGAATAAAGAGGTTAAGCCAGAAGATAAACAATTAACAACACTCGAGCAGTCGACGGTTGAAGCAATTGAGGAAAAAACACGCCATCCTGGCTACGAAGTTCTGATACGTGTCATCGCTTCATCGAATGTTTCTGCACGGGCTCAGGGTCTTATGAAAAATGTCGTTGCGAGCTTTGCGCTCTTTGATGCCCCTGGAAAAAATGGTTTTAAATTTGCCACGACGAAAAATGTCGAGCAATTTGTCACCTCGTTTATATTTCGATTTTTCCCACAAGATATTAAAAAGAATGTGCTAAACAGCGTAGAGCTTGCAACAGTCTTCCATTTGCCTGATCAGAAAAACATCCCGACATCACAGGTGCAGCGGCAAGCTATCAAACAGGTTGATGGCCCGCATCAGCTGCTCGACGAAGGCTTTTTACTGGGCTACAACATATTTCGTGGTGTCAAGAAGGAGATACGACTCGGTACGGTGGATCGCCGCCGCCATACCTACATAATCGGTCAGACCGGTACCGGTAAATCAAAACTTCTCGAGAACCTTGCTTTGCAAGATATGCTCGATGGTAAAGGGTTTGCGTTTATTGATCCACACGGTGACTCGGCTGAAGCGCTGATGGGCATGGTACCAAAGGAGCGCGTCGAAGACGTCATATACTTTAACCCGGCCGATATGGCAAGTCCGGTTGGGCTTAACCTCTTTGAGTATGACACGCCAGATCAGCGTGACTTCTTGGTGCAAGAAGCGATTGCTATGTTGTATCGTCTCTATGATCCAGGCCACACTGGTATTATCGGTCCGCGCTATGAGCACTGGTTCCGCAACGCGGCACTTACGATTATGAGTGATCCCAATGGCTCGACATTTATCGACATACCGCAAGTCTTCAATGACAACGAGTTTTCTAAAGAAAAGTTAAAGTATGTAACAGATCAAACTGTTCTGGATTTTTGGAATAAAGAGATGGCGCAGACTAGTGACTATCATAAGTCAGAGGTGCTGGGTTGGTTTGTCAGTAAGTTTGGCGCCTTCTTGAGCAATGAAATGATGCGTAATATCATAGGCCAAACAAAATCTGGTTTTAACTTGCGCGATATCATGGACAACAAAAAGATATTGCTCGTTAACCTCAGTAAAGGCAAGACTGGTGAGCTTAACTCTCAGCTGCTCGGTATGATATTTGTTATGAAGTTTCAAGCTGCCGCCATGGGCCGGGCTGATGTGCCCGAAGATCAGCGTGAAGATTTCGCGCTCTATGTCGATGAGTTTCAAAACTTCGCGACCGACAGCTTTGAGTCTATCTTGTCAGAGGCGAGGAAATACCGACTCAATCTCATTCTTGCCAACCAATTTATGACGCAGCTTACCGATAAAATTCGTGAGGCAATCATTGGTAACGTCGGTACGGTTATCGCTGGTCGTATTGGTACAACCGATGCTGAGCTCATGGTAAAGCGGTTCTCACCGACCTTTGACGCCGAGGATCTGACGCGCTTGCCGAACTTTGAGACGATCGCGAGTGTCATGATCAATAACGTACCCTCGCAGCCCTTTAGTATGTCGCTGTTGCCACCGCTTGGTACACCCAATTTGCAGCTGACAGATGCGTTGAAGCGCCTATCGGCGGCTAAGTTTGGGCGACCACGTGCCGATGTGGAGCGGGAGATATTTGCCCGTCTCAGGGCTGGCGATGAAGCGCGTGATAAGCGTCGAGACGAGTTGCTAGGGAAGTCGCAAGCGGGCGCTGCGACATCAGGGACTGGCTCATCATTCCTAGATGAGTGGCTGGCGAAGCGGAAGCAAGCTCCTACGGCAGATGCCGCTACAAAACCAGTTACCGCAAAGCAACCAGCAACAGCCTTACCAGGCGGCTCATCAGCTACGCCAGCACCCTCTAGTAGCCCTGCACTCCAACCTCAGCCTGCTAACGCCCCCAAAGATGTGGCTAACAAAGTCGCTTCACTGCAAGCTGCAATGCCTAATGATGAAGTGAAACCACCGGCTGTAGTGCCGACAAGCCAGACCGCAGCAAGGGACACGCGGCTACGTCAATTACAGGGTAAGGGCTTTGGCACGGGCGTATCGTTTAATACGCCAGGTCAAAACAACCAAGCTCAACCTTCAGCGGGCGATCATCAGCAGCTAGAAGCGTCCCTACGTAAAATTAGCGCAGTGGAGGATGACCAGCTAGGTCAACCAAAGCCAACCGATCCCTCGACACTTAAAATTGCTAAGACAGACGAAGAAGAGAATTTTGACGAGATATTTATAGACGTACGAGGTAATTTACACCATGCAACGCCAGGACTTGATGAAGAAATACCACTACCAGATGATATGCCTAAACAGCCTCCACAGACACCAGCGGTATAATTAACCAGAACCCGACGTAAACGCCGGGTTCGTCAGGGACGAGCTATCACGTCTCTTGGGTGCCGGAACTTCTCAGTCGGTAGCATAGCTACCGCCGGAAGATTCCCTTGCGATTCGCCACTGGCGAATCGCACCCGCCCCGCATATAGCACTGGAATGAATCCACTACTATAGGCTCCCCGCCCCTAAGGCTGCGCTGTCGCTTGCTGGTTGCTTTTTGGCTCCGATAGGGGAAGCTTAGATCGGGATGGGGTTAGTTATATTATAGACAAGACGAAGCGCCATAGGGTACGAGTCACACTAAATATCTGTGAGTTAACTAGCCTTACCAGTAGCAAGCACGCGGAAATAATCAACCATTAGGCCAATGGCCCAGCCGAGAGCATACGAACCGATCATCTCAAAGCCGGATAACTGATACCCGTAGTAGCGTCCGATACCGTACATAACGGCAAGTGAAACAAAGGAGAAGATACTGCCGTAGAGGAGGGCATTTGGCCGTGCTACTGTATTGCCAACAATCTCGCTCGATCGCTCAACGATAGGCGCATGAATGACCTTACTAAATGCCCGACGTGGTGCGCTCATTTCACCCTGTACACGCTTCAACGTCTGTTTGTAGACACGAGTTTTTTCGCGCTGAGTAACCTTACGTATGACAGCAGGCCCGGCAGTTGGTTCGCCACCCTGACGATGTTCACGACCAGCTTCTTTACTAAAGATTGCTTCAGTTTCTTTTCTTGCATCGGCAGCAAGTTGTTCGCCAGAGTGTTCGCCGGATTTTTCGGTCGATGATTCGAGTTTGCGCAGCTTCTCAGCCTGTTCCGCTGCTGCTTCGCTCGCGCCGACCTTTACTTCGGCTGGGTTTAGTCTTTCTGGACTATTCATCATAACCTCCTTAGATCGTCCCTGCATTAAAGTCTTTGCGAATCAGCCTGACTTCAGTACCGAGCTGGCGTGAACGTGCCCAGAAGAAGATGACAATGCTACCGACGATCCCAGAGAAGAGCATGTTTTCTGCGGGGCCGGTGTTCGGTAGCTGTTCGACCACTCGTTCAACCACCTTGGGAGCCTGACAATTCATATTGATATTGACAGTATTACCGAATACGTTTGTCATGATGCAGTCGAAAGAAGTAGGGTCGCTGAGGCCGCGTGCCGTGAGAGGTATACTGTCATGGACCTTGACAGTAAACGAGCGAGAGACTTTTTCACCAGGTTTGAGGCTGACTTTGCCCCAACTGAGATAGGTTGAATCATTTTCTTTCGCGATAGTACCACCGCCGTTGTCATATAGCGTTGAGTATTCAAGTGTGTCTGACATGTTTTCCTTGAAGTCAACACTTGCAAGGACTTTTCCGACGTTATATACCGTGAGCGTATACTGTATACGGTCGCTTGCGCTTGCAGTGACGCTGCTAGCCGGTTTGCTATTTTGTGTGAGGTTACTTGCTTCTTTTGATTTTGCTACTTTTTCGCTACAATCTTCACTCTTGTACCATAACGTTGGGTTAGCGGGGCA
>JBAQIV010000049.1:0-8602 GCA_049289035.1 Saccharimonadales bacterium (SeqCode) | reverse complement strand
CGCTGCGGTAGGTATGCTCACCTTCGGTAGTGGCGAGAATGGACGCTGGGGCTGCAATACCATCACCACTGTCATCAGTCACTGTCCACATAATTGTGACCTGGTGGTTGAGCCACGCAGATGGGTCGTTCACGCCCTGGACAACAGCTGTCACAACAGGTTTGGTTGTGTCGGGTGCTTTGGTGATCAACCCGTCACAGGCGTCATCGATACCATCGCGATCGGCGTCGGCGCCAGCTGGGCTGACAAATTGGCAAGGGTCGGTGGTGTTTGGTTGGCCGTCGCCGTCGAGATCGGTGAGTGAAACGTACACGATAACGGACTGATACATGATGATGTCTTGATAGAGGTTATTTTTTGCTTTCAAAACAATTGTGTGGTACCCAGGTTCAATATCTGAAGGGATCGTAATAGTACCAGAAGCGCGGCCATCGGGGCCGACGTTCAATGACTCAAGAGGACGTTCTGTGGAGTGAATACTTGTAGTAACACTACTGCCAGGCAGCAGGTCATCGACTGGCCTGCCTTGAGCGTCGGTCGGGCTAACCGACTGTAGTGTTGCGCCTTGTTGGTAAAATCCTAGTGGCGATGTGCTGGTTCTATTGGCAGCATTGAGTTCGATACGACGGACATCCTGCTCAGTTATAGGATGTGGTAAAAAGTATGAAGGTATCTCAATTGAACTTGGCGCTGTCGGACAAATCACTACTCCTTGTGGCGCGCACGGGTTGTGGCCAACTATAGTGTCACCACCTAAACGAGATAGGATGGTACCGGCAATCATCTCATGGCCAATATTGGTCGGATGAAACGATTCATTGCCAATAATTTCTGGTGTTATCTCATGACCAAATAGATCAAATGTCGGGCCTTGGTCATTACCAAAAGCCAATCCTTGTACTGATTTACCATCAAAGGTTAGATCGCACAACCGATTACCCACCAGGCTATCTTTGATATCTAGATACGTAAAACCAACCGTATTTGCCGCTGCACCCATAACAGTATCGAGATATGTTACAACTTGTTTAGCAAAATACCGTTCATCGCTATTGAGTCGTACGTTTGGTGCGCATATAGTGTCGTCTGAGATAATATCCGGATACCCAACCACATAAAAACGCGTGGTGGGCGAAGCATCGTGAAGCTGCTGGTAGGTATCGACTAGTTTTTTATACAGATTTTTGATCTCGAGTCCCGTATATTGCCGCAATTCGTTCACATACGAACACGTACCGGGAGCAATGCAGTCTTTGATCTTGTCGCCAAAACCGATGTCGTTGCCACCAATACCAATGCTAGCAACACGAGGCTTGTACTTCGTGAGAAATTCTATTTGTGCGGCACGGCCGGGGATAAAATCATTTACTGCTTTCTGTTTTATAAGCTGAACTACTTCACTAGGAGCACTAATAGATTTAAATTGTTCATAACGGCCATTATAACGCTGGGTAACATTACCACCAATTATATTTATGACATCATTCATTATCGAGCCAGAGCAGGCTACGCTACGAAACACTGATTGACTTAATGTAGCTTTCTGAGCCAACAAATAAGGGTAAGAGCGTATGCTTACGTGACATTTCTCTGTAGCATAGGGGTATCCTGCAATACCCGTATCATATTCCGCTACATCTTTACCGTCTCCATCCGTACCCTTTACATAATTGTGCGCCCCATCATACTCACCTTCCCCAGAGGAATAGGAATCACCAAACGCCAAATATTCTAATGCATGGTAGTCTTTACCTGAAGCAGTCATTATATACCTATTCCATATATTGCTTTCTTGTAGGTCGACAGTTATATTTTCTGCATCACTACTAAACACAAATCGCTGAGCAGCTTGGTCTCTCGGCAACTCAGCAAAAACGTCCTGTTTCAAGTTACGCTTTCCACAGCTCATTGCTTTGGCAAGAGGCTGATTGCTTACTGGCTGACATGTTGAAAGATCGTAGATAAGGTCTGTTCGCTCTACGATATTTCCGCCTGCAATCACCGCATAACGTCCGTCGTTCGAGATAGTAAGTTCATACGTCGGGTCTTGTCCGTAGCCATACCCATACAGCGGGCTCTCAAATGTAAGCAATTCTTTGGTGGTAGTATTGACCCGTACAAATCCGCCGTTGGTCTCAACGACCAACCATTGACCATTTTGCGACGCAGCAACACGCATCATCGCAAGTGGTTGGCCTGACACAGGATCATTGAGACGCCATTTGGCTGCATCGGGCTTCACAACATATCTGTCGTAGTACCCTGCTTGCTTACTAAACGCTTGTGTCACGTCGTCATACATATACATGTTTCTCTGCGAACCAACATTGTATACACCCACAAGCTTGTTACTATTCCCAGCTGGTAAGAGGGTATGAGAGAACGGATTATCAACAGTCACTATTGGACCGTTTTTGCTTAGACGCATATATGATCCTTGTGAACCGTTACCGAACAGGCCATAACTTGTCTGCTGCCAACATGCAGCTATATCTTCTAGCCTTAAGAATCTCCAGCTTTCTCCAGACAACTCATACCTGATGCGCGGTTCACTGTGCGCATCACAGTATTTGATACTGGTATCACTCGTCACATTTCGTTGAATAAGAGTTTTGGTTGGCGCTAGTGTACCGATCCACAATGAGACGTCTACTCCATAAACTTGCGTCGAAAACCATCCAGCCACTAGTAGAACAAAAAATGATATAGTTAATACTGCTTTTGCTTTCACATCAAACTCCTCATATAACTAAATGTGATTGTACTCCTGAAATATTAAAAAATCGATACTTTTTCAGTGTTTTCTCAAAAAATACAGGAAAATGCTAGATTTATAACAACAAAAGCCATATGCTAATATATATGAAGGCAAAAAACACAACTTCAAAAAATAAAAAAACAGTTTTGCGTAATCATAATTCACGGTTACGAAACCTCATACTGCTGCTCATACTTGTCATGGTACTATTTCTAGGTTATTTCCTAAAAGACTATAATCCCAAACTACAACAAGAGGCTGAAGGTTTTACCAAACTCAAACAGGATTTAGTTTCGCTTCAAAAAGATTTTAACAAAGTCGATAATGGCTGGCAGTATAGAGAAGGATGTACTGGATCTGGTGGAGTATTCGACCGTGATAAGGCCACTGGCTGTGCAGTCAGTATCTCAAACAAAGACGTGAATAAACCAGAAGACTTAAGTAAATACCTGGCTATGCTAAATAATTATTATCCAAGAGTATTTCAATATCTTGAGAAAAAAGGCATGTCCGAGTCTTATTATGTCTTTGAAAGTAAATCGCTACCGGAAAGTAATTGCTCTCTTGAAATCGTATCTGACCACTTAGGTGATCGAGATGAGCCAAGGTATATTACCTTCGGTTGTTCTCATGATGCACATTATTTCTACTTCCCGCGTACTGATCGTTGATTTTATCGCTTCGTTGACACGCTGAACTGTTCGCGAGCGAGTTGTATGGTCATAGTTAGCAAGACTGCGAGAAGTATGGTAAGCGTAATGATTGTACTCGGATACATACCAGCGAAGCCATGCGGCGACAGGTGCTTCAGCAGTATACCAGCATACGCCCACACAAAGACGGCGAGATACGCCCAGTCACGATTACGAAGTGCCGTGATGATGCCAATCGCGGCCGCAATCATGAGCACCGCAACTATCCAGACTCCTTCGCGTATGCCTGCTCCATCCCATTTTATACTAATGAGCCACGTCGTCACATTGGCAACTGTCGCAACAGTAATCCAGCCAAAATAAACACTAAATGGCAACCTAACTAAAGCATATTCGAGCCCGCGCACTTCAACGCGACGCAGTACGTCAAGTATACGAATGAGTGTAAAAAGTATCCCTATCATCAGTACCACGCTGAGCCAAATGATCTTATACTGCCAAACCAGTATCCATATGCCGTTGAGTACCAGGTTGTATGTCAGTAGTTGCATGACCGTATTGAGTTGCACGCTTGTCATGGCAGATTTCACTGGCCGCCCAATTCCGAATGTATAGAGTATAAACCCCACGATCAGCGTATAGATAACGCCCCAGATTGCAAATGTCACCCCGCTTGGTGCGAATAAGTTCGGGAAACTATCGGACACTGCTGCGGTATCGACACCACCAAGCACGGTCGAACTGCCCGCTAAACCATTGAGTACCATCGCACCTGCAAACGCCCCGACAAGCCACAACCTTGCCTCGCCATCAACCGGTTTACTTTTCTTCCAAAACATCGCGCCTCCTTTTGCTATAGTATGGCATACATCGTGTGAAAAAGCGCTGTTATGGCATGTCTCGGTGTTAGTTTAGCGATTCTTTCGTGAAGACTGTGCCGTCTGACATCGTTGCAGATATCTTGAAGTAGTTGCACTGGTTGGTTGGGCTGCATGGCTTGAGGCTTGAGTCTGCGCCTGATTGATAAGAGTATTGGTGTGCGATTGGTTTGTCGGCATATTTGTCACTTGATCCTTCGGGGTCGGTGTAGGCGGCTACATTTAAATCAGGGAGGTGGGCTGATCGCCATGCCGGGTCGTTGAGTTCATTGATACTAGGATAATATCCATTGCTATTGTAATAGACCTCTAACTGAGTAGCAGCTGCATAGATATCAGTGGTGCGCTGTGCGTCGCGCGACTTGGCTTGTACGTTCTGTAAAGCACTCGCAGGAGGAGATTGTTGCATAAGTTTCGTATACTCAGCGTACTGATAATCGGCTTTTGGCTCTGTCGGCAACGTCGTTTGGTTCCATTTTGAGTACGTAACTATGCTTTTGTCGGTTTTGACTTTTACTAACCGCTGATCTTTTATCGAAATGTACATGGTTGCATCGTTAGAGTCTATCGATGTAAGCACTGCATTGAGCTTGGTAGCATCGACGCCCATCATTGCGGCAGCTTTTTTATTGAATTCTTTGAGTTTGTCACCATCAATTTTTACTGTATACACATAGGTGTCAGTCTCGTTAACTTTTTCCTTTGTCACCACCTTAGCATCATACACGTACAATTTTTGCATCAACGCATTGTCAATCAATTGCTGTCGTTCGGATGCCTTGAAATTACCTACTATATAATGACCGAGTGTACCGGCATATGAACTCATGGGCAGCGTACCCGTCAAGATACTGTTCGATGACCGATCCTCTTCACTGATCTCTACCCATTTTCCCTTAAGCTTGTCGGGTATGAGTGCTACGCCTCCTGTATCAAATGTATTAATCTGCATATAATTTTTCTGTGTTGTCCCGTAGCTTTTCATATCCAAAGTGGCTGAGCCTTGCGTGGCAGATACCGATGCCGCAACACGGGGTGATTTGATATCTTTAACGTCATATTGCATTTCGATCGTTACGGGAGACCCCTCGATTTCTGTTTTTTGTGTGTAACTCGATGTCGTGAATGCGTTATGGAGCGCTGCCTTAAACACCTCGTCAGGTGATTTGGGCATAAGCAGTAGATACGCCGCTACCCCTGCTCCAACCAGTAGCATAGCCAGTACTAGTGTGATAATTATCTTTGGCATAATTTTTTTCGACGGTATAGTTGGTTCGTTTTGAGAGATAGATTCTATCGGCTGCTGCGAGGGCTGATCTGATGTGGCCGGTGTCACTGTGCTTGTTGGCTGCGAATCGTTGTTATCTTGAGGGAACATACGTTTCCTTTGCGTAAAAGTATTGTTGCCATAATCATCTTCTACTACGTACGGAGTTGTCAAGTTATGTATATAAATATCTTGGGCTCGACATATTTCGTTTCAATTATGTCAGTCGGTGTGTTCTGTATATTTTTTATGGTTACCTTTGGCTTTCGCAACTGGATATTTAGCGGCATTTTGTTGCATCTTGTGCTCAAAAGCTGTCGTGAGGTCGATATCAAGTTTATTTGAAAGCAAAAGTACCCAGTAAAATACGTCGGCTATTTCTTCGGCTACGTCAGATTTGTTATGGGCAATATGACGAGCCATCTCCTGTTCGTCCTTCCATTGAAAATGCTCCATAACTTCCGCTGCTTCAAGCGCTAGCGATATCGAGAGGTCTTTGGGATTATGAAACTGATCCCAGTCCCGTTCATCGACAAACGCCCGGATCATTGTTTGTAGATCAGCAATGTCACGCGTCATAGCAGCCTCAGACGACCTGCGCACTATAGGTATCTGCGGCGGCCTGAGCTGCTCGTTGCAACAACTCCGTAACCTCAGCGTCAGTCAGTGTGCGATCAGGGCTGGTCATCTCAATTCTAAGAGTAATTGTTTTGTGCTCAGTATCTTCGGATGATTGATAGATACTAAGCGGTGTAATAGTAAGTACGCACGACTCTTTATCATTGCCTGCAATCGCATCGTGTACGCACCAGAAAATTTGTTCGTACGTGACATCGTGAGCAACTTTCAACGAAATATCTTGTGTCACACTTGGGTACCGCGACAATGGCGTATAGATCACGCTGTCATGATTCACAACGTCGATATGTATTTCAAAACCAGCTGCGTATCGCGGCAGCTTGAAAGCCTGTTTGGCAGTGGCCGTAAACTCGCCAATAACTCCCCATATCTGACCATCTCGAACGATAACTGCCGTACGACTCGGCTCATATGGCGCCACAAGCTGGCTGCCCCACGCATCGCCCGATAGATCAAAATCTTTGAGCGGGGTCAGGGCACTATCCGTAGTAGTGAGTATTGTTTCGAGATACCGTTTTGCATAATAATACTCACTGCCCTGTATAAGCTGCTTGTCATTCGCAGCAAAGACACATGCAATATGCGTATCTTCATTGGGAACATTTGGTTCATTCGCGTCCATCTCACCTTTGAAATGTGATTTGCCTATCTCGAAGAGTGCAAATTGATCATGACCTGATTTGATATTCATGTGAATTTTATCGAGCAAGCTGGGTGTCAGACTTAGTCGATAGTACTGTAGGTCAGGACTAAGTGCGTTACTAAGACGGAAAGCATGTGCACTGTCCTGGCCGGCATTTTTCAAGGTGCGTTCGTGCACAAAACTATAGGTCAAGACTTCGTTGGCACCAGCACGACGCAGATTGTCGCGAATACGACGCTTCATTTCACGCAAAGGATTCTTTGCAACTGGCGCTACGCTGCGCTGCGGTAGTTCACGTGGCAACTTATCGAATCCGTAGAGCCGGCCGACTTCTTCCACGATATCTTCGGGCTGTTCGATATCAGTCCGCCAGAAAGGGGCTGCAATGAGAAGATTTTGGATATTAGATTTTGGATTTTGGAATGAGAATTCAACATTGGTTAATAGTTTGATTATTTCATCTCCGTTTAGCTTAAGGCCGAGGCGATCATTTATAAAGTTACTGTCTATGTCAATCGCCATATTCCATTTGCTATCTACCAAATGCTTTTCATCGTGTACCTCACTTGCTTGCTCGCCGCCTGCAACGCGCGTCACCAGCTGCATCAGTTCGTGCATGACAACCTCATTTTGCAGCGGCGATTGGCCCTTGTTAAACCGTGTCAATGCGTCAGTAAACACACCATGTCGCATGCTGCTACGCCGCACGGCGTACATATCAAAGTTGGCTACTTCCAGTACGATATTTTTCGTATCCGTCGATACCTCACTATTATTGCCGCCCATAATACCCGCGAGGCCAACCGGACCCTCGCCATCAACAATCACAATGTCGTCAGTTGTTAGTTCGTAGGTTTTACTATTTAGCAACGCTACCTTCTCACCGTTGTTTGCCATACGTACGCCCAGCTTGCGCCCACGGAGCTTGTCATAATCATAGGCATGCGTCGGCTGTGCGGTCACCAGCATCATATAATTCGTCGCATCGACAATATTATTGATCGGCTTGCTTCCCATTCGCACTAGCTCGCACTGCAACCACATCGGACTTGGGCGCACTGTCACATCACGGAGCGCTACCGCCATAAACCGCGGTACGACTTCAGGCGCCTCATTAAAGACTTTCAGCTGTAGCCCCTCGCTCTCTCGCTCTCTCGCTCTCTCGCTCTCTGTGCCCACATACCATTCTGGGCTGGTAAATGCATGTCCAAATATGCCCGAGATCTCTCGCGCCACGCCTAACTGACCGAAGAGGTCAGGACGATGGGTAAACATCTTGTTTTCGATATCAATGATCGTATCGCTGAGGCCAAATGTCTCAGCAAAGCTGAGCCCCGGAGTCAGAGTTTCAGAGTTCGGAGTTCGTGATTTCAAGGACGGACCTTGAAATGGAGTGAGGTCGCTCTCTGTTAATTCGATGATCCCAGCATGATCCGAGCCAATACCTAGTTCGTCAGCAGCAGCTAGCATACCGTGGCTTTTCACGCCGCGGATGTCGCGTACGTCGAGCACAAACGGATCTTTGTCGCCATATGTCGCAGGCACTGTCGCACCAGGCGGCAGCCATACAGCCCACATGTCAGCATGGACATTGGGAGCGCCGCAGACGACTTGGATAAGATCAGTAGATTTTGGATTTTGGTCCGCCAGCTGGCGGATGGAATATGGCGAATTTTCCCCTATATCTATTTTGCAAACTGAAAGTTTATCGGCATTGGGGTGTTTTTCGCATTCGACGACACGGACGATCACAGCGTCTTTGTA
>JBAQIV010000048.1:0-26429 GCA_049289035.1 Saccharimonadales bacterium (SeqCode) | reverse complement strand
GAACATCTCCTCTAAGATTAGTTGTTGTACAAACCTAATTTTACGGGATGTTCCGTTTTAGTTTAATGAACCCCACTTACGTAACCCGTGACCGGGCGCGTGGTTAGTGCTATAGTTTATATAATTATGGTGGGTAAATTTCCTAAAAAAAGTTTTCGCGATGTGCCGCTCGATGGGCGGGCGGTGTTGGTACGGGTGGATTATAATGTGCCGCTGCATGAGGGGGTGATTGATGATGATTTTCGCATTCGCGCCAGTTTACCAACGATTGAAGCGCTGCTGAAACGCCGCTGCAAAGTAGTGCTGTGCGCGCATCTTGGTCGTCCGGAAGGAAAACCAAATGAGACGGAGAGCCTTGAGCCTGTCGCACATCGGCTGATGGAACTACTGCACCGACCAGTCAAATTTGTCAGTGATTGTGTGGGCGACAAAGTCGTACAAGCCAGTAAGCGCTTGCACGCGGGTGATGTCTTGCTGCTCGAAAACCTGCGCTTTCACCCGGGCGAAGAAGCCAACGACCGCGAATTTGCGGCCGCGCTCGCACGCGATAGCAGCGCTGACTATTTTGTCCAAGATGGCTTTGGCATAGTGCACCGCGCGCATGCCAGCACTGAGGCGGTGACGCACTTTCTACCCAGTTCGGCCGGGTTACTGCTCGAAAAAGAATACCACATGATCATGGGCGCCATGAATCACCCCAAACGGCCGCTGACGGCAATCCTCGGCGGTGCCAAGATTAGCGACAAGATACCGGTGATCGAAAAATTCGTCGCCGTGGCCGACCAAATCATCATCGGCGGGGCAATGGCCAACACATTTTTGCGCTACAACGGCCTGCCGATTGGCAAAAGCAAAGTCGAAGACGGCTGTGACGACACCATCCGTCACATTTACGATGCCGTCGCTAAAAAAGCCACCACTCCCGAAGCATTTGCACGATTTCTCATGCTGCCGACTGATGTCGCCGTTGCGACGACGATCGATGAAGCGGCTAAGCGTCGCGTGGTGGGCGTGCACGACGTAGCGGCTAGCGACATCATACTCGACATCGGTACCGACAGCATCGAACGTACCGTCGCCGCAATCAACCAGTCGCATACAGTGGTATGGAACGGCACCATGGGCATGGCCGAACTACCCAACTTCGCACACGGTTCAGCGCGCGTTGCGCTGGCACTGGCACAACAGAAAGGTGATGTCACGAGCATTGTCGGTGGTGGCGATACGGCAGATTTTGTGATGCACTGGGACGGTCACGATGGCGCTAGTTTCGACCACGTATCGACCGGTGGTGGTGCGAGTATCGAACTCATGTCGGGCGCTAAACTACCCGGTATCGAAGCGTTGATGGATGCATAAGAGCGTATTCCGTATACCGTATATATCCCAAAAAAGCACTAGACAGCTTCTTTCTATTTTTTCACACTCACATTATAAGTCTACGGTCTACGGTATACGAATCATCAAATTTTGTGTACACTATGTATAAGAAAGCATAATCACTAATGACTGCGAGAAAAACTCTGATTGTGGGCAACTGGAAGATGCACAAGAACGTGCATGAAGCCAGCATGCTCGTTCATAGTCTCGCCAAGCTTGTCGAGGTGCACCGCGATGTCGAAGTGGTACTCTGTCCGACATTTTTGACACTCCAGTCCCTCAGCCTCCAGATCGACCGACGCCAATTTAAACTTGGTGCCCAAAACTGCTACTGGCGCGATGAAGGGGCCTATACGGGCGAAGTGTCGGCGACGCAGCTGCGTGGTCTAGCTGATTATGTGATAGTCGGCCACTCAGAGCGGCGTCATATCTTTGGTGAACATGAACGTGATATCCGCGCCAAAGTACAGGCGGTGCTGCGCAACAAGATGCGGCCTATTCTCTGTATTGGCGAGACAGCACAGCAACGAGTGGACCACGAGACCAAACATGTCATTCATGACCAGCTGACCAGTGGGCTTGCCAATGTCACATCGGAAGAGATCAAAGACGTGATTATCGCCTATGAACCGGTTTGGGCGATTGGCACCGGCAAATCAGCATCAGTTGAAGATGTGACGACTGTCGCCTCGCTTGTTCATCGCCAGGTTGTGACACTATACGGCGAGAAAGCCGCTGCTGAGCTGCGTATACTATACGGTGGTAGCTGCAACGATGAAAACGCTGAGCAGTACGTGTCGATTGAGCGAGTTGATGGCCTTCTGGTTGGAGGTGCTAGTCTCAGTGCACATTCATTTGCCAAGATGGTCGCCGTGGCGCATAATAAACGTAACAATAATAGCAATTGAGTAAGTAGGGTGGGCATGAAAGACTTTGACTTTGACGAACTAGATCGCGCAGTCAGCTCAGTATTAACGAAAAAACCAAGTGATGACGCAGCAAAGCCGGCGGTTACGGTCGCTGAGCCATCTGTGCCAGTACAGGCACCACAGAGTGATGAACCAGGTGATAGTGCTGTGACAGATGCTACCGACGACACTTCATCGGCTCCAGTGCTGCCACCGATTACCGAACCAGAGCAGTCGGTTATCGATGAGCCTCCTGTTTCACTTGAACCCGAGCAGTCTACTACGCCAGAGTCTACAGTCGATGCTGCATTGACCCCAGAAGATTTGCCCGCCGTGCCAACTCTCGACGCATTTCATGAAGAAAGCCATGAGACGACTGATGAGTCACTTGACCAAAGTTCTCCTGTAGTTGAAGAACCGGCTAAGCAACCAGTTACCACAACTCCCGAGCAAGAAAATACGCTTATGGAAGCTCCAGAGGCTGAACTTGTCAAAGTTGACACCATTCCTCACAAACGAGGTCGATTTATGGACGTCGTACCACCTGCTGGTCATACCGATATGACGCCACGGCCTATGCCAACTCGGAGTGGCGTTGCTTTGGCACCCTCAGCTGACTTTAAAGTTGAAGAAGAAGCCCCCATCAGTGATGGTGCGACTGAGACCGTCACCTCGCCAGATATGCCAAATATGGTAGATGAAGAGGTAGAGCCATCACCGACCGATGCGTCTATTTCTGATAGCCCTGACGACCAGCCGGCAGACGGTGACGTCATGACTGAAGAAGCTGAACCTAGCCTGGCTGAGCATGGTCTCGAAACACCCGAACAACCCTCTGACGCCACCATGTCTGAAGCGACCCCAGAACCAAGTGAAACAACTGAACCGACAGTGCCGACATCACACCAAACGCCATTTATACCTGATGTACCAGTTGAAAAACGCCCGCTCAATGCCGACGCTTCGACACCTGCATCTGACACCTTGAGCGCACCATCGGACATGCCACCAGCAGCGATGCCAAAAGAATTTGGCGAAGAGATCATGGCTGTAGAAGCTAACGAAACAGTTGGTGAAGCAGTGCCAGCAGAATCAGACAGTAAGCCGGCCGATGCTCCAGCCAAAACCCCAACTGCTGCAACCTCGATTGCACCACAGTACCGCGCTGCAGAAGAGAAAACCGATACACAGTCACACCCAGTCTTCGACGCCGATACCTATCACAAGCCGCTCGAGGCTGGTGCTGCCAAACACGGTGTCTCGAAGGTCGTCTGGTTTATAATAGCTGGCGTATTGTTCTTGACTGGCTCGGTTCTTGGCGTGTTGTATTTTCTATACGGTCAACAGTAGCAACTTTGGTCTACAATAGAGTGTAGATATGTCTCATTCTATTGTCGCTGGTCTTAATGATGCACAAAAAACGGCCGTTTTGCACGAGTCGGGGCCGTTGCTTATATTGGCTGGTGCGGGTTCGGGAAAAACCAAGACATTGACGCATCGCATAGCCTACCTACTCGAACAGGGCGTGCCATCGGGCGCGATACTGGCCGTGACCTTTACAAACAAGGCCGCACGCGAAATGCGCGAACGTCTGGCGCACCTCACTGGTGAAGATGCCTCAAACCGTAGTTTTATGTTTTGGATGGGCACATTTCACTCCATTTGTGTGCGTATGCTCCGGTTCGACGGCGAGCATATCGGTATACCTAAAAACTTCATCATTCTGGACGAAGCTGATCGCTTAAGTTTGATCAAACAAGCTATGAAGCAGCTCGGTATCTCTGAAAAATCCTATACCCCGCGTGGTATCGCGAGTCAGATCAGTACCGCCAAAAATGATCTTGTCAGCGCGTCAGAGTACGCTAGTCTCGCGAAATTACCATTACAAAAAGCCGCTGCAGAAGTCTTTCCAGTTTACGAGCGACTCCTTCAATCAACTGCCGCACTTGATTTTGATGATCTCATTGCCGAAGCGGTCCGACTACTGCGCTCATCTGACGAACTACTCGCCGTGTGGCGTAAACGCTTTCAGTATATATTGATTGACGAGTACCAAGACACCAACGCTGCCCAGTACCGCCTGATCAAACTCCTCACCAACGAATCACAAAACATCTGCGTCGTCGGTGACGACGCGCAATCGATTTACAGTTGGAGAGGTGCAGATTTTACCAATATACTCAATTTTGAACGAGACCATCAAGGAGCAGTCGTTGTCAAGCTCGAGCAAAATTATCGCAGCACGCAGCCTATCCTAGATGCTGCACAAAATGTGATTGAAAAAAATACACGCCGAATTGACAAGCGTCTATTTACAGATAAGACTGGCGGCTTGCCGGTGCAGGTAATGTACACCGGCTCAGAGCTACAAGAAGCCGAAAGTGTCGTCACGCGGATAAAAAGCGATGTCGAGCGAGGTGTACGGCGGTTTCAGCACTATGCTGTACTGTACCGTACCAACGCTCAGTCGCGGGCTGTCGAGGAGATGTGTATTCGCTACGGGGTCCCGTACCGAATTGTCGGTGGCATGCGGTTTTATGATCGCAAGGAAATCAAAGATATCATCGCGTATCTAAGACTCCTTTACCAGCCGCATGACCGTCCTAGTTTTGCGCGCATTGTCAACGTGCCGACGCGCGGTCTGGGCGCAACCAGTGTCGAAAAGTTTCTGGGTTGGCAATCACAAACTGATATGGACTTGATTACGGCTATGAATTCGGTCGATCTATGCACACCGTTGACGCCACGGGCCAAGACGGCACTGCGCGAACTGGGCGAGGCCCTCACCTCCTTACAGCGCGAAATGCCCACCACCAATCTTGCCGATATGTGCGAACTCATCATCAAACGGTTTAAATATCTCGATCACCTCGACGATGGCACGCCACAAGCTGAAGACCGCCAGGGTAACGTACGCGAACTCGTCAGCGATGCTCGTGAGCGCGCCGACCTAGACGTACCGAGTTACCTCGAGGAAATTTCACTTATCTCCGACCTCGACATGAGCGATAGCACGCAAGACGCAATTACGCTTATGACGCTGCATGCCGCTAAAGGCCTAGAATTTCCGGTGGTGTTTATGATCGGCATGGAAGAGACTATCTTTCCGCATACTCGGGCACTCTACGAGCCGGAGCAAATGGAAGAAGAACGCCGTCTATGCTATGTCGGCATGACACGGGCGCGCGAGGAATTATACCTAAGTTCAGCCAGTAGCCGCATGATTTTTGGTAGCACACAGTACAACCCGCCATCGCGCTTTCTGAGCGAAATAGAAGTGACTGAAATTGCTCCGACCATGCAATATGGGGTAAAACGAACAGAGAACGAAGTGCATTATGAGGTGGATGATCAGCTTGATCTGGCGGTGGGCGACCGTGTGGCGCACCGGGTATTTGGACAGGGGCTAGTGACGCACATCGACGGCACGGTGGTGACAGTGGCGTTTCGTGGCAAAGGTGTCAAAAAACTCAATGTTGCGTTTGCGCCGCTGGAGAAGCTGTCATGAAATGGCTTGGTAAGTGGCTACATTTCCTCATGATGCCATTGATTGCAGTGGTTTCCTCGCGCACACGTCCGCGTACTCGGGTAGAGTTACGAACTCGTGGCGGCTATGTGCTGCTCACCAAGACATGGTTTTCGCACCAGCGCTGGACCTTGCCCGGCGGGGGCGTCAACAGAGGTGAAGCGCCATCACGGGCGGCGATACGCGAGGTACGTGAAGAAACAGGGCTTGTGGTTGACCGCGCGGCACTTACGTATCTGACGACGCAGCCGGCGCTGTACCCATTGCGCTGCGACCTAATCTTTTACACCCTTCAGACAAAAAAACACGCCTTGCCAGCATTGCCGTGGTATCGTCGAGCAGAAATTATCGATCGCAAATGGTACAAAGTACGAGCCTTGCCGCACGATATTGATCCGTTGTCGCGCGCTATCATACGCCGAGAATTTGCAGATAAGTAAGCTTTTTGGTACAATAGCAAAGCTAATTGTGAGTAGTAAATATACACAGGTGACGACATATATACGCTCCCACCACATCTTCTGGAGCTTTGCCTTGCTATGTATTGCGGCTGGCGGCATAGCTTTTTCTCGTATGGCAGCGGCAGCTAGTCCCGACGACAGTAGCTCTCGACATCTGATAACAGTGTATGATCAAGGCGAAGAAAAGACGTTTATCACGACCAAAAACACTATCGGTAGTGCCTTGCGCGATGGCGGCATAATAGTTGAGTCGATCGACAATGTCGAACCACGGGTCGACACGACGCTCGTTGCAAAGAATTATCGCGTCAATATTTACCGTGCTCGCGGGGTTGTGATCAATGATGGTTTGCGGCGCATTCAAGTATTGACGGCCGAACAGAGCCCTAAAAAGATCATGGACACAGCCGGTCTGACACTTTACCCTGAAGATACCACGTCGTTTGATCGTTCGACTGACCCCCTCCGTGATGGTGGGGCGGGCTTGCAGTTGTCGGTAAAACGCGCGAAACTCGTCCACGTGTCGCTATTTGGCAAAGCGACCGATATTCGCTCTCAAGCGGCGACTGTTGGAGCAATGCTACGCGAAAAAGGTATCAAACTCGGCGCTCAAGACGGCCAGTCAGTGCCAGATACCGCGCCGTTGGTTGCTGGCATGTCTATTTCTATCTGGCGCGATGGCAAGCAGACATTGACGCAAGAAGAAGTGATACCCAAAACCACCGAAGAAGTCAAAGACGCCGACAAAGACGCCGGCACGCGCGAAGTACGCACCGAAGGCTCAGACGGCAAGAAAAATGTGACCTATGAGATCGAGATGAAAGGCGGCCGCGAAGTCTCACGCACGGTTATAGCAAGTGTCACGACAGTCGAACCTGTCAAACAAGTGATCGTTATCGGCACAAAGTTTAAGGGGGCCTACACAACACCGAGCCAAAATGAGTCGATTACCTGGGATTTCTTGATGGGCAAGGGCCTCTCGCGCGAGCAAACCGCCGGTATTATGGGCAACTTGCAGCAAGAGCACGGCTTCAACACGACAGGTGATGGACTCGCTCAATGGACTGGCGGACGCAAGAGTGCCTTGTTGTCGCGGCCTGATCCTTATAGTATTCACACACAGCTAGATTTCCTCTGGTACGAATTGAGTGGCTCCTACGCTTCGGTACTAGGGCAGATTCGTGCTTCGTCTTCTGTCGAAGGAGCGGTGCGGGCCTTTCAAAATGGCTATGAACGCTGCGGTATTTGCGCCGAAAGTAAACGAATCCAGTTTGCCTACAACATACTCGCGAGTCACTAATCGTGCCCAAAAAAGAACTCGGCCAGCATTGGCTCACTGATCGCCTCGTTCTCGAGGCGATTGTCGATTGTGCCCTCCCAAGACAGCAGCTTCCTATGGCTACAAAGCAAGCGGTAGAGCAGCCTTTAGGGGCAGGGAGTGTGCGTCGCGAATTTACTTCGCAAGGCACACGGGGCGGGTTTGCCAGCCCCTCTATAGTAGTGGAAATAGGCCCGGGACAAGGCGCTTTGACAAGTGTACTGTTGGCGCGGGCCGAACGGGTGATTGCGGTAGAATATGACGCGGATTTGGCACGCAAGTTGCTGGGGCAGTTCCCAGGCAAAAATCTCGAGGTGGTACACCAGGACATACTCTCGTACGACTTTACGGGGCTGCCTGATGACTTTATCGTTGTAGGCAATATTCCATACTACATCACGAATAAAATCGTTCGTAAAGTGTCTGAAGGGCCTATTAGGCCAAAAATTGCGGTGCTACTGGTACAAAAAGAAGTGGCCGAGCGGCTCGCGGCTGGTCCGGGGCAGATGAGCCTGTTGTCACTGTCGGCTCAGGTGTTTCATGACGTCAGTCTGGGGCCCGTGGTGCTGCGCGACAAATTCACGCCACCACCCAAAGTTGATAGCCAAGTGGTCATACTACGCCGCCGCGACCAGCCACTCGTGCCTACCGACCAGCAAAAAGCCTTTTTTCGTCTCGCGCATGCCGGTTTTGCCGAACGCCGCAAAAAACTGCGTAGCTCGCTTGCCGCCGGCCTCGCTATCAGCAAAACTGACGCAGGGGCACTATTGCAAAAAGCCAATATTTCTCCCGATGCCCGCGCGCAGGAACTAAGTATAGAACAGTGGCAAACATTGACAAATTTATCTTAGTGTGATATTATAGTAAAGATACGTTCTGCACGTTTCCATCAGCTGACTCGAAAGGCAAGTAATGAACACCTTCCAGATCACAACCATCGGCCTGTTGCTGTTCGTTGCGGCTCTGGCTGTGGGAATGGCGTTGTACCACGCGCACATGGCCGAGTCTGCAGGCGAGACGGGTATCGTCTACGCCGAGGACTACCTCGCGCACAAGACGCTCGGCATGTACGGTACCCCCATGTTGGGTATGTACACATGCTCCATCATGGTGGAGGTCTTCGCTCTTGCGATGCAGGTGCGAAGGTCTGAGCTCATGCCCACCGATACCATCTTCTTCGTCGTCGGTGCGACCGTCATGCTGCTGGTGTGTGGTTGGTCGGACATGTATGTCCGGCGTGCCATCACCGCGGCACGCGCCGCTGCGTGACAGTTCCACTCGAGCAGAACGTATGAGCCAGGAGTAACATCCTGGCTCATACCATTTGATGATAAGATAAATACTATATGAAAACATATAAACCTATCGACACTTTTCCTCATGGTGTTCACGTGGTGTTTTCGAGCGTCGAGGATGGGTCGATTGCGGCGGGTGGCGGCAAACCATCGCTACCAGAACATGAGCAAAATACAGAAGTTTTTTTGAAAAAATATGGCTTTGAGCCGGAGGGGCGGGCAAAGGTTTTTGTCACGTACCTACCAGAAAATACCTATACGCACATCGAGCGAGTCGATGCAGACACAGCAGGTGCGATCAAATGTGATGCGCTGTTTACGACGATCTCGGGCAAAGTCATCACCCTGCCGGTGGCAGACTGTGTAGCGACGGTGGTATACGACCCCGTGGCACATCTATTCGGTGTGTTGCACCTCGGTCGCCACGCCAGTGTGGCGGGGCTGATCGAAGAATTTGCCATACGCGTGGCCGACGAAGTGGGTTCGGATCCGCGCGACTGGCATGTCTGGATGAGCCCGAGCCTCAAGCCCGACCACGATCGCATGACGTATTTTACCCCGCCGCACCCCGAGCAGTGGCAGGCCTGGCAACGACCAGGAGCAGACGGCATGATACACATCGACATACCCGGCCATAACCGCGATCGATTCGAGCGGCTGGGTGTAAAGCCAGGCAGTATCTACGTCAGCCCGATCAATACCTACACCGACGAGCGTTACTACTCGCACCGCGCCGCGACTGAGCTGGATCGCTCAGATCGCCAGGGCCGTATGATGGTTGCAGCGGTCATGACACCATAATTTTGACAACAATACCCCTGTAATGTAGGCTAAACGTATGCATGTCATGGAATTTTTGCAGTCACTTTCACCTGATCTTATTTACGCGTTTGTCTTTGGTGTGGTCATGATCGAGAGTTTTGGGGTGCCGCTCCCAGGTGAAATTACCCTGATGAGCGCGGCCTTTTTAGCGGCACATAATCCACATATTAACCCAGTCGTCGTGGCGTCTGTTGCTATAGTAGGCGCAAGTATTGGCGACTCAGTGGGGTACTGGTTCGGATACCATTATGGGCGGCGTTTGTTGCGAGTGCTGCAGACAAAGTTGCCGCATGAATTTAGTGATGATAATATTGCGCTATCAGAGGCGATTTTTCACCGGCACGGTATGTGGGCGGTGTTTTTTGGGCGGTTTGTCGCACTGCTGCGCATATTTGCTGGGCCGCTCGCTGGCATACTCAAGATGCATTATCCAAAGTTTTTGGTTGCCAATGTTACAGGGGCGGTCCTGTGGGCCGGTACGGTTACGGCAGGTGTGTACTTCGCTGGGCTAGCCGCCGAACCGTATTTGCGACGGTTTTCATGGATTGCCTTTTTTGCAATCGGCCTTGTTACGACACTCGGCTGGCTGTTTTTCCGTCCGGCCATGCGCCGTATCTTGCTACGACTGGCCGGTAAATAACAATAACTCACCTGCTATAAGGTTCAACCCTGAGCAAACTATTGCTCGGGGTTGAACCTTATAGCAGGAAATCGCGAAGAGGCGTATGATGAATATATGCCTGCAAAAAATGTGACAAAAGTCTATGTTGAGGATTCTTACTACCATGTTTATAACAGGGGAGCATCAAAGCAAAAAGTTTTTCGTGACGATGAGGATTATGAGGTATTCTTAAGCTTGTTTAAAAGGTATCTTGATCCAAAAGGCGCAAAAATGCCCAACCGTCAACCGTATCCGTGTTATGCAAAAGAGGTGAGTCTTATGGCGTATTGTCTTATGCCGAACCATTATCATTTGCTAGTGTATCAAAGTTCAAAAGATGGTATGAAAAAACTTCTTACTTCTATCGGGACGGCCTATAGCATGTATTTTAACAGGAAATATCATCATGTCGGTACTGTTTTTCAGCAGCGATATCGGGCGGTGCGAATGACTGATGACGCACAATTTGCACATATCAGTCGGTACATCCACCTCAATCCAGAAGATTATATACGATGGCCATGGTCGAGCCTTGGCTATTACCTAGGCGACAAACACGCCGCGTGGCTTAACACGGAGCTGCTGCCGGATGTGAGTAATTACAGGAAGTTTCTCGATGACTATGTCGATCGTCGTGACGAACTAAAGTTGCTGTCAAAACAGCTTGCCGGATAACTGCTATAAGGTTCAACCCTGAGCAATATTGCTCAGGGTTGAACCTTATAGCAGGGGAAAGAGGAAAATAGGATATAATAGGTGGCAATGAGCAAAAAATTATATATTACGACCGCTATTCCCTATGTCAACGGCGCACCGCATATTGGGCATGCTATGGACTATTTGCTGGCGGACATTTGGGCGCGGTATCATAGGGTCAACGGCCAAGAAGTTCGCTATCAGATAGGCACTGACGAACATGGCAACAAAAATGCCATGAAAGCCGCCGAGCACGGTATAGCACCGCAGACGTTTGTGGACCAGTCTTCGCAGGCTTTTCGCCAAATGGCCGAGAAGGTTGGCGCGAGCTTTACCGATGTTGTTCGTACAACCGATGCCCAGCATATCGCAGCAGTGCAGTATATATGGCAGCAACTCCGTCCGCATATCTACAAAAATACGTACCAGGGCTGGTATTGCACGGGCTGTGAACAGTTTTATACCGACAAAGAGGTTGAGTCAACGAACGGTATTTGTCCGAACCACCAAAAACCATACGAACAGTTGAGCGAGGAGAATTATTATTTACGCTGCAGCGATTTTACCGACCAGATCCGTGACGCGATAACGTCGGGTACGATGCGAATTGTGCCAGAATTTCGCCGCAATGAGATACTTGAGCTGATCAAGGACGGCGTGCACGACGTGTCTATTAGCCGCCCAAAAAAGAGCCTGAGCTGGGGCGTGCAGGTGCCAGATGACCCCGAGCAGGTCATCTATGTCTGGATAGATGCGCTCAGTAACTACATCACGGTACTTGGCTATCCGCAGAGTGAAACGTGGCACGAATTTTGGCCAGCTGATGTGCAGGTGATCGGCAAAGATATATTGCGGTTTCACGCCATTATTTGGCCAGCGATCTTACTTGGTCTTGGGTTGCCACTGCCGAAAAAGATATTGGCGCATGGTTTTGTGAATATTGGTGGCTCAAAGATATCGAAAAGCCTCGGCAACGGTATCGACCCATCAGAGATAATCGACCAATACGGACTCGACGCCTTTCGTTATTTCTTTGCGCGTCACATACCGACTCTCGAAGACGGCGATTTTACGTATGAAAAGTTTGAAACTGCTTACAACAACGAGCTAAGTAACGAACTGGGCAACCTCGTGCAGCGTGTGGTTGCCATGGTCAACCGCTATCAGCAGGGTGTGGTCGGTGATGGCGTCAAGGCTGAGCATGACTCAGACGCGTATCATGAGGCGATGCATGCTCTTGAGTTCAATAAAGCGCTCGATCATGTTTGGCTTACGGTACGCTCGCTCAACCAGTACCTCGAGGACGTCAAACCGTGGACGGTAGCAAAGACCAAAGACACCGACCCCGAAGCGGCCGCACACTTGGAAGAAATTTTGTTGCACGCGGCGGGTACGCTGCAGCAAGTTGCTGAATTGCTGGCGCCATTTTTGCCTGACACGAGCGCTGCGATTACAAAGATTTTTGAAGGTGGGGTCATTACGCCGTACGAAGGCGTACTGTTTCCAAAAAAATACCTACATACGCCCGACCCGCACGCACCAAAGCTATGACACTCACCGACACACATTGTCATATCCAAGAAGCGAGTTACCTCGACAGCGAGGGGGCGTATGAGCGGGCGCTCGCTGTTGGCGTCGGGCGTATGATTGTGGTCGGGACAGACGAGGTGACGTCGCGCGAGGCGGTTGAATTTGCCGCGGCGCACGCCAACGCTTGGGCGGCAGTCGGATTACACCCGCATGATGCGGTGCGAGGGTTGGAAGCGATAGATGATATTCGTGCAATAGTAGCCGCATCTGCAGCCTCTCTACGTAAAAGTGACCGGCGCACTGAAAAGAACAGTGCGCCTACTGCGGGAAGCAGAGTCACTTTTAGTAGAGAGGCTGCAGATGCGGCTGGCGCACATCGAATATCGAGCATCGTTGCAATCGGTGAAATCGGTCTCGACTACTTCTACGACAACTCCCCGCGCGAGCAGCAGATCGACATGCTTCATGCGCAGATTGAACTAGCACTCGAGCATAATTTGCCGGTTATTTTCCATGTGCGTGAGGCATCGTCCCTAGAGGGGCGCACATCGGTCTGGGATGATTTTTGGCCTATTTTCGACCAATACAAGGGCCTCAGGGGCGTATTGCACAGCTTTACCGACAATTTGTCAAATATGGAAGCGGCGCTATCACGTGGCCTCCTGATAGGCGTCAACGGTATCGCCACGTTTGCGCGTGACCGCCAAGAGGTTTACCGAGCTATCCCTTATGAAAAAATTCTACTCGAAACAGATGCGCCGTACTTGACGCCCGTGCCTCATCGTGGTAAAGTCAATGAGCCAGCACTATTACAGCATGTTGCCGAACATATTGCGAATCTCCAGTCTATCAATCTCCAGGAGCTCTCGCGTGCAACAGAGGCTAGTGCCACGCATCTATTTCATCTCAAATAAACACCACCATAAACACCCACTAACTATTTAATTTGTGGAGAGATTGACAGTGGCTTTAGCAACCGTCCCCAATACATTTATGATTCCTGGCCGTGGTGCGCCAGAGCGTATATATACCGATGAGGCAGCGGGTGCCGAGTCGGTATTTTCTGTTGATCTGGCCCGCAAAGCCGTCAATGAATCGTATGGTACGAGCGACGCTGCACCGTTTCTGACGCAGCGTGCCCTCGAAAAACGAACCATCAACCTCTACAGTCCTGACCATGCGTTTGACCCGGCATTGTTAGGTACTATGACAGAGGAAGCGGCTAGCCATGCTCAAGCCTCAACGGAAACGTCACCCAGTGGTGAGACAGATACAGCTGCCCGCCTGCGTATTACTCAAATTACAGCATTTCTCGAAGCCTGCCGAGTTACGCACCTCCAGCAAATCAACAAAGGCAGGTCGTCATGAAGGCGCTCCAGAAAATCACAACACTACTTACTGGTCAGACGGCAACACCCTATCAGCCAAAACATTTGACCAAACGCCAGTTGATAGAGATCGAGAGCGAACAAGGCGCGACGATATTTGGCCCCGTTGCGGCTGGTCATCGCCGTGAATTTTTTCGTCTCGACGATCACACCTGGGTGTGGTACGAAGAGTGGAAAGACGAACACAACAAAAAACAATCGCGCACGACTCGGTATGAGCTACACAGTAGCGGCATCTTGAAAGTTCAAGACAACGGTATGTATTCGTTTATCGAAGGCGAAGAATTACACAACCTTTCGGCCGCAGTGCAGGCCTATTACGAACGCGTCATGCGTAACGTGTATCGCCGTGATCCCACCTCGGGCCAGCCACTCACTGCTCAGCCTGCTACAATATAAGCTATGGGTGAGCGGAGTATTTACCTCGATTATGCAGCTGCTACCCCGTGTGACCCGCGGGTTTTTGCTCGCATGGAGCCGTATTTTTCGCAGCAGTTTTATAATCCGTCATCGGCCTATCGTGCCGCGACTACCGTGCGAAGTGACTATGAAACAGCCCGTCAACAACTAGCCATGGCGCTGGGGGTGCGTCCGACTGAGATCATACTTACCTCTGGCTCGACTGAATCGATCAACCTAGCGCTGCGTGGCATAGTTGCTCACTATGGTGGGCGTATTGCGACCAGCCGTATTGAACATGCGGCCGTGGTGCGTGCCGCGGAAGCAGGTGAAGTCGACTGGATACCGGTCGATGAACGGGGTGTTGTCACGCCGGAAGCAGTTCAACAGACTATAACTTCGACGACGACGATTGTCAGTGTGGGTATGATCAATAACGAACTAGGCACTGTACAGTCGCTTCGCGATATTGCCGCTGTTATTGAAACCGAGCGTCAACGTCGTTTGTCGATGGGCGAGGTGTTGCCTATTTGGCTTCATACCGATGCGTCGCAAGCACCTGGCATGCTCGATATCTCTGTGTCTCGTCTGGGTGTCGACATGATGACACTCGGATCGGCCAAATGCTATGGACCAAAAGGCGTGGGGTTATTGTGGCTGCGCACCGGCATGCAGGTGACACCGCTCATGTATGGCGGCGGGCAAGAGCGAGGCGTCCGTGGTGGGACCGAAAATGTGGCGGGCATCGTGGGATTTGCCGAAGCATTGATGCTGGCGACGGCGGGGCGCAAGGCAGAAAGTCACCGACTTACTAGTCTGCGCGATCGTTTGCAGCGTGCACTGTCTGAGCGTATTGCTGACATTGTGATCAATGGCCACCCGAAACGCCGCGCCCCGCACATATTGCATTTTTCGGTGCCCGGTCTTGATGGTGAGCGAGTGGTCTACGCGCTTGATCAACGGGGCGTACAGGTTGCGACTGGTTCGGCCTGCGCCGCCAATCGCGGCACGCGCTCACATGTACTGACGGCAATTGCTATGTCCGATGCGCTTGCCGATGGTAGTGTGCGCTGTAGTTTTGGCCGTGCGACCACTGAGGCAGATATAGACACTGCCGCGACTATCATATCTGAAGTGATTGCACAGGAGCGGGGGCGATGATACGCGTATTTGTCGCCGGTATTGCGCTTGCCGCTGGGTTTACGATATTTGTACTGCCTGGCTATTTGGGGCCCGACGATCTGGCCCAGTGTGATGCGCCCCGTCCAGGTACATGTGCCGCAGCCGATGCCATAGTAGCGATTAGCGGTGGTGACACAACCGCGCGTACCGGCGAAGCCGTACGGCTCTACAAAGATGGCTGGGGTAGGCGTCTGATTTTCTCTGGTGCCGCTGCCGATAAAACGGGGGTAAGTAATGCCGAAGCTATGAAAAAATACGCGCTCGGGCTTGGTGTGCCAGAGTCGGATATCTTGATAGAAGAATTTTCGCAAACCACGGCTGAAAATGCGGTAAACACTGGTCTGTTTATACAAAAAAACAACATTAAAAAGATTATTTTGGTGACGAGCGTGTATCATCAACGCCGTGCATCGATTGAGTTTGGGGCACGCCTGGGCGACGCCGTGACAATTATGAATCATCCGGTGGCGCATGATCGACAATGGACTGACCGCTGGTGGCTGACCATGACTGGGTGGTGGCTGGCTTATAGCGAGCTGTTTAAGATACTCGTGCTGTCAGTGACGCTTGGGGCAGTGACGTGACGCGTGTGTATGTGGGCATGAGCGGTGGGGTCGACAGCTCGGTGACGGCGTCGCTGCTCGTTGACCAGGGCTACGACGTCACGGGCATTTATATGAAAAACTGGACACAAGATTTGCCTGGTATGAGATGCCCGTGGGCCGATGATCTGGCCGACGCCAAGCGCGTCGCGGTGCAGCTAGGTATACCACTCAAGGTCTATGATTTTCAAACCCAATACAAACAGCGGGTCGTCGACTATATGATCAGTGAATACCAGGCCAGCCGCACACCCAACCCTGACATCATGTGCAACCAAGAGGTGAAGTTTAAACTGTTTCTCGATACCGCACTCGCCGATGGGGCCGATATGATTGCGACGGGACACTATGCAAAAATAGGGAAAAGTAATGAGCAAACCAACCCCGTATTGCTTCGTCCTCGCGATGAAACCAAAGACCAAACCTACTTCCTCTACCGCATCAGCTCCGAGGCGCTCGGTAAGACCCTCTTTCCACTTGGGATGCTGACAAAAACAGAGGTACGTGCCATCGCGGAAGCAAAAGGCTTGGCGACGGCTCGTAAAAAAGATAGTCAGGGCATTTGCTTCGTCGGGTCGGTCGGGATCAAAGAATTTTTGAGTCAGTACGTCACGACGGAGCCAGGTGAAATTATCGATAAAGCGACAGGACATGCCATAGGCTATCACGACGGGGCGATCTACTACACGCTTGGCCAGCGGCATGGTCTCGGCATGGGCGGTGGTTTGCCGTATTATGTGGTCGGCAAAGACATGGCAGCTAACCGTGTGATTGTGAGCCGTGACTTATCTGACGAATCAATGTGGCGAGATACAGTCGAGCTGACAGGTATACACTGGATCAATGATGCGCCGCGCGAGGGCGAGGTACTCCTAGCGCGCCTACGCCACCGGGGCCAGTTGCTACCGTGTCGTTTGCAAGGAGACTCCCTGCAGCTCGAGGAAGCGGAACGGGCGGCGACCGCGGGTCAGTCGGCGGTACTATACCGTGGCGACGAAGTGCTTGGCGGCGGTATCATTGTCTAACGCGCTGGAGTATACTAAGGCCATAGCGATAACAAGGAGGTAACGTGGCACTACTGGACTCATTTAAAAACCTATTCAAATCGACCAAAAAACTCGAAAAAACTATCGATGACGCTCAGGCGCAAGCCGAAGCAGTTACCAAGATGATCCCTGGCGATGCCGATGACAAATTTGTCGAGTCGGCCAACAAGCAAGTCGACCAGATCCAAGAAAAATTTGACGACATAAAGAAAAACATTCCCGGCCAACAGTAATACCAGTCTAGAGCGCGTCGCCCGTATCTGTTATACTGACTAGTATGAATGCACAAGACATACGCACAGCTTATTTGCAATTTTTTGCCGAACGCGGCCACGCGGTGATCCCGCGGGCGCGCCTAGTGCCAGACAATGACCCCACGACGCTGTTTACTGGCAGTGGTATGCAGCCGCTACTGCCCTATCTGCTGGGCGAAAAACATCCGCATGGTGCGCGACTGGTTGATTCGCAGACAGTGATTCGTGTTCAAGATATAGAAGAAGTAGGCGATAATCGGCACGATACATTTTTCGAGATGTTGGGTAACTGGTCGCTGGGTGATTACTTCAAGACCGAGCAGTTGCCGTGGATCTTTGAATTTTACACTAAAATCATCGGGCTTGATCCAAACAAGCTGTACGTCACGGCATTTATAGGTGACAAAGATTTTAACATCCCCAAAGATACCGAGTCTGCAAATATTTGGTTGAAACTTTTCGAAGATGCTGGAGTCGAGGCAACCGACGCCGAGTTAGGATCCGAACAAGATGCAGCCGAGAGAGGTATGCAGGTTGGTGAACGGGTATTTTATTATGATGCAAGCAAAAACTGGTGGTGTCGTAACGGCAAGATCAAAGATATGCCTGTCGGCGAACCTGGCGGCCCGTCCACGGAGATATTCTATGAGTTCGATTTTGTAGATCATGACACCTCATATGGAGAGAAATGCCACCCGAACTGTGATTGTGGCCGATTTGTAGAGATCGGTAACAACGTCCTCATGCAGTATTACCGCACCGAAAAAGGCTTTGAGCATTTACCGAACAAAAATATTGATTTTGGCGGTGGGTTGGAACGTATTGCAATGGCTGCGATAGATAGTCCAGACATGTTTAAAATATCGATCATGTGGCCGATTGTTGAGAAACTCGAAAGCATAAGTGGCAAAAACTACGACAGCCACACTGTAAGCATGCGCGTGATTGCCGACCACCTGCGTGCGGCGACCTTCCTTGCGGTTGACGGCGTGACGCCGAGCAACAAAGAGCAAGGCTATGTCATGCGCCGTTTGCTGCGGCGGGCGATTCGCTTTGCGTTTGAACTGGGCATCGAGCAGAATTTTCTGGAGGCCATCGTGCCGGTCATCGCTGACATATACGAAGCAGATTTCCCTGAGGTGAAAGAAAACCGTGAAAACGTGATCGCTGTGCTGGTGAAGGAAGAGAAGACCTTCCGCCAGACGCTCAGGAAGGGCCTGCGAATGCTTGAAAAAGCATTCGCACCCGTGCGAAGCGCGGGCGACTCAGCGGCTACTGCCGATGAGTCGGGGGAAGGCGGGCTGCCGCGCAGCGAAGCAGCGGCACCCGAGAAGGGGCGGGCCCCTTCTGATGATGAATGTGATTCGTCGGCTGGCGCGATTCTATTTACGCTCTATGATACGTACGGTTTTCCGGTTGAACTTAGTGTCGAGGAGTGCTTTAAGCGCGACATCAAGTTACCAGCAAATTGGCGCGAACAATTTGACGCCAAAATGGTCGAACAGCGTGAACGGAGTAAGACCGCCGCAAAAGGTGTGTTCAAAGGCGGCCTCGGCGGCCACACTATGCAACACAAACGTTACCACACGGGGACGCACCTGCTGCAGTCGGCTCTGCGTGAAATTTTTGGTCCAGAACTGCGCCAGCACGGGAGTAACATTACCGAAGAGCGCCTGCGTTTTGACTTCAACCTCGACCGTAAAATGACGCCCGAGGAGATTGCGCGTGCCGAAGCACTGGTCAATGGCTGGATAGCAGCCGATTTACCGGTTACATTCAAAGAATATCCCACGCAGACAGCGCTCGATATGGGCGCCATTGGTCCCTTTGGCGAACGCTATGGTGACACGGTGAAAGTCTACCAGATGGGTGAAGGTGAGCACCTGGCGAGTCTCTAAATCTGCGGCGGCCCGCATGTCGATCACACTGGTCAGTTGGCCCAGAACGATGACGGCACCCCCAATGGCAAAACGTACAAAATCCTCAAAGAAGAAGCCAGTTCAGCGGGCATCCGCCGTATCAAAGCGGCTATGGTATAGTGGTTGCTTAAAGAACGACTCTTCAGACGCGGTTTATGCAGATTTGCGAGCATATGCAGTATTGTTATATAATCAATCATAATGATTTTAGATAAAATAAAGAGCAAATTGCCTGGTCGATCGACCGATACCGATTCGATTGTCGTTGGGTTGGACATCGGTACCGAGTACGTCAAGGCGTTGATTGCGCGGATAAAACACGACGACATAGAGATAATTGGCGTTGGACGAGCACATCAATCAGTTGATGACATGCATAGTGGCGCGATTGCTGACATTGCTGGCGTGGTGCGAAACTGCGAAACAGCACTAGCCGCTGCGGAGGAGCAGGCTGGTTTGCAGGGCAAACGGGCGGTGATTGGTATTGCCGGTGAACTAGTGAAAGGCGTCACTCAGACGATTCGTTACCGTCGTCCCCAGCCTGATCGGCCGCTGGACGTTTCTGAGATGGAGCTAATTATTGAAAAAGTCCAAGAACGTGCCCAGACAAAAGCTCAAGCACAGATTGCGCTTGAGACCGGCAATCGTGACGTGGAAGTAAAACTGGTTAACTCAGCGCTCGTGAGCATTCACATTGACGGCTATAAAGTCAGTAATCCGATTGGTTTTCAAGGCAAAGACGTTGCTATACAGATCTACACAGCATTTGCACCCATGGTGCATATTGGCGCGCTAGAACGAGCTGCTACCGAACTCGACCTCGACCTCATTGCGGTGGCGGCAGAGCCGTTTGCCGTCAGTCGTAGCGTACTTGGTACCGATGCTAGCAGCACCTTCACGGCTATATTGGCCGACGTCGGTGGCGGCACGACCGACATCGCTGTCGTCAATGACGGCGGCGTGGAAGGCACAAAAATGTTTGGCATTGGTGGACGCAGTTTTACCCGCACTATTGCGACCGATATGGACATAAGCTATGACGACGCTGAAAAACTCAAAGTTAACCTGAGTGAGCCGCAGCTGAAACAAACAGTTGCCGAGAAATTACACAAATCGATCGATAAAACGCTTGAGGTCTGGATAGGCGGTGTCGAGCTGGCACTCAGTGAATTTGACTCAGTTGATCACTTACCGCCTCGCATTTTACTCTGTGGCGGCGGTGCGAGCCTTAAGCCGCTCGTAGAGGCACTCCAGCGCGAAGACTGGTACAAGAGCCTGCCGTTTACCAAACGACCAACGGTGCACTTAATCTCGCCCGACGACGTGGTGGGTATTCGCGATCTGACCGGTCAAGCCAACGACCACACCTACATTACGGCCATGGGTTTGCTGCGGGTTGGATATGATACAATTATCGGTAGCGACAACGAAACTATCAAAGAAAAATTCAATCGAATATTACGCATATGACCAAACTAGATGAAGCAAAAACCAAGAAAGATGTCGTCTATGTCGACGTCGAAGACGACATTACGTCGATAATCGAAAAAGTTAAATCTTCTAAGTCGGCAATTGTGGCGCTCGTGCCGCCCAAACGGCTTGGCGCTCTGCAAAGTGTGGTGAATCTAAAATTACTCGATCGAGCAGCGACCAGTGCGCATAAACGCATTGTCCTTATTACGAGTGACCATGCACTGACGGCACTTGCCGCGGGGGTGTCACTACCGGTTGCTCGTAATCTTCAAAGTAAGCCAGAAATTGCCGAAAAGCCAGAACTAGCAAATGAGGATGATGAGGTGATTGAAGGCAGTGATGTTACCCCTGCGGGACCTCCCACAGAGGACGATGCGGTAACTGAGGAGATAGAAGACGAGATAGCACCTGCTGCTTCCGCTGTCACTATAGCATCTGATCGCCCACGACGCCGAGGTGCGGCGGGCGTGCCTAATTTTGACGCATTCCGCAAGAAATTATTGTTGATTGGCGGTGGTGTAGCGCTGCTGATTACGTTTTTGGTCTGGGCGATCGTGTTCGCACCGCGTGCCACGATTACGATTACGGCCAAGACGACACCATATAGCGTCAACAAGCCGCTGACCGCACGAAGCGGAGCGACGCTCGATGCCGACAAAGGCATTTTGCCGACTGTTGTCAAAGAGATCAAGAAAACTGCTTCTGTTGATTTTCAAGCTACCGGCACAAAAGATGTCGGCGAAAAAGCCACGGGCAAAGTAAAAATAAAAACCGACGCATATACTATATTGGTGTCAGGCCTCACGGTACCGGCTGGCTCGACCGTCACTTCAGCAGGGGGCAAAACCTATACGACAGATGGTTCAGTAACATTTGCAAAAGGTGACGCAACCGGTCTTAGCGGTGCATCTGTTGGCGTTACAGCGACGGCGAGTGGCGCATCGTATAATGGCGCGACTGGAAGCGCTACTATGACCGTACAAGGAGTCTCATCGGTAGCCTTTACTGAAGCCACTGGTGGCGGTACAGACAAAACCATCACGGTTGTGAGCGAACAAGATGCACAGGCCGCCAAAGAAAAGTTGCAAACCCAAGATGCGACAGCCATCAAATCTGACCTCAAAAAACAGTTTTCTGCTGACGTCATCGTGATCGAAGAGAGTTATGTCGTCGTACCAGGTAATCCATCGGTCGCACCGGCCGTTGGGCAAGAAGCTACGACAGCGAAATTGTCGGTCGAGACGACCTATAGCATGATTGGTTTAACGCGTAGCGACCTACGTGCTATTGTCGAAAAAGATCTTACCAAACAGCTTGCCGGACTTCCCAACCAAACAATCTACGATGCCGGACTGGACGCGATTCGTTTCGCCGGGTATTCTACCCAAGATGCTACCTATACGGTCAATGTCGTTACCTCAGGACGTATTGGCCCGTCGATCGACACCACGGCCCTTGCCAAAAAACTCGTCGGCAAACGAGAAGGCGAGATTATCGCTGATGTCAAAACCTACGAAGGCATTCAAAACGTCAATGTGTCGTTGTCGCCGTTTTGGGTCTCGACAGCGCCGTCAGCAGACAAGATAACTATCAAATTCCTCGTCGACAATGCCAAGAAATAATTTCTTAGGTCTCGACGTTGGCACACGCCGCATAGGGGTGGCTCTGGCGCGCG
Organism: Saccharimonadales bacterium (SeqCode); assembly: GCA_049289035.1. Lineage (GTDB taxonomy): Bacteria > Patescibacteriota > Saccharimonadia > Saccharimonadales > Saccharimonadaceae > JAPUDQ01. Next base: position 3,894 of record JBAQIV010000048.1, on the reverse strand, counting down.
ATGGTGTGAAATTGGCAGTACCCCTCATGACGATCGATGTCGACGGCAACGAGATAGATGCACTCAAAGAACTGATTACGACGCAGCAGATCAATCGTATCATCGTCGGTTACCCGCGCAACCAGTCTGGTGAAGCGACCGAACAGTCGCGCCAGGTTGAAGCATTTGTCGAGGCGCACATCTCTTCACTCGGTGTGCCGTATAGTTTTCAAGACGAATCTCTGACGTCAGTTGTCGCCGAAGCACAGCTAGACTCTGGTCGATTGCCGTATAGCAAGGCCGATGTCGATGCGCATGCAGCAGCTATCATACTCCAGGATTATCTGGAGACGCTATGATTGGCGACTTGCTACGCGGTCCGTCGTTACCGCCATCGCCAGGCCAACTTAAGATTAGACGACCATCGTATCGCAAAAAAATTATCGCTATTGCGAGCGGCTTCAGCTTGTTTTTGTTGCTTGCGGCTGCCTCGTATGCCTTTGCGCTGAGCCCGGTCGATAGATCGGCCACTACATTTGTACGTATTGTTGTACCAGAAGGCGCCACAGCGGCAGATATTGGGCGGCTGCTTGAGGAACACCATCTCATTAGAAATCGCATGGCGTTTGAAATCTATACACTACTCACTGGTACAAAGAGTAGTCTTCGTGCTGGCGGTCATGCCTTGAAAAAATCGCAATCAGTTGCAGAAATTGTAGCTGGTTTGGTCGATGGCTCGACAGACAAATACAGTGTTATTATCCTGCCCGGTCTCACGCTTGAACAGCTGGCCGACCCAACCATACGCGGCAGTCTCGCCGATCAAGGTTTTACACCAAATGAAGTGAAAACAGCGTTTGCCGCCTCATATGTGTCTACGATTTTTACCGACAAACCAGCTGGTACATCACTTGAGGGCTACATACATCCCGACACCTATGGCATATCGACGGCCGATCCGCTCGAGGCGGTGCTCAAGATGAGTTTTCGTGAAATGGAGCGAGTCGTTGCCGAGGGGAAATTCGAACAACGCTTGCAAGCGCAAGGACTGACGCTTCGCCAAGGTATTATCCTTGCTTCAATCGTTCAAAAAGAAGTCTCCGACCCCAAAGTTCAGCCGCAAGTAGCCCAGGTATTTTTAAAACGACTACGCGACAATATAGCACTTGGGTCGGACGTAACCTTTCTCTATATCGCCGCCAAAGAGGGGCGGACGCCCAGCGTCAACGATCCTTCGCCCTATAACACCCGCCGCGTAAAAGGCTTACCTCCCGGACCGATTTCCAACTTCAATCTCTCGGCACTCGAGGCTGTGGCCGCACCGGCGGCCGGTGATTATGTGTATTTTGTCGCAGGCGACGACGGCACAACGCATTTTGCCCGTACCGAAGCCGAGCACAATGCCAACATCGCGGCGTACTGCAAAAAATTGTGTCATCAGTGATATTTCAAAGTGCTTATGACTGGCGCCTGACACCCAAAACCTTGTATACTACATCTATCTATGCATAACCAAAATAGCCCCGACGAATCTGGAGCTCTGGCGAAGGCGCTCAATGCGGTTCAGATGGCCGTGGCTAGCCAGGTGCCGCCAAATATGTTGGCCGATGTGCTTATACGTGTCGGTTGGCCAGCGGGACTGATCAACCAAGCGATCGAGATATGGTTTCGAAACAATGGCCGTCAGACAATCAAGACCGACTTTAAGACCTGGCTGAAGAAATACCAAAAACGCGCTCGTCCAGCAGTGGCCGTTGTGGTGGTGCTTGGCACTATCCAAGCTGGCATAATGCTACTCAAGCCGTGGCCGATGAAGATCATGGCAGACTCAGCGTTTGGGACTATACCAGCACCAGGCCCGCTTGCGCCATATACAGGCACAACTGATCTCATCGCTATTACGGCACTCATGTCGATTGCGATATTTTTTATTGGGGCTGTTGTTGGCTGGATCAGCGACTACATACTACTGCGCATAGGGTTTTGGCTCAACCGTTCTATCAAAGCTGAGTCGTTTCGGCATATCTTGCACTTGCCGCTGTACCACCAGGAACGCCTCGCCAAGGGCGACTATGTTTATCGGCAAAACGTTGTGACCAATAGCCTGTCGGATTTAGTCCTCGGCACGACCTCGTCGATCATAAGTTCCATCATTATGATCATTGGTGTGCTTATCATCATGATGTTGTTTAACCTACCGCTGACAATTGTCTCGGTTATCTTGATGCCGTTTTTGTATCTAACAATGAAGTTAATCGGCCCGCAGCTTGGTAAGTATTCGACAAAATTGACACAGCTCAATAGCAAAACGGCAAGTGCTATCAACGAAGCAGTCGACAACGCTGAGACAGTCCAAACCTTTACGCTTGAAGACAAGCAGCTTTTTCGGGTTGATGAGTATTGGCAAGAAGGTTTCCGCCTGAGTTACAAAAGTATGATGTGGGGCAATCTGCTCAAAAACAGCAACTCATTTCTTGTCATACTTGCGACGTCGACAGTCATGTATTTTGGTGGTTCTGCGGCCATGCATCACCAGATGACATTTGGTCAGCTCTTTATATTTATGACGTATATGGGGTATTTACTTGGACCGGTCGAAAGTCTGGTGCAGAAAATTACTTCGCGGTACCAAAAAATCATCGATGTCGGTCGTGTCTATGAAGTTTTGAGTGACCACGAAGGGATCGATGATCTCAGGAAAAACAATCCACTACCACCCAATGTTCGCGGCGTCATAGATTTCGAACACGTCAAGTACTCCTACAATGGCCAGACGGTCTTTGATGACCTAAATCTTCACATTGCTGAAGGCGAAAAGGTGGCAATTATTGGCCCAAGTGGCGGCGGTAAGAGTACGGTACTCAAACTATTGCCGCTCTTTATCGAACCGGAGGCAGGGCGTGTTATGCTGGGCGGCTATGACACGCAAAACTTTTCACTTCGTGACTTACGCCAAAAGGTAGCCTGGGTGAGTCAGTCGCCACAGTTGTTTACTGGTAGTATCCTCGAAAATATCTACGACGGTGATGTCTATCGACAGATAACTATGGACGAAGTGAAGCAGGCAATTGAGACATCCAATGTGCTAGAATTTGTCGTCAAGATGCCGCTTGGTGTTAATTCGCCAGTCGGAGAAAATGGTTCATCGCTCAGTGGCGGTCAGCGCCAGCGCGTGGCTATAGCGCGGGCACTCATTAAGAACGCGCCCATACTTTGTCTCGACGAACCGACTGCGGCCCTTGACGCGAAAAGTGAAAACTACATCCGCGATTCTTTGATGCAGATCATCAAGGACAAAACCGTTCTTATGGTGACTCACCGTAAATCGTTGCTTGCTCTCATGGACACAGTCTATGTACTCGACAACGGTACACTGCGCAATGTGAACGAGCTGGGCGGGCTGGACTATTACCTCCGTCTCCTCGAGGGTATCACCGAGCAACAGATCGCCCGCGAGGTGGCCGAAGAAAAAAGCTACATACTGCCAAACTCAGTCGATGACTATATAGGCCTGAAAGAAGCCGCTCAGCCTGTGCAAACGATTATTACACCTTCGGCCGATAGAGAAGGTGACCAACCTGCCCCGGATGGCAAGACGCTAATTTTTACGGTCAAACATACCGACGATGACTACGTAGGCCGCTCGAGACGCGATAGTCAAGAGCCCATACCTAACCTTGACGAAGAGCGGTCATCTGGAGACGACGAAGTGGTTATAAAACTACACTAGGTAAAGGATAAGCTACTCCTGCTTGCATTTGTTGTGTAGTGTCGTATAATACAAACTGTCACGCATTTCGCACCTCAGCACCCCATCCGAGCTTCCAGCGCTAGCTGGATGCTCGGTTTTATGACCTCCCATTTCTGTTGGTACATGCTTGTTTGTACGTTGTTGAGCCTATCTTGTTGTCTTCT